>JALOPX010000073.1 GCA_025453655.1 Candidatus Krumholzibacteriia bacterium
GAAAAGACAAAATTGGTTCCGCCGGCGTCCAGGGTTAACACAGAACGGGTATCTTTGAATGTATCCATAATATTCCTTCTTTAAACGATGCGAATCAGGCGCCTGCCTTTTTTCCTCCCTTTAAGGAGAGGAAAAAGAGGTAACCAAAACAGATCGTCGGGACGATAAAGCCTTTTTGGGCGATCCTTTCAGGTATCATAGCCGGCGTGCTAATCGGCGCTGAAAGCGAATATTTCACCTCCGGTCCGCCGGTCAGGACTGTCGCGAGAGCAAGCGAAACCGGTCCGGCCACAACTGTAATCACCGGTATGGCCGTAGGATTCGAGAGTACGATCATGCCGATCCTGACCCTTGTCCTTGCCATGTATGTCTCCTTCAACCTCGGTGGCGGGCTTTACGGCATAGCAATTTCAGCTGTCGGGATGCTTGCCACGATAGGCATCGTGATGTCGACTGATTCTTACGGACCGATCGCCGATAACGCCGGCGGAATAGCCGAGATGTCGAAAGCCGGTCCGGAGATAAGAAAGATCACCGACAAACTCGACTCGATAGGCAACACGACCGCCGCGATCGGCAAGGGATTCGCAATAGGTTCCGCGGCCCTCACGGCTCTGGCCCTTTTCAGCGCATACCAGCAGACCGTTGGACTCGAGATGATAAACCTTTCCTCTACTACAACGGTGATAGGGCTTTTTCTGGGCGCCCTGATGCCTTTCGTGATAGCCGCGATGACGATGAAGGGGGTCGGGCGCGCCGCGAACAAGATGGTCATAGAAATCAGAAGGCAGTTCCGGGAAATTGCGGGGATTATGGAGGGAAAAGCCGAGCCCGACACCGGAAAATGCATAGACATCGTCACGAAGGCCGCGCTGAGGGAGATGCTTCTTCCCGGCATCCTGGCCGTCGCAGCTCCCCTTGCCATCGGGTTTGTCATAGGTCCTGAAGCCCTCGGAGGGTTCCTGGCCGGGGCCACCGCGACCGGAGTGCTCATGGGGATATTCATGTCGAACGCGGGGGGCACCTGGGACAACGCCAAGAAATGGATAGAGGAGGGCAACCTCGGTGGGAAAGGCTCTCCGACGCATGCAGCCTCGGTGGTGGGAGACACCGTCGGAGATCCGTTCAAGGATACGTCGGGACCGAGCATGAACATCCTGATAAAATTGATGTCGGTCGTTTCACTGGTCTTCGCTCCGCTGATGATCAGGTTATAAGACGGCGACATCGTATTCCCCAAGATCCCCGGCCCCGAGGCCGGGGATTTTCTGTTTTACCGAGGCCCTGTTCTGTTCTATCATCCGAGCAGGATCTCAATTCATTCGCGGCGCCGGAATCGCGGCTCCATGAAACCGGGCCGGCAACACGACTATAAAAGACTTTTCAGAGGCAAAGGCATGCACGAATCCCGACGCGGGCATGAGACATTCGAACACACAGCCGATATGGGGCTGAGAGGATGGGGACCTGACGAGAAAACGGCGATCTGCGAAGCCGCCATGGCTCTTTTCGAACTTATGCGCGGCGACGAAGCCCCTAAGCCTGAAATGACCTTCGATCTGGGGGTGGAGGCGAATTCCCTCGGTGAACTTCTGGTGGAATTTCTGAACGAAATAATATCGATCGCCGATCTGAACGAGACGGAGCCGGTCGATATCGAGGGAGCATCCCTCGGGCCGCGGGGGACAGGATTCAGGATGATCGTGAAAGTGCGGGCGGCAGCGCGGACGGGGGACGGCGAACGGAACGGTTCCGAGGTTAAAGCCGCCGCCGGTTACGGGGCGTATGTCCGGCGCAGGCCGGACGGAACCTGGGTGGCAAGCTGCGTGGTGGACGTCTGAGTTCGGGTTATTCCACCCGCCCCGGCGGAGCTGACCGGGTATCCACGAAGGGTGAGCAATGGGAAGAGTCAAAACGAGAAAGATAAACGAATTCCTCTGGGAAATCCCCGCCGAAGGCGACATGAGGGTGCCGGGAAGAATCTACGCGGATGACTTCACGATGAAAATCCTCAGAGAGGAAACGCAATCGGTTCAATGGGACGCGCTGATGCAGGTGAGAAACGTCGCGTGCCTTCCGGGGATACAAACCGCTTCGCTCGCCATGGCCGATATCCATCCAGGATACGGATTTCCGATCGGCGGCGTGGGGGCCTTCGATATGGACGAGGGGGTAGTCTCCCTCGCCGGGGTGGGATTCGATATAAACTGCGGCGTAAGGACGATGGTGATCGATCTTCCCCTCGAAGATATAGTGAAGAAGAAGGAATCCCTGGCCGACGAACTTTTCAGGGCCGTTCCCGCGGGGGTGGGCTCCACGGGATCGCTGAAGCTGTCCCTCAGTGAGATAGACAGGGTCCTGACGGAGGGGGCCCGTTTTCCCCTCGAGAGAGGATTCGGCGTCAAGGGTGACCTGGAATACATAGAGGAGAACGGCGTCGTTGCCGGGGCCGATCCCTCGTGCGTAAGCGGGACGGCGAAGCAGAGGCAGTTCAAACAGATCGGAACGCTCGGATCCGGCAATCATTACCTGGAAGTGCAGTACGTCGAGGAGATATTCGACCGGAACGCCGCGGAAATCTTCGGATTGCGGGATGGAACCGTTGTGGCGAGCATACATACGGGAAGCAGGGCGCTGGGACACCAGATCGGGACCGATTACCAGAAGATCCTCGCAGCAGCTTCCGGAAGGTACGCCCTGAAGATCCCCGAGGCCGAGCTGGTGGCGGCTCCGATAAGAAGCGACGAGGGTAAAAGATATATAGCGGCGGTCATGGCGGGGATCAATTGCGGATTCGCGAACAGGCAGGCGGTATCGGGAACGGTGAGAAAGGTCTTCGAGAAATTTTTCTCCCTTGGAGAAGAATCGATACGCAACCTTTACGAGGTCGGGCATAACAATCTTAAATTCGAAACCCACGATGTGAGCGGGACGAATAAAAGACTGCTTGTTCACAGGAAGGGGGCGACGAGGGCCTTCGCGGCTGGATCCACGGGGGTTCCTTCGCGATACGCGGGCGCAGGCAACCCGGTCCTCGTCGGCGGGACGATGGGAACGGCGTCATGGATACTGGTCGGCACGGAAAAAGGGATGAAGGAGACTTTTGGAAGTTCAGTGCACGGCGCCGGGCGCCTCAAATCGAGGAAAGGAGCACTAAAGGAATACAGGGGAAGCGATATCATAAACGATCTTTCGGCCGGCGGGATGGCGATAAGGGTGCAGGGAGCGAGGAGCGCGGCGGAAGAGGCCCCGGGGGCGTACAAGAATGTCGACCGCGTGGTCGCGATAATGGAAGGGGCCGGCGTCAGCAGGCGCGTGGCAAGGCTCCGCCCGATCATCTGTATAAAGGGATGAGCGGCCCCGTATCGATCCGGGTGCGTTGCGCGGGATGCCACGGAAGACGGGAGGGGGCGGGGCACGATGGAGCTGGAACGATAAGGGCCCGTTATACCATGATGCTTTGCGGGTTTACAAAAAACAGTACGGCTGTTAAAATCCACGTTCCGGTTGAAGAAGCGCCTGGCGGATTCATCCGGGCTTGCAATGCATGTTATGAAAGGCCGGGACCTGCCATGGGTGGACGAAACAGAATATCGGTTTTATTGATTCTTCTTTCCATCGTCTTTCAATCTTCCGCGGAAGCGTCCAGGCACGGCGGAAAAATCGTCTCCACGTCATGTTCGGCGGGAGGGATGGTCTCGACCGCATGCCCTCAGGCCACCGAAATCGGGGTGTCGATTCTCAGATCCGGGGGGAACGCGATGGATGCGGCGATCGCGACCGGATTCGCGCTTGCGGTGACTTATCCGGCCGCCGGGAACATCGGAGGGGGCGGTTTCCTGCTCTCGAGGCGTTCCGACGGAACGATCACATTCATCGACTTCAGGGAAAAGGCGCCGGCCGCCGCTTCCGAGGGGATGTATCTCGATGAGGGAGGAAATGTGATCGGGAACGCGAGTACCCTCGGGCATATGTCTGCGGGGGTCCCGGGAACGGTGCGCGGCCTGTACGAGGCCTGGAAGGTGCATGGATCGAGGCCGTGGGAGGAACTGGTCGCCCCCGCTGTCGAACTCGCCCGGGGCGGATTCCCGATAAGCGAAGAACTTTCCCAGTCGCTGATGAGGCTTGAAAAACATGGAGCCGCATTTCCGGCACTCGCCATATTCCGTCATGAGAACGGCGCGCCGCTCGGGCCGGGGGAGATGCTTGTTCAGGGGGCCCTTGCGAAGACCCTTGAAATGATCGCGTCGGACGGGCCGGATTCGTTTTACGAGGGAACGATCGCATCACTTATGGTCGAGGAAATGCGCCGTGGCGGCGGTTTGATAACGCATGAAGATTTAAGGAATTACAGGGCTGTTCTAAGGGAGCCTGTGAAGGGCGTCTACAGGGGCTTCGACATTATATCGGCTCCTCCACCGAGCTCGGGAGGAGTGGTTCTGCTGGAGATCCTGAACATGCTGGAAGGTTTCGATCTCGCTTCCGCCGGACCGCTTTCGAGCAGGGCAGTCCACTGGATGGTGGAGGCTGAAAAGAGAGCCTACAGGGACAGGGCGACATATCTCGGCGATCCCGATTTTATCGATATGCCGGTCGCAAGATTGATTTCAAAGGAATATGCAGGGAGGCTTCGTTCGGATATGAGCGAAATGTCGACGCCCTCATCCTCGCTAAGCCAGGCGCCGTTCGATCCGGAGAGCGAGGAGACGACGCACTATTCAATAATCGACGGTGCCGGAAACGTCGTAGCGGTGACGGTGACCCTCAACGATTCGTATGGATCGAAGGTGATCGTCGGCGGAGCAGGATTCCTGCTTAACAACGAAATGGACGATTTTTCGATAAAACCCGGCGAACCGAATATCTACGGATTGACCGGCGGGACGGCGAATGCCATCCGGCCCGGCAAACGCATGCTCAGCTCGATGGCTCCAACGATCGTCCTGCGGGGGCAAAAACCGTTTATCGTTCTCGGAACGCCCGGCGGATCGACGATAATAACCACGGTGGCGCAGCTGATCGTGGACATCATTGATTTCGGGATGGATCCCGCGGAAGCCGTCTCTGCTCCAAGATTTCACCACCAGTGGCTCCCGGATCTGATATATTATGAAAATGACGCGTTGCCGGATTCGATTCTCGGCGATCTGCGAAGAAGAGGGCACGACCTGAGAGAGCGCGATCCGATCGGGGATGCACAGGTCATAATGATCAGGGAAGATAGATGCGGAGCCTCCGATCCTCGCGGAGGCGGAAGATCGCTCGGCTCAAATTAAATGACGACCCCTGGGAAGGAGACGGAATAATGAAACCTTACGCGACGTTCACCGCTATCGCCTTCGCCGCGATATGCCTTGCGTGCTTTCCGGGAAAGCCTGAAGCGGCGAAGATGGATCCATACGAAATGCTGGAAGCCTTTGGCCGCTTTCCATTCGCAAAGGTAATACCCCTGGACGCGGGAGATGGGTGGGGAGTGATCTACGCGGATGTCTATGGAAAGATATATCTCAAACGATGGACCGATAACGGCTGGAAAAGGGAATGGGAGCTGACCAACCTCGGGGCGAAGGTCCGGGGATTCTTTATCAAGGATCTCGAAGCTAACGGCATACCCGACATAATCATAGCTACCGTATCCGGAAGGATTCTGACCTACTCGATGGAAGGTTACGTCAACACATGGGAGAATATAGAGGATAATTTCAAAAGCATCGAAGCGATAGCGGTCGAGAACATAGACAACGATCCTCAGATGGAGTTCATCCTCCTGGTCGAAGGCACGCTATATATAATCGATTCCATGGACAAAAGCCGCCAATGGAAGAGCGACAAACAATTTACGGCTTCTGAAATCGTTGTGGCAAATATGGATATGGACGACCAACTCGAAATTGTGTTGAATTCCGGGATAGTGATAGACAGCAAGTTCCATAACATAGAGGTCGAATGGGACAAGCCTTTCGGAGACAGGATTATCGTATTCGATATGAATAATGACGGTTATCCGGAGGTTATAGGCGAATTTTCAGACTATTCCCTTAGAATATTCGACGTTTACTCGGAAAGGGAAGTCTGGTGACCCGATGGTGCGGGAGTTCGGTTTTTTTCGGAAATAATTCAGTAAATAAGGTTTTACAAAATTTCCATTTTCTGGTATAATGCGGCCTGAATTGGAAATGGTTCGAGGGGATTTCTTCGATAAAGGGATTAACAACGCTTGCTAAGGAGGGAGACAGTGAGTAAAAAGGTAACGTTCGCAGTCCTCGGGCTATCCTTCCTGATATTTTCCGCTTTCAACGTTTCCGCGATAACTTTCAAGACGGAGACATTTGCGCTGGACGGGGGGGGATCGTTCATGGATTCTCCGCCGCTCTGGAGCGGCAATATCACGGCTGGGACGCTCTTTCCGGGCACTTACTGGATCAAGATGGACGACGCGGGATGGCCGGCAGACAATCCTGGAACGCCGGGGAACGAAAGATTTGATTTCATATTCAGCAACTATTTCACGTATGACGACACTCCCGGAAACGAAGGATGGGACGGGACGTGGCCTTCGAACGTTCTCAGCGACGGAGCTCCGCAGTGGCGCATGTACACCGCGGCGGGCGACACGCTGGGCGGGCTCTGCTCCAGTTTCCGGATCGTCATCCGGGATTACAACGCGAACGGGATACTTGAAGAGAATGAATATGCGGACAAGGCCTTTTCGATCGGGTTCATCTGTTACATAAATTTCAGCAGGGGTTGTTTCCTCAGCTTTTGCGGCCAGGGAAACTGTTCGGGCACGCTCGATCTTGTAAATGAGACGACGATGCAGGAAGAATTGTACGTGCCCTCGCCGATCTCTCCGTCGGGAAGACTTTACCTGAGGGATACGAATTGCACTACATCAACCGAAAATTCGAGTTGGGGCTCAATAAAAACGATCTACCAGGACTGATTATCCTGGAATAGAAAGGAAGTGATTGTTGATGAAAGGGCAAACAATATCATTCCTCTTCCTGGTAATGATCGTTGTGGTTCTGCCGATTAACCTGTGCGCGCAAAGCATGCCTGATGAGCTCTTCCTGGAATTCGATTTCGAGGGTATGGGGAACATGATCCTCGCGTCGCCTCCCGTTTATTCGGGCGACATAACCGCCGGGGATCCGCTCGTGACGGGCGGCACGTGGTGGGTTCGGATAGATGACACGGACTGGCCTCCGGTGACGGATCCGGAAACAAGGTGGAATTATATCTTCACGAACTATTTCACGTACAATCCGATGACCGGATCCTGGACGGCGCATTTCGACGCCACGACCCTTCCGGAGAAACCGACGTGGGAGATACAGCACCCCGTGAACGGCACGATGGGGGGCACCCTGGTCATTTCGTTCACCTACGGCGACTGGGACGTCGACGGAGTGCTCGATCTCGAAGAGAGGATGTTCGGGACGTACGAAGGCACGCTGATGGTCATGAAGTACGGCACGGGGAATTTCGCGATATATTGCGGGGACGGGGCATACAACGGCTCCTGCCAGAACGGCGATCCCGCGAATTTCATGGATGACTTCGTGGAAGGCCATTGCGTCATGGATCTTGTCAATTGCCAGATCGGCAACGAGAACGCCAGTTGGGGATTCGTAAAATCCCTGTTGGAATAGATAATCACCGGGGCTGGAACCCGATGGTGAGGCGTACCCACATCGACGTGGGTACGCCTTTTATTTCTCCGGGGATGAATCTGATTTCCCTCGCCGCTTCTATCGCGCTGTTGTTCAGGCGTTTGTCGCGAAGCCCCTGGGCGACCTTTATCTCCATAACCTCGCCACTCTCGTTGACATAAAGAAGAAGCTCGACCTTTCCATTGACCTTGCGGTCGACTCCGTCGGGGAATCTGGGCCAGGGCATCGACAGGGGCCTCGGTTCGACGAAGCCGGCGCGCGGCCCCGGCGCGCCGGCGTTACCGCCTGTCCGGCCGCCCTTTTGCAGGGGTTCGATGTCCAGCGATGGTTCTCCGAGTTCGTCAAGGAAGGTTCTCTCGGCTTTTTCCTCGTCGACACTTTCCGCCCGGATATCGTCCTCCGTGAATACAGGCAGGTCATACTCGAAGGGTTCCGATGCGGACTGCACGTCGATCAACTTGAACGACGAAACGCCCTCGTCTCCGGGAGGCTCCTTCCTGAAAATCTCCAGGTAGTCAGGCTTGAAAAAAATGAAAAGCGCCAGATGTAAAAGAATAGCCGTCGCCGTGATGATAAGCCAGCCTGACCGTCGTCTTTCGGGTCTTGAAAACTCGTATTTCCTTTTGAAGCTCATAATCCCTTCAGGTCTTCACTGTCACGAGTATTTGCGTCAGGGCGGCATTTCCTGTTATCTTTACTTCAGATATTAGTATATGGTTTCCAGGAGAATCACGCAAGAAACCTTGAAGGATGCGTTAAATGCGTTCAATTCCCGGTCCCGTCACCATCCCCAACATCCTTTCATTTATCAGGATCGTTACTGCTGTCACCGCGCTCTTTCTTATACGCGATGACAGGTATGCGGCCGTCGCGGCGTGGATGCTGATTATGGCCTCCGTCCTCGATTATTTCGACGGATGGTACGCGCGCAGGTTCAACCAGGAAACGGGGTTCGGGGCCCATTTGGATCCGCTGGCCGACAAGGTGCTGGTCGCCGTTACATTCATTGTCCTATGCGGAGCGCTTCAGCTCAGGTGGTTCAACGTTTTTGTCGCGGTCATCCTCGCGAGGGAGGCCGTCATGATCGTTTACAGGCCGGTCGTCGCGGTGAGGTATGGAACCTCCATGGCGGCCGGCCGTTTCGGGAAGGCAAAGACGGCCCTTCAATACCTGGTCGCCGATGCGATGCTTTTCCACATCTTCATATATCCCGCTAAAATCCCGGAATCGAAGTGGCTGATCCTGACTGGAATCGTTGCGACGGCCCTGATCACAGTGGATTCAGGGCTCAGATACATGCTCCCTGCGTGCAGGGACGGGAAGAAACGTTCGATAATCGAAAGGCTTCTGCAGTTCGTGTCGGGAGTCATGACCAGGGAGGCGCGAGATGGAAATTTATGAGGCGATAAGGATGCGAACCAGCACGAGGGAATTCCTCGGGGATCCGGTGGAGGAGGAAAAGCTTCTAAGGATATTGGACGCTGCAAGGCTGGCTCCGTCGGGTAAAAACGGCCAGCCATGGAGATTCATCATCGTGCGCGATCCGGGGACGAGAAGGCTTCTGGTTCCCGCGTGCAGAAACCAGCAGTTTCTCGAGGAAGCCCCGGTCGTTCTGGCAGTGTGCGGGAGGGAGGAGGACGCGTACAAAAAGATGGGCGGATATTGGAACAGCATGCCTGTCGACATAGGCATCGCGGTCGAACACCTGATGCTGGCTGCGCATGCCGAGGGACTGGGAACCTGCTGGATCGGAGCGTTTAACGAAGAGGAAGTCAGGAATATTCTGTCGGTTCCGAAAGACGTCAAGATTGTCGCCCTTACGCCGGTCGGATATCCGGTTCACGAACCCGTGATACGACCGAGAAAGGATCTTGACGAGATCATCATGTATGAAAGGTGGCAGGAGAAATGAAAAAGGGGAAAATACGGTCCGCTCTTGTTCTATTTACGATAGTCACATTCGCGTCGGCGGTGCAGGTCTGCTCGGAACCGGTCATTCATGGGGACACGGACGTGGATCTCGCAGGCCTGGTGATATCGGCGCCCGTATTCACGGAAGAGGTGGAAACGGTCTCCCATCAAGGAGCGGCTGACACGCTGCAAACGATTGAAATAGAGTTGGAAAAGGAAACGGGATCCAATATTTACAAGGAAATAGCCATGGTGACAGTGGTCGCCTTTTTCGCTTTCTATATCATCAAAACGGTATTCTTCAGCGAGGATGATGAGGCGACTGAGGATGACGGCGGAGGCAAGGATATTCCTTATTACGGAATGTTTCTCACTCTCAATCCGTGACGATGAATTCCCTTTCGGACGAAAACGATTCGCCGCCGACGAGATCGAGAACGGTGATTGAGATGATATGCTTTCCCGGTTCCAGCGAACCCAGATTGACTCTCAACCTGTCGCTTGCCGAAGTTGATGCGGTTCTTCGCTCGAACGAACTGATCATGTGAGGGGGGCTTTCGGGCGCGTTTCCCCTGACGCTTCTGGACATCCACCACAAAACCTTGCGCAATCCTTCAAGCCCCTCATCCGAGCCGGGTTTTGTTTTTATGGAATAGGACAAACGGTATTTGCAAAGACCCTCGATGTCCCTGCGCAAGCCGTATGTCTCGGAAAAAAGGCAGATGTCGCCTGTGCGGCTGTAAACAGGCATCGGATCGGGGATCGAGGCGCATTCACCCGCAACCCCGGGCAACATCAGCCCTGCATCGCTGCACACGAGCATCTCCCCGCCGAAATCCGGAATTTCAGCCGCGCCTTTCCATACGCCCCGGTGAAGCGGCGCGCCCCCGGAAATTTCGACGGCAAAACTGCACTCGCCGGACCTCGGCAGGAGGTCGACAGGGAAGTCGAAGACGTAAAAACGGTGACGCATTCTGTCAATCGTGCGAAGCGTATCGGGCCTAAAAAGAAATGAATTGCCGGCAATCCTGTAATGACCCGAGTCGAAGATCGAAAAAGCGATTTTATACGCCTTCCGTGGATCACGAACCGCGGAATCAGGGAAAGCGGCGGCGAAATGAATCCGCGTCTTTTGATCATCGCCTTTAAGCCTCATGATTTGCACGGAAAATGGGGTGTCGACATGTTCAAGCGGATACCTGAACATCTCACGGACGTTATCGAAGATGCTTTGCGTCGCGTCGGCCAGGTGAAGGAATGAGGAATCGATCGGTATGTGGTAAT
>JALOPX010000179.1 GCA_025453655.1 Candidatus Krumholzibacteriia bacterium
CCTCCATCAGGGTCAGGAATCTCAGGAATATATCCCCGCTCGAGGCGGTAATCCTGTAGTCGACGCTTTTCTCCGGCTTCACCCTGAAGGCCGCCGACCCGCTTGCGGTCGAAGCGTTTATGCTTCCCCTGACATCGACGAACTTCGCTTCAGCGCTTATTCCCCTGTAATCCAGGTCGCCCACGCCGTCCACGATCACGGTGCCGTATTCAATCCTGCATTTCAGGCTGCCGCCTATTTCGGCCAGCTCCATCCTGCCCGATGCGGTTTCGGCGGTGACGTTCCCCGATATGTTCTTAGCGAATATCCTGCCGCTCAGCGTCTTGAGGTCCGCGTCGCCGGCGATATCCATCGCCCCGATGCTTCCGGCAGAGACGGTGGAAACGATCTTCCCGCCTATGCCGCGCATCTCCACATCCCCGCTCGACGCGTCGGCCTCGACATCGGCGTCAATGCCTGATATCGATATCTTCCCGCTCGCCGTCGTCACATCAGCGCCGATCTCTTCCGGAAGAACAATTTCAAGATCCATCCTGATTCCCGACTGCCTCTTCACCAGGAACGCGATCAGATTCCTCTTCACCTGAAAATTTTTCGGATATATCGTCTCCAGCTTTATCGTATCGCCCGACCTCGTGACCTTTACTTCCATCTGCCTGATTATTTCCCCCGCCTCGTCCTCGTTTTCCACGTTTCCGCTCTTGATCGTCTTAAGATAAATATCTTTCCTGCCCTCTTCGCCGGTTATCGCTATATTGCCGTTGATCCCCAGTACGACGACCTTCTTCGCTCCGTCGATCTCGATCACGCGGGAATCGGTCTCCATGAAGGCGCGCGCCGACATCGCGTCCCCCGCGCACAACACGGACATGGAGGCGATGACAGCCGCTGTTCTCACTAATTTCAACATCATTGCGCCTCCCTCACTCGGAATCTTCGACGGCCGCGCCATCATCCTCGACCAGTCCCCTTTGAACGAAAATTTCCTTTATCATGTTCCTGGCCCTGTGAATCCTCGCCTTGACCGTGCCGAGCGGGATCCCAAGGTTGTCCGATATCTCCTCGTACGACAACTGCTCCTGGTGCCTGAGGATCACGATGATCCTGTAATGTTCCGGAAGAGCGGCCATCGCCTGGTCCAACATCTCCATCATCTCCCTGTTTTCCATCTCCCTGTCGGGATTGACGGTATCCGCCGGTATCTGGCGGGACATCTCGCCATCCGTGCCGGCAACAGGCTCATCGATGGAAACGATGCCGCTTTTTCTGCGGCGTATGAAATCGATGCAAAGATTCGACGTGATCCTGTAAAGCCAGCTCGAAAAAGGGTACGCAGGATTATACCTGTCGAGAACGTTGAACGTCCTGATGAAAACATCCTGGGCAAGGTCTTCCGCATCCGAATGGTTTCGAACCATCCGCATGCAGATGCTGAAGACCGGGCTGCGGTATTTGACCAGGAGTTCTTCAAAGGCTTTCCCATCTCCTTTCAGGCACCGTTCGACAAGATTTGCATCTTCATGCTTCAACGTTTACACCTTGAGTACGGGACGGGGTGAATATTGTTTCCCCCGCGAACCTATCTTTTTACAAATAATAAAATTGCATGCGCCGCGTGAAAAGATAGCAGGATCGGCCCCGGGTGAAAAGCCGAATTTGGCAACGCGTTCAATTTCAACGCATTATATTATTCGGGCGGACGACGCACCGTCAATGAATTTCTCTTGACACCCCGCCTCGGGAAAACTAGACTCGCTGCTGGGTTTGATCATCCCTTACTGATTGCGGTTCAGCCGGTTATATGCGGGAGGAACAGATGACGACCATAGAGCTCATTTACGCGCGGGAAGTGATGGATTCGAGGGGGAATCCGACGGTGGAAGTCGAGGCCTGGCTTTCCGGCGGAGCCATGGGAAGCGTTATCGTGCCCTCCGGAGCCTCCACGGGAGAACACGAGGCGGTCGAGCTGCGCGACGGCGACCTGAAACGTTTCGGAGGCAAAGGCGTGCTCAAAGCCGTCGAGAACGTCAACGAGATAATCGCCCCTGAGATTATCGAACTGGACGCCCTCGACCAGGTTTACATCGACGGGCTTCTCTGCCGGCTCGACGGCACCCCGAACAAGGGCAGGCTCGGCGCCAACGCGATCCTGGGGGTTTCACTGGCGGTGGCGAAGGCGGCCGCGGAGGAGCTCGGGCTGTCCCTTTTCGAATATATAGGGGGCGTCAACGCCAAGGTCCTCCCCGTCCCGATGATGAACGTTCTCAACGGGGGGAAACACGCGGACAACAACGTCGACATACAGGAATTCATGATCGTCCAGGTCGGCGCGGGAAGCGTCGCCGAGGCGGTGCGCTACGGGGCGGAAACCTTCCACGCCCTGAAGAAGATCCTCTCCGGAAAGGGGTACGCGACATCCGTGGGGGACGAGGGCGGATTCGCCCCCAACCTGAAATCGAACCGCGAAGGGTTCGAGGTCATCGTCGCCGCCATCGAGAAGGCGGGATACAGGCCGGGCGAGGATATCTCGCTGGCGATAGACCCTGCCGCGAGCGAATTCTTCCGCGACGGCGCCTACCATCTGGCCGCCGAGGGAAAGATCCTGGGCGCCGAGGAGATGGTCTCGTTCTACGAGAACCTTGTCGCCGACTTCCCGATCATATCGATCGAAGACGGCCTCGGTGAGAACGACTGGGACGGATGGAAGATCATGAACAGCCGCCTGGGGAACAAAATCCAGATCGTCGGCGACGACATTTTCGTGACGAACACGGAACGACTTTCGCGCGGGATCAGGGAACGGTGCGCGAATTCGATACTGATAAAGCTCAACCAGATCGGCACCCTGACCGAGACGCTCGACGCCATTGAGATGGCCAGGAAGGCGGGATTCACTTCGGTCATTTCGCACAGGTCCGGCGAAACCGAGGATGTGACGATAGCCCACGTGGCGGTGGCCGTCAACGCGGGGCAGATAAAAACCGGATCGATGTCGAGGACCGACCGCGTGGCGAAATACAACGAGCTCATGAGAATAGAGGAAGAACTGGGCGAGACGGGCATATATCCCGGGATCGGCGCCTTCGCGGCGGCCGCCGGGCGCGGCCGCTGACGCGATGCCGGCAAACTCTGGAGGAACCGAT
>JALOPX010000180.1 GCA_025453655.1 Candidatus Krumholzibacteriia bacterium
TACAACCCGGAATGGGTTTCGATCGACGTTATGGGATGCAACTTCGTCATCACGAACGGCGTCATCGTCCACGAGTGCGCTGTCGGCAACGACGACACCACCTGGGGAGCGATCAAGTCGATCGTCGAATAGTTCTGATATCCTTGGGGCGATGAACAAACGCCCGGTTCGATGATTAAAGGTCCCGGGTCCGCAAGGATCCGGGACCTTTATATTTCATTGCACCATAAGCCGTTAACCGTATCCTGACAGGCGCGAACCCTCTCCCGCCGGACCCGCGCGAAGGAAATGTTCCGCCTTTTTCTTAAAAAGGGGCTTGACTGTCCGGCAATACTTGCCTATAATTTAACCGTATGGTTAAACCAAATGGGTAAAGAAATGAAGTGCGGTATGGGATCTGAAACTGAAAAAGTGGCCGCGCCGACTGCATCAGGCGCTATGAACGGGCCGGGGGCGACGGGGGAAAGGATCCTCGACGCCGCGTGCGAGGTTTTCCTCGAGAAGGGAAAGGCGGGGGCGCGCATGCAGGAGATCGCCGCCCGGGCGGGGATCAACAAGGCGCTGCTGCATTACTATTTCCGCTCGAAGGAGGAGCTTTACAGGCAGGCCCTGACAAGGGAACTGACGACCTTCTTCCGCGAACTGGTCGAATCGGTCCGGCCGGCCGGGGATATGGAAACCTTTCTCCGCAGTTTCATCGACAACTACATCGACCGCCTCTCGCGGAACCCGCAGGTCGTGAGGTTCCTCACCTGGGAGATCGGGAGCGGCGGCCCCGTCGCGAGGAATGTCATCGCCGGGATCGTTCAAGGCAACGAGGGGGGTCCGATATATCCGGTCTACAGGGAGACCTTCTCGAGGGGGATCGCGGCCGGAGCGATCAGGCCGGTCGATCCGCAGCACCTTCTCTTCAGCCTGGTCGGGATGTGCATCTTTGTCTTTCTCGCGGCGCCGATTCTCACGGCCGTATTCCCCGAAATCGATCCGTCGGAAAAGGAATTCATCGAAAAACGAAAGAAAGAGATATTCGATCTCGTATGGAACGGGATCAAAGCCGAAAAGGGTGGTAACGATGTCCGGGATTAGTCTACGACTCCTGGCGGTCGCCGTTCTCCTGTGGCCGGCGGCCCTTTCCGCCGAAGCGCTGTCGCTGGACGAGTGCCTCGACCTTGCCGCGCGCGGCAACCTGTCGATTCTTCAGCAGCAGGAGCGGCTCGAGATCGCCCGCGCCGACGTCGACGTGCAGGCCGCCGCGGGCTGGCCGAGGCTCTTCGTCTCGTCGAGCGCCCGTTACGTTTCCGAGCTGGCCCGACTCGAGATGCCCTTCCTCCCGCCCTCCTACCAGGGGACGGAGATGGGCGCGAAGGACCAGTACGATATTTACGCCGGGCTGACGGTCCCGATATTCACGGGGATGCGCACTCGCTACCAGGCGCTGTCCGCCGGGGAACGGCTGACCCGCGCCGCCGAAGAGGGCAGGCAGCTTCAGAATCTCGTGGACCTTCGGGTCCGCCAGCTCTATTACGCCCTGGAGGGGAATATCCTGGGGCAGGGCGTCCTCTCGGCGAGCCTCAGAAGAGTGGAAAATCATCTCGACCGGTCGAGAAAACTCCTTCGCGAGGGGCAGGCGACCGCATTCGACACCCTCGACGCGTCGACCCGGCGGCTCGAGATAGCGACGCATCTCGGCTCGATGCGTCACGCGTTCAGGGAGACCGCGGCGAAGCTCGCCGCCCTTCTCAATATCGAGGCGGTCGATTCGATCGAAGGGTCGATCCCCGCCGGCCTGCCCGAAGAGACGGGCGTGCTCGCCGATTACGAAGCCCTCGCGCGCGGCCTAAGGCCCGAGCTCGCCGCAGGGAGGTCGCTGATCAGGGAGGCCGAGTATAAAAAGGGGATCGTGCGCTCGTCGTACTTCCCGCAGGTCAGCCTCGCCGCCTCGTACCATTACGCGAGGCCGGGCGTTAATTATTTCTCCGACGAATGGATGGATTACTATTCCGTCGGGGTCGAGCTTCAGTGGGAGATCTGGAACCGCGGGCGGAGGGGGAACGAATCGCGGATGCAGGATAATCTGATCCGCGCGGCGGGCATTGAACAGGAAAAAGCGTGGCGGGAGATCCGCCGCGAGGTCGCCGAGGCGTACGAGAACCTGGCCGATTCCGCCGAGAGGATCGTCCTGCGGCGGCGTCTCGTGGAGATGGAGGAGGAGCGTTACAAGATCGCGCTCGAAAGGCACGGCCAGGGACTGGCCACGGCGGTCGAGCTCGGCGACGCCGAGGAATCGCTGACCTCGGCGCAACTGGAATTCAGGGGGAGCGAGATAGAATTCATGGTGAACAGGGCCGCAATGGATTACGCGACCGGCGCGCCGCCGCGGCGGGGCGGGGCAACCGGCGAATCAGGAGGTCGAAGATGAAATTCATGCTGAAGGGCGCGGCGCTGCTGCTGATCGCGTCGGCGCTCGGCTCATGCTCGGGCGGTGACGGCGGGGACATCTACACGTGCGTAGTCGAGGGCACGAGCGTCCAGGTGCCGGCGATGACGGGGGGCAGGATCATTGGCCTCTACGCGGAGACCGGGGAAGCGGTCGCCGCGGGGCAGGTCCTGGCGCTGATCGACACGATCGATCTTTCCTTCCAGCGCGCGCAGCTCGAGGCGGCGGTGGACGAGATCGGCGTGCAGGAGGAGATAGCCCTGACGGCGCGCGGCAGGGCGTCGAGCGAGCTGGAATATCTGAGGCTCAACCACGAGCGCCTCTCCAACCTTCTGGAGGGGAGCGCGGTGACGCGCCAGGCCGTGGACGACGCGGGGAACAGGCTCCGCAACGCCGAGGCCGCCCTCGCGACGGCCGGCCAGCAGGTGAGAACCGTCCAGGCGAAGAAACGGCAGATCGAGGCCCAGCTCGCCCTTGTCGACAAACAGATCGCGGACGCGCTCGTCACGGCGGTGACTGCGGGGATCGTCACGAACAAATATTACGAGCCGGGGGAGGCCGTTCCCAGGATGAGCCCCGTGTACGAGATCATCGACACGAGGGAGGTCTGGGGAAAGATCTACGTCGGCGAGGAGAAGCTGCCTTCGATAAAGGCGGGGGACGAGGTCCGGATAAATATCGACGGCATG
>JALOPX010000181.1 GCA_025453655.1 Candidatus Krumholzibacteriia bacterium
GCTGCTGCCGGCGGCCGCCACCTCCGGATCGGGGCGAAGCTGCGGCGCCTTTCCCGTCCCCGGCTTCCATACGGTCCGGCCCCAGTTCATGCCGGGCCTTGTCATGAGTGAGCTTTCAAGCGGATCGTAGACGGCGTCGAACCTGTCGCCGGTAACGCATACGAAGACCTCCCCGAAGCGGGAGAATCCCGCGACGCCGGCGTCCACGCCCCCGAGCTCGGCCGATCTGAATACGGGACGCGCCTCTAGCCCGGCGGCCCGCATCATCGCCGCGGCGAGCACGGCGCGATCGAGCGCGTCGCCGTACGCCGTTTCATAAACCCTCGCCGCCGGGCGCGGCGAAAAGAGACGGAGGCGCGAATCGCAATGTACGGGTCTGGTCCATTCGGAGACGAGGGAGGCGATTTTTGCCGCCTTCGCCGCGTCGGCCGGCTCGAAGGCGAGCCTCGAGGACAGCGTGTCGGCAAGGGCTCCTTCGATCGACGCGGCTTTGTCGAAACATTTTGCGAAGAGATCTCCCGGGTCGTCCCAGTCCTTCCACGTCGACCATGACGCGTAAGGGGCGTAGGAGGAGGCGTCGGCAATCCGCGGGAAACCGAGCCCGCCCGATCTTTCGACGCTCCATCTGTATGTTTTCATGCCACCGTTCACGGCGGCGCCGGAAGGCTGCGGGTTCGGGGATTCCGCCGGCGCGGGGGCGCCGTTGCCGGAATGGAATGCGAATGGCGCGCCGCCGGGGACTTCCACGAGGTATTCAACGAGCACGGCCGGCTCCCGGCAGGCGAGCAGGAAAAATCCGTCGGCGCCGCCCGGCCCCGGTGCCGTTTCCTCGATCGTATACTCGGTCTCCATTATGCAGGGAATCCCGACGCCGTCATGAAGGAGCATCGTCTCGCGCATCGCCGAGTAGTCGTCGGCGAGGGCGACCGCGAACGGAAGGGTCTCGACTACGGCAGTCGGGCTGACCCGCGTCTCGTCCGGCCACCACCGTCCGTCGCGCCATGTCCGCAGTTTCGTGACGCTGAACGTCGAGGTCGCCGAGTTCCACGGAACCCGAAGGTCGGCGTGCGTGTCGATCCCGACGTCGGTGCCGATCCAGACGACGCGATGGATCGTCGTTCTTCTCGCTCCGCCGCCAAGAATCGTGACGCGCGCGCTTTCGAGAAGGAGCACCGCGTCATGCTTCGAAAGGTCGAAATCCTTTCCGGCGCTTTTCCAGAGCGCGTCGAGGTCGTGCCCCGAGGAAACGCCCATCGACGCGGGCGACGCTGCGGGGGTGCCGGCCCCCGCCGGCGCCGCCAAAGCCGCGGCGCCTGAGCCCGCGCACATTCCTGCGGCCAGGGTGAACGCGGCGAACGAAATCATCGCCGCCTGCCGAAGGATTGAATGCCGGAGTATTGAAAAATTCCAATGGATGTTTCTCATCTCCCGCCTCCCTTCACCGCGCGGAATGTCTGCCTGCTCCAGCTCCGAGCCTCGTCGATCGCCGCCTTGAATCCCGGGTACCCGCCGGGCGGGATCTGCCGCCTCCTGATCTCGGCGCGGTGGCCCCGTATCCCTTCGGAAGCCGGATCGTCTCGGAGCCGTCGAAAAGCTGCGTGTAATAAAGGAACAGATCGGTTTTTCTTTCGGCCGGCAGGGGCGCCGAGGCCGCCCGGAAGAGGCGCGCGTTCCCGAGGACCACCTGCATAGCCGGGCTCCTGAATTCCAGGCCGCCGTCGACGATCGCCGCGAAGCGCGGGATGCGGTAGCTTATCTCGAGCCACATGTCGGCGCTGAAGTCGTCGGGCCCGTGAAATTTGTAACGCACGGCCTCGACGCGTTCGCCCGCCGGGGCGATAAGCGCCGCGAATGAATTCGCCATCTCGTCGATGCGGCTCCCCGCGACGATCCCGCGAAGGCGGCTGTCCATCGCGCCCGAGCCCTCGAACCTGAATGTCCCCTCGAGCGTGCCGTCCTCACCGAGCGCGGCGTCATGCCGTACCTTCAGCGGCGACTGTTCCGGGGGGCTGTACGCGATGCGCGCCAGGGGCTCTCCCTCCGGCGTTCCCACGAGGTAGTGCTGCTCTGCTTCGAGAAGCGACCAGATGTTGTTGTTGAACGGCACCCAGGTCGGGTCGTACATCCGGAAACTGCCGTCCCCGAGGCGCAGTGCGCAGACGCAGTGGTTGAACTGGTCGGCGGGGACCGCGTCGATCCGGCTTCCCGCCATCGTCATCGCAGCGTAGCTGTCGAGCCCCGCCGCGCGAAGCATCGTTATGAGCATGCCCGCGATGTCCTTGCAGACGCCGCTTCGCTGCTCGAGTATCATCGAGCCCGGGTGCAGGATGAACCCTTCGCCCGGGCCCATCGTCTGGCCGCTGTACCGGATGTTCTGCGCCACCCAGTGGAGGAGGGCCTTCGCCTTCCGCTCGTCGGAGGCGCCGGAAAGCCCGGCTTCGGAGAGGATCTCCGAGACCTTCGCGCTGATCTCCGGCGTCACGTCGAACTGGTTCCGGTTTACGTCGAAGAACCAGCGGCTCTTCGCCTCCCAGCTTTCCACCGTCGCCATGACCACCTTCGGCGCGAAGTCGCTCTGGTCGGGCTGAAAGCGCTCGTGGACGGAGGCGGGGAGGTTCAATCCCCACCAGGCGTATTCGTTCGCCTCGGCCGTGTACGAAGTGCTCGAATAGAGCGGGCCGTTGTATATCTCCGAATGAAGCCGCTTGTCGGGCGGAAGGATCAGGACGTATCGCTTCTCGATCATCGGCGCCTCGTCGGCGAAGATCGCTATGTCGAAATATTCCCCCGGCATCGGCGGGATGTATTTCTCGTCGCCGGGAGCCTGCGCGGAGGCGGTGCCTGTCCCCTGGGCATGATCGATGTTCGATCGCGCTCCGGCTTCGCCCGGCGTCCCGGTGTTTTCCCGCGCCCCCGCCCCCGAACCGCCGTTCTCAGTGGAAAGCAGCGCGTAGGTGAACCCCTTTCGGAATATCGTCACCTCTATGCCGTCTCCCGGGTAAAGGCGGGGGAGCTGAAGGGTCTTGATCCGGTCGCTCCAGTAGATCGCCGCCTGCGGGGCGGGAAGATCGTGAACGAGCGAAACGTCGACCGCTATCTTCGCGCCGCCTCGGATGACGTTCACTTCCCTTATCTCGACGTGGCTGCTCTGGGGATCGTAATTCCACCGGAGGACCGAAAGGTCGCGGCAGCCGGCCGAGTCGAGCGCCTTGTAGATCGTATACCGGTCGACGTAGGTGACGCCGGTCGGCTTGACCTTGTTCTTCGCGCAGTCGTAGACGATGACATACGGGGCTCCGCCATGGTCTGACGCAGTGCCGGCATCCGCGACGCGCGAGAAGACGTCTGCAGCCGGTCGTTCTCCCGGCGGCGGCGCGCCTCCCGCAGGGGAGCCGCCGCTCTGTGCAAATAGGCCGGCGCATAATGTAAATTGCGCGAGCAGGGCAGCGGCCGCGAGCAGGACTGTTCCCTGCCGGAAAGGCCTCCTTCGGGACGGGGCGAAGCGCCCCCCTGAAAACAGTATCGACATGAAATGGTTTTGCAACTCGGTCTCCAGTCTGAAAGGGCCCCTGCCGCGGGCCTTTCACAATGATGTTGAACGTCCCGGAATTGGAAATCCCGGGAAAAAGAAAAAACCCTTCGTTACTGTATAGAAAATATGCATGCAGGTCAAGGCGTCTGGGCGGAAGTCTTTCTTTGTATGTCGAGGCATGCGGAGCGCGGCTCCAATTTCCGAAGGTCATGCCGGAAAATGCATGTGCATACCATCCGCTCCGGGAAAAACTGCGCCGGCAGGACTGAGTAGAAATCCTCAGGGCGTTGATACGCAACCTGTTACAAATGCCGCCGATATTCATTGTTGAACAGGACTATTTCCTGTGGTATAATGCCGGCCTTAGAACGATTCATTGAAAACGAAGACAGCTTCGGGTTCGCCCTGTTCCAGGAGGCTAAGGAAAGGAGGCGTAGAGGAAGGTTTGTCCCATGGCGGTCCGACGCCGTCACCGGCCGTCTCGCAACCGGAAGTCGCAAGGATGGCGTCAGCGGAGATCACCGATTCAACAGGGTCCTGCAGGAGGGGAATAAAGCAACAGTTTGCCGGCTGTACCAACCGTTCAAGGGGGACTTGAGATGAAGAGATTTGCTATCTTGTCCGTTCTCGTCATGCTGCTCGCCTGTTCCGTTCCGGCGATGGCGCAGCAGACGATCGATAATTTCTACGTAACCGTAGGCGCCGGCGCGGTGCTCAGCGGCGGCGGCTCCGGCTATAACAACGGCGAATGGTATGTTTATCCCAGCATGTGGATCAACCAGTGGTTCTACGATCATCCGCTCGATTTCTCCAAAGGGAAGATAGTCCACATCGAATTCGACTGGACAGCGATGGATCCGGCCTGCACGACCGACATCACCGTAGCCCTCAACTGGTCGACACCCGAGTGGTCCTACCTCGGAAACGGTACCGCGCTCCCGCCCCTTCC
>JALOPX010000182.1 GCA_025453655.1 Candidatus Krumholzibacteriia bacterium
TATATTCCTGAGATTCCTGACCCTGATGGAGGGCGGTTATACGCTCGACGCCGGGACGACATCGGGTGAAATCTCCGTGCATCTGCCGATAGATATCCGGAAGGTCGGCAGAAACAACATCTCGGGAGTGGTGAGGGAAGGGAAGGCGAAGATTTTCATGGAGACCGCGAGCGGCAATATTGGCATTGAAGAGAGCGAGGGGTAGACCCGGATGAATTGTCACATTTTCAGAATGCTTGTGCAGAAGTACCATGACGGCGCGCTCGATCCCGCCGCGACGGCGGAGTACGAGAACCATCTTCGCGGATGCGGCGCATGCCGGCGGATCGACAGCCAGTTCGCCGGAGTGTTCGGCGCCCTTGAAAAGATGGAAATGTACGAGCCTTCGGCGGAATTCAACAGCAATGTCATGGCGCATGTCAACGTCGCCAGATACAGGGTCACGCCGCTGAAAAAAGCCCTGAATCTGCTTGGAGATTTCTGGGAAGGGCTCCCATCCCCTGTCAGGGTCACCGGGATCTCGGCCGCGGTTTTCGCCCTTTTCACTGCCATTTACACGCCGTTCCTCTATGTGATGGCGTCAGCCGGGAAAAGGCTCGGGGAACTTGCCGGAACGGGTCTTTATTTCGCGAGAAAGACGATCGACGATCCGTCCCTCCTCGTCGATTACACGGGCACGGTCGAAAGATACAGGGTGGCCGGCCGGGTCCTTTTCAAGACGATGCAGAGGCAGATAGCGGGTATGCCGCTGGCTCATATAGGGCTGACAGTTGTCGCGATGGCCGTCATCACGTATGTCGCCATCAGAATCACACGGGGCGCCTGGAAAAAAGGAGACACCCATGCTGGCGTTTTTTGACATAATAGCGGCTAAAATCATCCCCGTGATCTGTGTCCTTTTCGCCCTGAGCGCCGGGCAGGCAGTACGAACCGTCAGTCACGCCGTCTCTCCCGTGGTCTCGATCTTTACGCAATCCGAGAAGGGGGATGATCGCGCCGCGTCCGGGACGGAGACGGCGGCCGCGCAGGATACGCTCAGGCCGGCCGCTCCGAAACCGCTATCCAGGGCCGAAGAGCCGGAGATAAGGAAATACAAGGATCTGGCGAAAAAACCTTCCGGCGTCAAGGACAAGAACATCAAGATATCGATTTCCGACAAAGGCGTGAAGGTGGATTCAGAGGACGGCGAAGAGGTCTTCCTGCACATGAACACCGAGGAGCTGGCAAAAGGCCTTGAAGACGTCCTCAACAGCGAGGAATTGAACCTGATACTGGATGGCGCCGTCGACCTGGCGACGGACAGCGCAGGCCTCGACCTGGACGAACGGCATTTCCGGGTCATTCGCAGCGATCAGCTCGTGCGGTTCGGCGAGGATATTCATATTGGCAGGCACGAGATGGTGCGTGGCGATGTCGTCGCCATCTTCGGCGACGTTACGGTCGAAGGGAAGGTCACCGGGGATGTGGTCGGCATACTGGGCGATGTGGTGATAACCGCGGGCGCCATCGTGAACGGCGAGGTCGTGACGGTTCTCGGAAGTCTCGAAGAGGATGACAACGCGAACGTGAGGGGACAGACCGTGGTGGTCGGCGGGGCTCATAATTTTGTCGGGGTCCCGTTCATCTCGAAATTCGGCAGCGGATTGTTCAACGCCGTGGCCAAGATAGTCAGCTTCATCGTCGGCACGCTCGCGATCCTTCTTATAATATATTTCCTTCCGGAAAGGATGAGGAAGTCCTCCGATTTCGTTTTCGGATCCTTCATGAAATCATTCGGGATCGGAGTGCTTTCGATCGTCTTCGGCGGCGTCGTCATGGCGATCATCGCAGTGATCCTCAGCATAACGATTATCGGAATCCCGGTGGCGATACTGATAATCCTTTCTTACGTGGCTCTTATCATAATGGGGTATTTCGCCAGTTCCCTCGCCCTCGGGCGGATCGTCGCCAGAAGGTTCAATATCGGCATCGATTCACTGTTCATAAAGGGGTTCATCGGTTTCTTCCTGCTTTCGGTGCCCGGGCTGTTGTCGGCGGTCATGTTTTTAAACCCCGTTTTCTTCGGCGCGGCTCTTTTGCGGGGGTTCGGCGTTTTGATCAATGTAATCGCCGCTTTCGCGGGGACCGGGGCGTTTATCATCTCAAAAGCCGGTCTTCATGACCACCGGGAAAGGCCGAAACTGCCGGAATAGGGCGATCATAGCCCTTTACAGGACAGGGACGCCTTATTATCTTACGGCGTGTAAATCATATACCCTGGCCCAAGGATCCGGAGTCTCGGCATTTTGAAATTCAGAATCATCCCATCCTTTCTGATTTTTATTGCGACATTGTCCCACGGAACCTTTCTCCGTGCATCCTCGGTTGCCGGGACGGAAAGCCGCAGGGCGGCGGGCTCCCCCGCTGTCGAGGCAAAGAAAGAACAGGCTCCGACCGCCCTGGAATCGCTCGCACGTAAATTCGGATTCGCATCGGGCGACGGGATGGGCGATCTGCGGTCGTCCGATCCTTCGGAAATCGTGGAAGCCGTCCGTCCGTTTTGCGGGTGCATCGTCGATACGATCACGGTTACGGGAAACGAGCGCACGAATCGCAGGACGATAATCCGCGAGATGGCCACCCGTCAGGGGGAGAGGCTCGATGAAGCCTTTGTCCTCAGGGACAATTCGTACCTCAGGGGTATGGGGTATTTCTCGGTCGTGGAGATAACGGTGCGGCCTTCGGCCGGCGGAGGGTGCGCCGTCGATGTCAGGGTTGAGGAACGCCCCGGGCTTTTCATGAAATATCCTTTCCCGACGGTCGATTACAGCATAGACCTCGGCGTGACCTACGGGTTCAGGTGGAGAGTCAAAAACTTCAGGGGCGCCGGTGAGGATCTCCTTCTTATCTACAAGGGGAGGCCCGACAAAGAGAGGAACGGGGCGGTCACATGGTCGGCTCCATGGTTGTGGGATTTCAGGCTCAGAGCCGGCCTCAGCCTCTTTTCATATTACAGGATGGACCAGCCCGAGCTCGGCGATTTCATCAAGGAGAGCAACGGCGCGAAGGCCGCCGTCGGTTTCCCCCTGACGCGAAGCCTGATAAGGCAGTTGTGGCTTACTC
>JALOPX010000183.1 GCA_025453655.1 Candidatus Krumholzibacteriia bacterium
CCTCTCGATCCTGAAACGTATTCCTTCGAACTCTATCTCCTCCCCCTCTTCGGGGACGCGCCCGGCGAGGTTATACAGGAACCCGCCGAGGGTGTCGACTTCATCCGCCGGGAGGAATATGTTGAGGGACTCGCCGAGGTCGTCGAGATTTATCCTGCCTTCCACGATGTAAGCATCCTGTCCGGACTGTCTCAACAGCGGCCCCTCGTGGTCGTGCTCGTCCCTGATCTCTCCCACGATCTCCTCCAGTATATCCTCCAGGGTCACTATTCCGGAGGTGCCTCCATACTCGTCGACGACGATCGCCATGTGTTTCTTTTCCTTCTGAAATTCCCGGAGAAGATCGTCGATCTTTTTCCCCTCGGGGACGAAGTAGGCCTCCCTCAAGAATTTTCCGAGACCGCCGCCATCCCCGTCGGGGTTGCACTGAACGAGATCCTTCACGCACAGTATGCCGACGATCCTGTCTATGTTCGTATCATATATCGGGACCCGGGAATGACCCGCCTCGGCCACCTTCTCCCTTATCTCGTCCAGGCTGGAATGATAGTCGAGGGCGAAAACGTCTATCCGGGGAACCATGACCTCCCTCGCCTTCTTCTCCCCGAATTCCACTATGCTGTGAACCAGCCTGCTGCCGTTTTCCTCGATGAATCCCTCCCCCTCCGCGCCCGATTCGGGAAGCAGGAAGAGGGGGGACGCGATCTCCCGCGGAAGATCGGGGAAGACGAATGAGACGCATTTGATGAAAAAGACGCTGAGAGGTTTCAGCAGGAAATAAAACGGAAGCAGCGGATATGAAGCTACGGACGCCGCGAATCCCGGATTGCCCGCCGCGATCCCGGAACCCGAGACACCGGCCAGGAAGAGCAGAAAAAGGCCGATCACGGCGGGAACAAGCCGGCCTGCGATAAACCCTGATTCCTGAATATACAGGAATCTGCCGATGATCGTCGGCAGCCAGAGGACCGAGAGGGCGACGAGCAAACCTTCCATAAGGATCAGGATCAGGACCACGTGAAGACGGTCACGGTGCATCATGACCAGGATCTTTCTGCCCCTTCCCTCCCTCGGGAAGGCTTTTTCCTCCTGCATGCCCGATAAAATGCTGAAAGCGGCAAGCCCGCCGGCGATGACCAGCTGCGCCATGACAAGGACGATAATCTCGATTGCCGGCACGATGATCGGCGCCATCCTTCTTCTCCCCCTGAAGACTCAGTCGAACAGTCTTTTCAGCGTCCGGGACGGAATGAAGGGGCCGAGATACGCCATCTCCGCCTTTTCCATCCTGGCTTCGCTCTTTTCATCGCCGTGAGTATATCCCTCGATGTGGCACATTCCGTGAACCACGAGCCTTAAAAGGTATGCCCTCGCCGGGACCCTTCTGCGCGCCGCTCCCTCGGCAAGCTTCTTCCAGCATATGTATATCTCGCCGGCCGTCATCCCGTCCTCGTCCGAAGAGGCGGGATCGTGAGGATACCTGAAGGTCAGCACCTCGGCGGGGCCCCTTCGGCCCTTGAACGTTCTGTTCAGCCACGCCATCTTCCTTTCGCCGACGAGGTTGATTTCCACGACCGAGCGGCGGGGGATGAACACCGAAACGAGGGAGGTTATCTGCTCCCCCGCCTTTTCAAACTCTTTTCTGCCTGCCGCCCCTCGGCTGCTGCTTTGGAAGCTCTTCATTCAACACTTCCCTTGTCTGTTCCTTCTCCTGCTTCGGATAGGGAATCCTTGGATGAAATATCCCAGTCAGAAGCTGTATGTATTTTTCCTTTATCACGGAGATGTCGTTGAGTGTCAGTCCGCTGTCATCGAGCTCTCCGTCGTTCATCCTCGATTCGAATATCTTGCCGACTATGGCCCTGATCCTCGGCGCGGTCGGTTCCTTGAGGGATCTCACGGCGGCCTCGCTCGAATCGGCCAGCATCACCAGCGCGGTTTCCTTCGATCTCGGTCTCGGCCCTCCCGTATCCCGTCGATGACTATGTCGGGAAGTTTCTCCCTCCTTGCCAGTTCCACGCCCTCCCTGACATGGGAAGCCAGTATGAGGGCGCTCATCGTGGGCGCGAGTTTCTCGTGCTTGTTGATGCTGTCGCCCTGATTTTCGAAGAAATACTCGGGCTTGGTCAATTTTCCTATGTCGTGGTAGTAAGCAGTCACCCTCGCCAGCAGCCCGTTCGCCTTGACGTCGAACGCCGCGGCCTCAACCATGTTCCCCAGCATCAGCGAATGGTGATAGGTGCCCGGGGCCTCCATGATGAGCCTTTTCAGTAGCGGCCTGTTCAGGTCGCTCAGCTCCATGAGGGTGAAATTCGTCGTCACGTTGAACAGGGATTCGAATATGGGAAGAAGGAACATGACCAGGACCGTGCACACGAATCCATTCGTTATCCCCCAGAGAGCCCCGCGGAGAAAATCCCTGAAGGTCCCGCCCTCCGATATCCCGAAACTCGATATCCCGATTATATAGGCGATCGAGATGTACAGGAACATCGTATAGAAATTTCTTCTCTCCCTGAGCTGCGTTACGCTTATTATGGCCGCAGCGCCTGCGATCGCCGAGATGAAAACCTGTTCGGCCGGGAAAGCGGCGTGAGTGACGAGCATGAAGGACGCGAAAAGGGTGAAGATAAGGGCCGTCAGTACGCCGAAAAAGGCGGTCGTGACGAGCGGGACGAACGCGACGGGGACAAGATACATGTTCAGAGCCGGCATCCTGGTGACCAGGGCCGTGAGCAGCATGTAGAAAACGAGGACTATGAAGACGAGGGCGAGTTTCTTCCGCTTTTCGAGGATCTCCCTGTCGAACCTGTAAATGGCTATGCCGAGAACCGAAACGAGAATGCTGATTCTGAGAATACTGCCGAGATAAATCAGAATCCTCCGCCAGACGGACGTGCTCATTTCATAACGCGCCCTGTCGGACTCGAGCGCCTCGAGTATGTCGACCTGCCTTCGCGTGACCTTGTCGTGTTTCGCGATAATTCTCTGGTTTTCGGAGACCTTGAACGCGGCCGGGACCCTTGCCGTCTCGTCCTCCCGCCTTTTTTTCGTCTCCGGGGCGTCATATATCAGGTTGGGCGTAAGATGGGACCGCAGTATGTCGTAAAACAGCTTCCCCGCCCTCGCGTCGTTATCGAAAAGATTCCGCGCGTACTCCGCGATCACCGCTTCAAGTTCGCCCTGCTCGACGAGCGGGGCTGAGGGAATAAGTCTTTCCTCGATCCCGGCTATCGCGGTAATGTGGGCGTAATCCCTTCTTTTCAGCGCGGTGGCGTCGTTGACGATTCCGTTCGCCAGAAGATCCGCCTGCAGGCTCAGCACCTCGGTCCGGATCCTGCCCCTTAATTCCGCGTCGAGCAGAAGCTCGACCGGATCGTACCGGATGCCGGGGGCTGCCTCCTTTATCATGGATATCCGTTCAGGCTCGGGAAGGGAATCGGCCCCGGCGATATCTTCGACCCCGGCCATGAACGATTCCAGGTCCTCCTGGAGGCTCTGAATGATTTCCTTTTTTTCCCTGAACACGGGAAGCACGTCGACCGCCGCCCTTGCCCTGTTGATCTCTATCTCCTGCGGGCTCAGGGGCACGAGGAAATCGAATGGAGCTATCACGTCCGTGTTGGCGATATCACCCTCGTTGAACAGGATCTCCTTGCTTTTTTTCGAAGGAGGAAAAAGCAGAATGGACAGGGCTATGAACAGGACCGCCAGGATCAGGGCAAGTCTTTTCCCGTCCACGGGGACGGCGCTCGAAAATCCGGCCCGAAGATAGGACGCAAGGCCCGGTCTTTCGCCTCCGTCCTTGCCCCCTGGGGATTGGTCATTCATCCCCGCCCTCCGGTTTTGACGGATCGGCCTTCGGCCCGGTATCGGAATTCCGTTTTCTCCCGCCGGCCGCATTCCTGCCGCCGTGCGCGCTGAATGCCTTGATTATGCTTTTAACCAGGCGGTGCCTCACCACGTCCTCTTCTCCGAAGGTGACGAACCTTATTCCCTCGACGCCGTCGAGTATATCCCTCACGGCCACCAGACCGGACCTGTCCGGGTCGTCCAGATCGATCTGCGTTATGTCGCCGGTTATGACCGCTTTCGAGTTGACCCCCAGCCTCGTCAGAAACATCTTCATCTGCATGACCGTGCTGTTCTGAGCCTCGTCCAAGACAGCGAAGGCGTTGTTGAGGGTTCTCCCCCTCATGTATGCGAGCGGCGCGATCTCGAGAAGGTCCGCTTCTATCATCCGCTGCACCTTCTCCTTGCCCGCCATATGGGTCAGGGCGTCGAATATGGGCCTGATATACGGGTCGATCTTCTCCTTTAAATCACCGGGAAGGAAGCCCAGATTTTCGCCCGCTTCGACCACGGGCCTCGACACATATATCTTTTCGACATCTCCGTTCTTCAAAGCGGCGAGAGCCATCGCCATGGCGAGGTAAGTCTTCCCGGTCCCGGCGGGCCCTATGGCGAATACTACATCCGAATCCCTGATCGCGTCAACGTACTCCTTCTGCCGAATGCTCCTGGGCGTGACCCTGTTCCGCCTGGAAGCGGAGTAATAGACCGTGGTCTCGTCCAGAGAGCCCGCGTCGGCGGATTTTTGCGAGTCGCCGCGGATCACCGAGACCACGTCGCCTTCCGTGAGATGATGCCCGCCCCTGGCCATCCTGATGAGAGTCTCCAGCACGGACGTCAACTCCTCGATATGCCTCGACGCCCCGGCGACGATTATCTCGTCTCCGCGCACGGTTATCTCCTGATCGAAATGCTCTTCGACGACCAACCTTCTTCAGAAAATACATCTTCATCTATCAATCAAAACGGCAATAATGCAAGTTGAGAAGTTTTATTACGACAACAAGATCGTGCGCAATTTTGCTTATGCAACGATCATTTGGGGTGCTGTAGGCATGCTCATCGGCGTATGGGTGGCCCTCCTCATGGTATTCCCTGAATGGAATATCGCAGGCATCTCCCTGGGCATCGC
>JALOPX010000184.1 GCA_025453655.1 Candidatus Krumholzibacteriia bacterium
GGTTGATAAGTTCAGGGTTTAGATGTACATTATCCGGAGAGGCGGACATGGGGCGGGGCGGGGGGGTTGCATATTGCATAACGCGATTGCATCTAACGGGTTAGATTAGAATCGAAAGGCTCCGGGCAGTCGATATGGCAGGTATCTACACCCTTTCCACCCAGACCTCATTCAGCTCGTCCCATTGCCTGAACGGGTACGAGGGGGACTGCTCCCGCGTGCACGGGCACAACTGGGTCGTGAGGGCGTATTACGAATTCGACAGGGTGGATGACAGGGGACTTACCATCGACTACCTTGAGCTGAAGGCGGGGATGGACAGGGTCATCCTGGCGCGTTTCGACCACAGGCATCTCAACGACGTCCCCCCCTTCGATAAAATCAATCCGACCTCGGAGAATATCGCCGAGGAGATCTTCAGGCTTCTCCGAAGGGAGCTCCCCGTGGAGAACGGGAGGCTCTGCGAGATAGAGCTCTGGGAAACCTCAACGGATATGGTGCGTTACCGTGAAAGCAGATAACGGGCATGGAGCGGTCATCCTTCTCTCCGGCGGGCTCGACTCGACGGTGGCCCTGGCGATGTCGCAGGGGCAATTCAGGATCGACACCGCCCTCTTCATAGACTACGGGCAGCTCGGCGCCGGGCGCGAGCAGGTCGCCGCGAGCGCGGTGGCCTCCCATTACCAGATACCGCTTCGCGTCATCCCGATACCGTGGCTCGGGGAGATGTCGGCTTCGTCCCTCACCGGGGCGCGCGAGATCCCCGATTTTCCCGAAGGAGCGACGGGGGAGGGGCTCGAGGCTCTTTCGAGATCGGTCTGGGTGGAGAACCGGAACGGCATAATCGTCAACATCGCGGCGGCGCTCGCCTCTGTGCTCGGGTGCGAGGTCGTCATTACGGGGTTCAACGCCGAGGAGGCGCGAACCTTCCCCGACAACTCCCTCGAATTCGTCGAAGCGGTGAACCGCTCGCTCAGGATCAGCGCCGGCACGCCGGTTCGCGTCGAAAGCCCCACGATCTCGATGAACAAGAAGGAGATCGTCGCGGCCGGGATCGGCCTCGGGATCCCCTGGGAAACGATCTGGAGCTGCTACCGCCCCGGCATAACGATGTGCGGGAGATGCGAATCGTGCTCCCGCCTCAGGATGGCCGTCGAGGGAACCCCCGCGGCGGGCAGGGTCGTTTTCGAAGCCAGGTAAAGGGACACCCGGCGCCACACCGATTGAAAGGAAAAATCAGATGAGCGGGAAAAGGTACGATCTTCTCGAGGTGCTCTGGACGGGAAGAGCCGCCGATTACGACGGGAGCCAGCTCAGGAGCCATTACATCAGGGAGGAGACGGGGATCGGGAGCGACGCGGTGATCGCCTTCGCGGGCGCCTGCGACGTGAGGGGCAAAAGGCTCGTCGACCTCGAGGACGCCGGGGAGGGGAGCACGATCGTCGCGGCCCACATGCTGCATTTCATCGGGGAGCATTTCCAGACTCCCCTGAGGGAGGCCAATTTCCGCCTTCGCCTCTTCGTGTCGATCCTGAAGGAAAGGATCGAGGCGACGGCTCCCGGCGTGAAGCTCTCGAGGGAGGGGGACGACCTCTTCGCGGGCAAGAGGAAGCTGACCGTCGCGATCGCCACCTCGGGGCCTCTTTCCTCCCTCTTTCACTGCGGCGTCAATATCGATCCGGCCGGGGCCCCCGTGCCGGCGATCGGCCTCGAGGAGCTCGGCGTCGACCACGCGGCGCTCGCCGGCGCCGTTCTCGAAGCGTACAGGGAGGAATGCATCTCGATAGAGCTCGCGCTGAGGAAGGTAAGAGGAGTATGACCGCTCAGCGGGACCAGGGATACGTTCACGAGGTTTTCCGCTCGATTCAGGGCGAGGGGCTCTACGTCGGAGCTATGCAGATCTTCGCGCGCCTCTCGGGATGCAGCTTCTGCTGCAACTACTGCGACACGCGGGGGGCCGCCCTCAGGACCGAAGAATGCGCCCTGCGCGGGATCGACGGCGACACGATGATCGCGAACCCCGTCGATCCGGCCGAGCTCGCCGCCTTCGTCGCCTCTCTCGCGGGCGCCACCCCCGGGATCCATTCGCTCAGCGTGACGGGCGGGGAGCCGCTCGAACAGCCCGATTTTCTCGAAGTCTTTCTCGTGCATGTCAGGGCCGCGGGCCTTCCCGTCTATCTCGAGACGAACGGCCTTCTGGAGGGGCCTGCCGCCAGGATCGCCCCGCTCTCCGACGTCGTCTCGATGGACATCAAGCTCCCTTCATTGTGCGGGGGGACAGACACCTTCGACATCTATTCGAAGGTGCTTCCGATATTCGGCGCGAGGGAGCTTTTCTGCAAGGTGGTCGTCGCGGAAGGCATGAAGTACGAGGAGTTCACCGGGGCCGCCGACCTTCTCGCCTCGTACGACAGGATGGTCCCGATGGTCATCCAGCCGGTCACCCCGGGGTGCGGCTGCGAGGCCGCCGGGGCGGCCCTCATCGAGAGATGCTGCATCGACGCGGCGCGCCGCCTCGTCAAGGTGCGGGTTATCCCGCAGTGCCACACGGTGATGGGCCTTCGGTGAGAGGGCTCGGATCTTACTGCGTAAATCGTGGCGAAGTATCGAACGGAACGCCGGGCGCGGCCGCGCTTCCGACGCTGACCTTGATCGATTTCTTTTGAAGATGAAATTTCGGCGCGGGACGGGTCCGGGCAAAAAAAAGCGCTGCGAGATGATTCGATGCAGGGTCGGGTTCGTGAAGGCGGCGACCACCTCGCAGCGAAGGGCCTTTACTGCAAGCGGCATACCAGAGTCGCGCCGGAAGATTCACAAAAATCGCTTATCCTTGTTTGAGAAGGGTTTTTGCCGAAAAGGCCCCCGGAGAGTCCATTTCCGTAGAGTCCCGGTTGTTCCCCATCGTTACCCGGCCCCGCATGGCGGCTGCGGAGCGCCGTGGACTTTTTGCAATGCGCGGCTCCGTTTGTGCAATCGTGGCTGGTCGAATCCGCCCGAGAGAGGCACATGTCCCAGATGATTCGCGATGCCGAGGCCGAGAAGTGGCACGAAGACCCTGAACCCGCACGTGGCGCTGAGGCCGACGCCGACGAA
>JALOPX010000185.1 GCA_025453655.1 Candidatus Krumholzibacteriia bacterium
TCTTTCCAGAAAAATGATGATAATTCGATGAGGTTCGGCGATCACTGCTATCTGCATGTCGCCAATCCGTGACGATGGTGAGATAATTCCCCGCAAATTCCCGAAGTACCTATTCCCCGCTCATCGAGTACGGCAAGTCTTCGGCGGTTGTGGCGCGCCCCAAATTCGGGCGCGGCCCCATTCTGAAAAGGAGCGTCCCTCCGACCGCGAGGTCTTCGTGCCGCAGAAATCCCTTCATGTACGGGCGGCCGTTGAGCTCGACCGACTGTATGTAGGGATTGTCGCCGCCGAATTCTTCGGCGCGAATGACAAACTCCTTCCCGCCTCCCAGATCGATTCGTGCGCTCTCGACGCACGGGCTGCCGAAGACGTATTCGTTGCTGCCGGGGCATACCGGATAGAAGCCGAGGCAACTGAAGATGTACCATGCCGACATCTGCCCGCAGTCGTCGTTCCCGCAGAGGCCGTCGGGAGCGGCGCGGTACATCGAATCGACGATGCGCGGCACGCGTTCCTGCGTCTTCCACGTGGCGCCGGCGAAGCAGTAAAGGTATGGGATGTGGTGGCTCGGCTCGTTTCCGTGCACGTAGTTGCCGATCATCCCGACCTTCTCGATATCCTCGCTCCCGGCGATGGCTTCGTCCGACACCTCCATCAAGAAGAGTGAATCGAGCCACGAGACGAGTCGCTCTTTCCCGCCGAGAAGGTTGATCAGGCCTGCGACGTCGTGCGGAACGTAGAGGGAGTAGTTCCACGCGTTCCCCTCGATATACCCCTGGTCCGAGGTGCTCATCGGGTCGAACGGCTCTTTCCAGCTCCCGTCCGAGTTTCTAGCGCGCATGAATCCGGTGTCCGGATCGAAGATGTTCCTGTAGGAACCGGCCCGCCTGCGGAATTCGTCGGCCTCCGCCCGTCTTCCAATGGCGGCGGCGAACCTCGATATCGTCCAGTCGTCGTAGGCGTACTCGAGCGTCTTCGACGCCGAGTTGCCGCTGAGGTCCTCGGGCACGAATCCGTATTTCTTGTACGCGCCGATCCCGTCGTACGGATCGTAGTTAGCGCTCGACAGGACCGCCTCGAAGGCGGCGTCCTCGTCGAAGCCGCGGATCCCCTTCATCCACGCGTCGACGATCACGGGGACGGCGTGGTAGCCGATCATGCACCAGTTGTCGTTCGCGTGATGCGACCATATCGGAAGGATGTGATGAACGCTCTCCCTGTAATGCGCGAGCATCGATTCGATCATGTCGCCCGTCCTCGCGGGCTGGACGATCGCAAGAAGCGGGTGAAGGGCGCGGTAGGTGTCCCAGAGGGAGAAGATCGTATGGTTCGTGAATCCATCGGCCTGGCGGATCTCCTGGTCGAGGCCGCGGTAGCGGCCGTCGACGTCGGAGTAGACGACCGGGTCAGAGCGGACCCTGTCGAAATCCATGTGGGGTATCTCCGCGCGAAGGTTCGCAAGGGCTCCCTGCGCGCTGACCGCCGAGAGCGCGAATTTTACTAGGATCATTTCGCCTTCGTTCGTCCGGAAATCGAAATGGGCCCTGACCTTCGCGCCTGCCCTTTCGGGGAAGGAATCGTTCTCGTTCCACTTCCTCCAGAATCCCCTGTAGACCAGCTTCTCGTCGTTATCGAGACCGTACGAGTCGAACGGTTTCGAGAAGACCATCGCGAAATAGATGTACCTTGTTCTCGCCCAGCCGCGCGTCTGCCTGAATCCGGTCACGAGGGTGTCGTTCTCGACGCGCACCGACGACCAGATCACCTTGCCCTCGTAGTTATAGATCCCCGAGGTGAGATCGAGAATGATGTGCGCTTCGTCCGTCTTCGGGAAGGTGTACCTGTGAAAGCCGGTCCGCTCCGTGGCCGTCAGCTCGACGCCGATGTCGTAGTCTGAAAGCGTGACGGCGTAGTATCCGGGGCTCGCCTTCTCCGAGCCCTTCGAATATCTCGATCTGTACCCGGACTCCGGCCGTTCCGCCGTGCCGGGATTGAGCCGTACGGGGCCGACCGTCGGCATCACGAGAAAATCGCCGAGATCGGAGTGGCCCGTCCCGTTGAAGTGCGTGTGGCTGAACCCGACGATCGTCGGGTCGTCGTACTGGTACCCGGCGCAGTACCTGTAAACGGCCGGGTTATACCCCTGGCCGTAGCTGTAGAGAAGGGTGTCGGTGTCGGGGCTGAGCTGTACCATCCCGAACGGCACCGTCGCGCCGGGATATGTGTGACCCATGTCGCGGGTGCCGATGAACGGGTTGACGTAATCGAAGGGTGTCGATTCGGCGGCGGGAGCAGCACAGGAGCCAGAGGGGCAGCCGGCTGCGGCGAGGGCAATCGATATGCAAAGGGTTGAATCCGCGATCCAGATCGTAACCGGAATGGTCCGGCGAACGATTTTCATTCTCACATCTCCTCCGCGTCGCCCGGCTTGACGCCACGCGTGAAATATCGTAACAATATCGCGGGCCCTGTCGTATACTTTTTATCCGCGGGCGCAAATCCGCGCGCCCGCCCGACCCTTCGATCTTTATGACAACACAAGGGGTGTCGATGATCAAGAAGATCCTGCTGGTCCTCCTTTCAGCCGCGGCTGTCGCGTCAGTATCGCGGGCAGGCGCCGAAGGATCGACCGGAGCGGCCAACGCTCCCGTGGTTCGAAGGTCATCCGGTCTGGGTTTCATCCCCGCCGCGGATCGCTATGTCACCCGTGTCTGGAATTCCGGGTCCGGGCTGCCCGGAAGCAGCGTCAGGGCTCTCGTGATGACGAGGGACGGATTCATCTGGATCGGGACGGAGGCGGGCCTGGTCCGGTTCGACGGCGTTCGTTTCGAGCTCTTCGACCAGTACAACACGCCCGCGCTGAAAGACAGCCGCATATTGTCCCTCCACGAAAACGCGCTCGGAGCGCTGTGGGTCGGATCGGACGGCGGCGGGCTCTGCTCGGTCAGCGGCGGGGATTGGCGCTGCGTGGGGCTGAGCGAGGGTCTCCGCGATCTTCATATCGCCGCCATCACGAGCGACGCCGCGGGGCGTCTCTGGGCCGGAACGGAATACGGCGTTCACTGCTTCGACGGAACGAAGGTCGATCTGTTCGGCCTCGACGAAGGGCTTTCCAACAACATCATCACGGCACTTTCTGCCGGCCAGGGCGACGGCAGCTCCGCATGGGTCTGGGCGGGGACGATGTGGGGCGGTCTTGCCTCGATTGGAGACGGCAAGGTTCAATCATACGGTTTTAAAGACGGGCTCGGAGACATGTCGGTTCAATCGCTCCTCGCGACACCGGCGGGGGACGTGTGGATCGGGACGATGAAGGGTCTCTATCGCTTGTCGGCGGAGGAGAAGGGGATCGTGCCGGTGCCGGGGATCGGCGACCATCCCGTGACGGCCTTGTGCGCCGCTCCTGACGGGAGCCTTCTGGTCGGAACGATGGTCGAGGGCCTGAAGGCCATGACGGGATCGCGGTGGATAGATCTTTTCGCGGAAAGCGATCTTGCCGACTGCCATGTCCGTTCGATCCTCTCGCCGCCGGACGGCCAAATCTGGGTCGGAACCGAAAAAACGGGGCTGGTTCGACTTAAGAAACGAACCGTCTCTTCGATCGGCGTCGCCGAAGGGCTCCCCGAGGGATCGGTTTACGCCGTTCTCGAGGACGGGCCGGGGTCTTTCTGGGTCGGCACGGAGAGCAGCGGCCTCTGCCTTCTTCGCGAAGGAAGGGTCGCGCGCGTGATCGGAAAGGAGAACGGCCTCACGGGGAAGATGGTCCGCGTCCTTTCGAAAGATGGAGCCGGGAGGCTCTGGGTGGGCACGATGGACGGCGGGATCTCCATTATCGGCGGCGGATCGATAAGGAATATCACGGCAGCAAACGGATTGCCCTCGGACAATGTCTCGGAGATCCTCTTCGATGACGGCGGCGGATTGTGGATCGGCACCGAGAGAGGGCTGTACCGCGGGCGGGTCGAGAAGCCCGGGGAACTTTACCCTGTAGCTGGGCTCGAGGGCCAGACAATCCGCGCCCTCTATCGCGCCGAGGACGGCTCGATCTACGCGGGGACGCGCGGCGGGTTATGGAAATTTTCGGGAGAGTCGTTCGTGAGGATCGGCGGCGCCGCTCTGAATGCCGAGGTCCTTTCCATATATATGAGCGCCGAAGGGACCATCTGGGCCGGGACGAACGGCCAGGGGTTGAGGTCGATCTCGGGGGAGAAGGTCCGGTCTTTTTCCGCGAGAGACGGGCTTCCGGGGAATTTCATTTTCAGTATTATGCGCCCCGGACCTTCGACAGTGCCGGATCGCGACGATGGGCCGCTCTGGATAAGCTGCGAGGCGGGCGTCTTCACGATCGACGCCGAT
>JALOPX010000074.1 GCA_025453655.1 Candidatus Krumholzibacteriia bacterium
AGGATCCACCTCGCGTGGAACGATCAGAGGGACGGCAACATGGAGATCTACCACATGATGTGGGACGGCTCATGGGGCCCGGAGGAACGGGTCTCCTTCTCGGACGCCGATTCGTACGCGTCCTCGCTCGCGTCCGAGGGATACAACATTCACATGGTCTACCAGGAGGATGTGGACGGCACCATTCGGATAGTATACAGAAGCTTCGACCTCTTCGTATGGTCTGCTCCCGAATATCTCTCCTGCGCCGATTCGGGGAGGGCGATGGTCGCCACCGTGGCGACCGGACCGGGGGGATCGGTCCACGCGGCGTGGTGGAACACGGGCCAGGACCCGGAAGGGGCCGAGTTCGAAAGGATACGATACAGGGAAAAGATCGGGGAGTGGTCTCCCGAGGAGACCATCTCGGGGCCGGAAGCCGAAGCGATGCGCCCCAACATGGTCGTCGACGACAGCGGGCATGTCCACGTCGCGTGGATCGACAAAAGGGGGGGCTTCGAACAGATCTATTATCGATATCGCGGGTCCTCCGGATGGGAGGAGGAGGTCTGCCTGACCAGCGTCCAGTGCACGCATTACCATCCGAGCCTTGCCCGCTCCGGCGGCGGGCTTCGCCTGGTCTACTGGGCGAACAGCCCTTCCGTATCGAATCCGGGGGTCTTTTTCATGGAGAGGGAAAACGCTTTCTGGAGCTCCCCCCTTCGCATTTCCTCCGAGTCTTCGCGCGCGTCGCTATGTTCGATAGCCGCGGGGGATGACGGGATTCTTCACGCCGTCTGGAAGGACGAAAGGGACGGGAACGAGGAGATTTATTACAACACGTACCTGCCCCCGGGAACGGGTGTGGAAGAAGAGGACGATCCGCCGGGCCCCGTCCCCGCCTTCCCGGCGCTTACGATCCAGGCGAGCCCCAATCCTTTCAACACCGGCACGACGATAACGCTCGGGGTCCCTGAAGAGCTCGCCGTGGACATCCGCGTCTACGACATCAGGGGAAGGCTGGTGAGGAGGATCGCCTCCGTGACGTGCCCCGGGGGAACGCATCCGTTCGTATGGGACGGAAGGGACGGCGCCGGCAGGAGGGTCGCGGGGGGAGTCTACATGGCAAAGGCGGTGGCCGGCAAGATGTCGGCATCCGCCAAGATACTGATGCTCCGATAGAACCCGTCAGATATACGAATGAAGCCCGCCGAGAAAAAGGTTTCCCAGGAATGAAAGCAGGATTATCGCCAGCCCGATCACCGACGTGACGGCGAGGGCCTTTCCGCGCCATTTTCCCGCCGCGTTCTGGTGCAGCACGAGGGTGTAAAAAAGCCAGATCACGAGCGCTCCCGTCTCCTTGGGATCCCAGCTCCAGAAACGGCCCCACGCGTACTGCGCCCATATGGCTCCGGCGAAGAGCGCTCCTATCGTGAACAGCGGATAACCTATCCTTATCGCCCTCGAGATGATCTCCTCGAGGAGTTCGGATGACGGAAGGGCGCCCGGGCCCCCGCCCCCGCGCCTCTTCAGCAGGAAAAGTATCCCCGCTCCCGACGCGACAAGGAAGGCGCCTTCAGATACGGCTGCGAGCGAGACATGTATGTAGAACCAGTAGCTCTGAAGGGCCGGCATGAGGCCGGAAGCGTGTTTGGGAAGCATCGAAGCGATGACGAGGACCAACAGGAGGGCCGGCGAAACGACGACTCCGAGGCCGATCCTTCGCGTCTTCGCCGCGAGGAAGGCGAACGCCGCCCCGATGAACCAGGCCATCGTGAGGGAATACTCGTACATCGTGGCGAGAGGCGGATGCGAGCTTATCGTCCACCGGGCAACGAGGCCGGCGGTGTGCAGAAGAAGCCCGGCCGAGAAAAGAAGGATCGCGGCGGCGCCGACCGGCCTCTTCCTCGACGCCGAATAGACGCTGAAAAGAATAAACGACGCGAGATAGATCCAGAAACACGCCCGGAAAAGATCGATATCGATATGCGCTCTCAATGATCCTCCTTCACCGTGTCCGCCGCACAGGTCGCACCCGCCCTCATGACCGGCCGCCCAGGATGGCGGCGGCCGCCGCCCTGATCTCCTTCTCGATGGAGGCCATCTCCCCCGGCATCCGCGCCGCGAGGCGCCCCTGCGCGGAGCGAATCGCCATCCTGTCGCCCGATATGTGCCCCTTCAGCTTTTTGTGGATGAAGGCGTAAAGAAGGAGCAGACCGGCGGAGGAAACGCCCATCCCCCACAACATCAACGCAGCCCCTGGATTCGAGGATATCTCGAGCCCCGTGTAGTAGACCGGCTCGAGATCTTCGAGAAACAGCGAGCCTTCGCCTCCGAAGGCCGTGTTGAATTTCGGATGAAGGAGGAACAGGTATCCCGACACGGTGTCCGCCGCGGAAAAAAGGCGAACCTCCAGCGCCGGATTCGCCATCTGCGGGGAGGCGGAGAAGGGGCCGCCGCGCCCCATCCTGAAATCGGGGAAAAACCTTCCCGCGACCGCACTGTATCCGGTTCCCTCGATTTCCGCTCCCGAACCGCCCTTCAGCGTGAAACGGACCGGCGCGCCTTCGGCCGGCTCGTACCGCAGCGTAGCCCACTCCATCTCCTCGTCCACGTAATAAGCGCTCTGGTAGATGTTGAATCCGCCGAATTTCAGGGGCTTGTTCACCTCGATCGCCGCCGTCCTGACGGCGGTTCCCCCCTTGTCGACGACGGAGAGGGTCGAGACGTAATCCCCGACCTGGCCGCCGGCGGCCTTGATAATCCTGAAATCATCGACGCGGATCGAGTTTTCGCTTCCATGGAGCGGCAGAAGATCGCCGCGCCTCCCGTATAGAAATTCGCTGCTTCCCGCGATGCTGCCGAGCATGCCCCCTGCCGTCAGCGCGAGAAGCCCCGCATGAAACAGCAGGTTGCCGAGGTATCTCCATCTTCCCGCCGCCGCGGTGAAAAGGATGGTCCCGCCGCCGTCCCCCCTCGCCACCGAATATCCCTTTTTCCGCAATATGCCGAGGACCGCTTCGTAGATCAGCCCCCTTGCCTTCTCATCCGCCGCGACGGCCGTCCTGTGTTTCCCGGCGAAGTGAGTCGTCGGATCCTTCCGGGACGGGGTGGAGCCGAGCGGATCGATCCAGAGAATCTCGGCGCCGTCCCCCCCGGACGGCAGGTCATCCATGCCCGCGGGGGGCTCGATGAAGAGCGCCTTCTTCACGAACGATTTCCATCCGGTCGCGATGCAGAGGAGAAGGGTCAGGAAGAAAAGGACCAGAAGCGCCGTGTACCATATCGAATGGAAGGGGTCATCCAGCCTCAGCCACCGGGAGACCGCGACGGCTGCGCCGCCCCAGGATTCCTTGTAGGTTTCGATGTTCCGGGAAAAATCGCGCGGGAACAATTCGGTCAGCAGCCATCCCGCCGCGGTGGCGGCGAAAAGAAGGGATATGACGAAGACGGCGAATCTCTGGCCTACGATCCCGCCCGTCCCTGATGTGACCTTCAGCGACATGCCTGCCTCCCCGATGCGATGATATTAACCTTTCCCGAAGCCGCATTTCAACAGGAACTTCGCCGAGGAAAGATCTTTGCATAATGCCTCGGAACACGTAATATCAGGCGCATATGAATACCGTACCGATTAAAGGCGGGTTTTCAAAGGAGCCGGCGCGGAGCCCGGCGGGCCCGGCGGCGCTCCGCGCCCTGGCGCTTTTTTCGATACTGGCGATCGCGGCCGCCGCCGCGGGTTGCGGCGGCCGGGATGACTCGAGCGTGTACAGGCGCACGTTCGAGTCGATAGCCGGGGAGGCGCTGGAACTTTACGGGGAGATCCACCCGCTCAGAAGCTCGAGGCTGGGGATCACCGGCTCCGATTCCCTTCTTTTCACCTTCTCCCGGAGCGAGATCGATTACTGCGGGGCAAGGTGCGATTCCCTCCTCGAGAGGATATCGCGCCTGCCCGCGGATCATTTCGCGGCGAGGGAGATCGAAGATTCCGCGATCCTGATCGACTGGCTCAGGGGGGAACTCTTCGCGTTGCGGAAACTTCGCGTCTGGGAAACGAACCCCCTTCTCTATTGCTGGATGGCCGAGGAGGCCCTGTTCGGGATACCATTCCGGGTCGAAGCGCCGGGACCGGGTGAATTGCGCTCCTACGAACGCCGCCTCGGCCGCATTCCCGCGCTTCTCGAGAACGCCGCGCTGAATCTGCGGGATCCGCCGGCGATACAGATCGAGCCGTCCCTTGACAGGATCGGCGCCATCGTCGAAAATGCGGGCGAACTGCGCGCCGCCCTGAAGCTGAGATACGGAACCCTTCCCCCCTCGTTCGACGCGGCGGTCAGGAGCGTGGAATCGTTCGGTGATCATCTTCGCGGCCGGCTCGCCTCGGGAACGCAGGGAAGCTACATCCTGGGCACGGAAAACATCTCGGACATCCTGCTTTATTCCGAGCACCTCGACCTCGACCTCGACGAGTTCACCGCCGAGGCGGAAAAATCGATCAGGAAGAACATGGGGCAGATCGCTTCCATCGAACGAAGCCGCCCCCCCGGCGCGGGCACGATCACGAACCATGATATTCCCCCGTTGCAGGCCATGATCGACAGCATCGGCCGCATCTGTTCGTCGAAGGGGCTTCCCGGATCCGGCAAAGATACGAACCTCGCGGTCATGAGGAGAGCGGCTCTTCCGGTCCAGCGGAATCTCCCCTCGAATCCCCACCTCTCCGTGCCGGCCGGCGATTCGTATCCGGTCTTCTCGATATCCCCCTCCTCCTTCGCCGCCGGGCCGTGCGGCACGACGATCATCGTGCCTCCGGGAGCGGAGGGAGCCGATCCGGAGGAATTCATCCACGACCTTCTGAGGGTCAGCGCCTGCGCGTCGGAGCCGGAAAGGCTCCTCTGCCGGCGCGATGACAAACTGAGGGCCGTTTTCGCGTCCCGGCTTTACGCCCTGGGCTGGAATTACCTTCTCATGAAGGAGCTGTGCCAGATCTACCCCGATCCATCCATGCGGCAGCGGAAAAAATTCCTCGAAGAAAACTCCCGGGACCTCGCCATGATGGTGACCGTCTTCGGGCTTCATTCCGGCAGGCTCACCGTGGATGCCGCCGTGGATTACCTGATCTCCGCGACCGGCGCGGAAAGGGAGGGCGCGTCGAGAATGGTTTCCATCGCGGCCTCCTCGCCTTCGGTGGCGTATCCGGGAATCGCTTCGATCCTGATCGAACAGGCCGTTCAGGAGATATCCGGGACGAGCGGCGAAAGCAGGCCGCCGGCAAGAATCCGCGAGCTGATGCTCGAGCGGGCCGCGCTCCCCCTCACGATGTCGACGGTAAAATAGGGAATGTTGAAACAATGGGGCGCGGCACGACGTACTCCACTGAGAACGGAGGAGATATATGCGAATAAGACATCTCACGGTTTTGCTGGTCGCGGCTCTGGCCGCGGCGGCGGCCTCCCCTTCTGCGCGTTGCGCCGAAATCAGGAGGGATTATCACGAGAGTTTCAGGGTCGAGAGCGGATCCATCCTGCGTCTCGTCAATGGAGACGGGGATGTGACGGTCAGGAAATGGGACCGGGACGTCATCGATATCGAGGTCCATTATCTCGCCGAATACAAGTCGTTCGGTTCCGGAGAGCGCGATTTCACCGTCGAGTTCGGCCAGGATGACAGGGTCGTCGAGGTCGAGGGGCGCGAGAAAAGCGGCGCGACCGTGGGATTCCTCATATTCGACGTCAAGGAATATACCTACACGATAAAGGCGCCCGATTATGTCATCCTGGATATCACCGGCGACGACGGCAGCGTCGACGTCGAAGATTGGAAAGGGGATGTCGAGATCGATTTCGAGGACGGAGACATACTGCTGACCGGCGGCCGCTCGGCCGATACCAGGATAAGGAGCGGGGACGGGGAGATAGAGGTGGAAAATCACGAGGGAAACATCGACATCGAGGTCGAAGACGGCCCGATCAGCATCAGGGGAAGCAGGACGCCGCGATGCGTCATCAGCGGCGGGGACGGCGAGGTCGTCGTCAGGGATTCGGAGGGCGATTTCGGGATTGAGACGGACGACGGCAATATAGATCTCTACCGGGTAAAGGCGGGAAGGATCGATATACTGACCTCCGACGGCGGGGTCGACATCGAATTGCACAATACCGACACGATCGACATGGATGTCCGGACGGCCGATGGAGACGTCATGGCAAGATTCGCCGAGGGCCTCGGGGCCGTATTCACAATCGATACGGACGGCGGGGTCATCCGCACCGATCTGCCATCCGCCGTGAATCTCCAGAAGGGGGAAAACTGGTTGTCGGGAAGACTCCCCGGAGGACGCGGGAATATCCGCATCCGGACCGAAAACGGCGCCGTGACGCTCAAGCATACGAAGTGAAACGGCCGCGCCTCAGAATTTTCCCGAATCGTAAACGATCTCCTGGCCGAGCACCGTGGCGATCACTTCGATCTCCAGGATCCGCGCGGGATCGATCGAGGTTATGTCCCCGGATATGACGACGAAATCGGCCAGCTTCCCCTTTTCGATCGAGCCCCTTGTCCCCTCCTGGCGCGCCGCCCAGGCGGCGTCGAGCGTGAAGGAACGGAGGGCTTCTTCGACCGTCAGCCTCTGCCCGGGGAACCATCCGGACGCCGGGTTCCCCCTTTCGTCCATTCTCGTTACGGCGGCGTATATCCCGCGGAACGGATCTATCGACTCGACCGGGAAATCAGACCCGCCGGGGATCCTGCATCCCGTCTCGATGAGCGATCTCCACGCGTAGGCGCCCGCGAGGCGCTCCTCTCCGAGCCTCTCCGCCGCCCACGGCATGTCCGAAGTGCAATGGACGAACTGCATCGACGGGATTACGCCGAGGCCGGCGAACCTTCCGATATCCTCGGGCGAAATGACCTGCGCGTGCTCGATCCTGTGTCTCAAGCCGCCGCTCGGCGAGCCGGCGGGCAGCTTTTCGAATATATCGAGAATCGTACGGTTGGCCCTGTCGCCGATGGCGTGCACCGCGACCGGGAATCCCCTGTCATGGACGGCCCTGATCCGCCTGAAGAGCTCTTCGGGGGCCATCATTAACAGACCGAGGTTCCCCGGATCGTCAGAATAGTCTTCGAGGAGCGCGGCGCTTCTCGCTCCGAGGGAACCATCGACGAAGAACTTCACCCCCGCGACCGCGTAATGATCGTCAGCGTAACCGCCGACGAGCCCCGCCGCGATGAGGCTGTCGAGATCCTCCTCGTCGTAATTATAGTAGACGGTCAACCTCAGGGGGAGAGCCCCTGAGTCGAACATTTCCCTGTAGATGGAGGCCGTTTCGCTCCCGATCCCCATGTCGTGAACGCCGGTAAGACCCGCTTCGAGGCAATTTCGGGCGGCCAGGGCAAAGAGGCGCTTCTTCTCCGCCCTCGACACCGGAGGGATGGCCCTTTTCACCATCGATACGGCTTCGTCGAGAAGCAGGCCGGTGGGGCGCCCCGAAACATCGCGCACGATCCTGCCGCCCTCCGGATCCCCGGTCGACGAATCGATCCCCGCGAGCACGAGGGCGGCGGAATTGGCGAGAGCGGCATGCCCGCATACCCTGACGAGCAGCACGGGATTATCCGGGCTCGCGAGGTCGAGGCCGGTCCTGTCCGGGAAATCCTTCGACGCCCAGTCGTTCTGGTCCCATCCCCTGCCCGATATCCATTTTCCTTTTTCCCCCGCGGCGGCCTTCGAACGAACCATCTCCAATATCTCTTCGAAGGAGCCGGTGCCGGAAAGATCGAGGTTGGCAAGGCTCAGCGCGTATCCCTGGAAATGGGCGTGCGCGTCCGTCAGCCCGGGTATTACGGTCATCCCCTTGAGATCGTGTCTCTCCGCGCCCGCGCCGGCGAGCGCCGCGATCTCCTCCGTGGAGCCGACTCCCGCTATCCTTCCTCCCCTCGCGTATATCGCCTCCGCGACCGGCCTTTGCGGGTCCATCGTGATTATCCTGCCGTTGTAGAATAACGCTTCCACCGCTTTGCCTTCCTTTTCGCGCGCGCAGGCTCCCCCCGCGGGGCGGGCCGATGAAAGGATCAAAAGAGAGCAGACGATCAATCTGACTTTCATACTTCCCCCTCCGCCGGATCCGGCGGCCCGCTGCGGCGGTCCTTATTCCCTGAAGATCCCCTTGATGCTCCCCCAGGACGCCTCGCTCGCCGCCGTGCCGCTGCAACCAGCCACGTTCGTCAGGGCACCGATATTCGCCCCGCACGGGTTGTTGGCGGCCCAGCAAGGGGAATCCACATGAAGATAGTACAGCCCCGGCAACGTGGTGGCTTCATAGCAGAAACGGGGCATCTGATAAATATCCCCCGTCCCCGGCACGCATCCGCTGTAGTCGGCCGTATTCTCCCAGAGATCGTTGCACGAAAGCGCGAGGGAACCGCCCGCGCAATGCGCTCCCGTCAGGCACCTGTAGATGATGTTGCGGGGGGCGTCGACCGTCCCTCCCGACACGCTTATCCCCGTCCCGCCCTCCACGATCGTATGATTTCTCAGCGACACCGCGCCTCCCTCGATCGCGACCGCCGTAGTGAAATTCTCGATGACGTTTCTTGAAAGGCTCGGAGAGGAGGATCCGGCGCCGACATATATTCCCGTGGCGTTGTCCTTCAGGCTGCAATCGGTGATGAGAGGCGATCCGCTCTCGATCGAAACACCCGTTTCGAATCCCTCGATATTTACGTAAAAAAGCCAGAAGGACGAAGTGACGTTTCTCAGAATAAAAGCGGTCCCCGAGCCCGGCGCGGGCGATTTAACGATCGGGGCCGGAGCGGTCGCGGACGCGTAGGCGACGATGATGTCCTTGCCGTCGACCGTTATCCCGGATTCATAATAGGTGCCCGAAACGATATAGACCCTGTCGCCCGAAACGGCAAGATCTATCCCGCCCTGGATCGTCGTGGAATGCCCCGTGCCGTCCGGATTGACGGTGTAGATCACCGCCCGCGCCCCCGCCGCGGGGAACAGCATGAAACAAAGCAGCATCAGACGAATTCCCGCCACTTTTCACCTCTCATTTTAAACCGGACCGTGTAAAATTATCACAATGAATCGCGGGAAGTCGAGATAAAACCCCCCATCCCCGGGCCGGCCGCGCCGCCTTCGCCGGGGCGGATTCCCGAAGCCTCCCGCATCGCCTTGCGTTGATGCATGTTTCATTCCCTTCGACCGGGACGGCTCCTGATATTATGCGGCGAGGAGCCTGTAATGGCTTGCCCGCGGGGGGCTTTTACGTTATCATGCATGAAGGCCGGGGCGGGCCGGAAACGGAGATCGAGATGCAGGACCATTATCGAAGAAGCGGTTTTTCCGACCTGTTCGGCAGCAGCGTCGTTACGACGATCGTCATCCTCAACGTGCTCGTCTTCCTGCTGCAGATGCTTCTCACCGGCACGCCCTTTCAGCGTTTCTTCGCCCTCTACCCGAGGGACGTCATAGAGAACGGGTTCATCTGGCAGCTCGTCACCTATATGTTCCTGCACGGGGGGATATTCCACCTTTTCTTCAACATGCTGATAATCTGGATGTTCGGCTCGGCCCTCGAACAGGTCTGGGGCGGCGGCCGTTTCCTGCGGTATTACCTGATTTGCGGCCTAGGCGGCGCCCTCTTCAGCTTCATCTTCTCTTATAACGTGCCGGTGATCGGGGCTTCGGGCGCCGGGTACGGAATACTTCTCGCCTACGGCGTCCTCTTCCCCTACAACCAGATCTATGTATGGGGGATAATTCCGGTCAGGGCGAGGACCCTCGTCATCGTCCTCGGGGCGGTGGAGTTCCTCTCGGGACTGGGCGGCGGGGATGGGATCGCCCACTTCGCCCACCTCGGCGGGATGGCCGCCGGCCTCGTCTATCTCAAGACCGACCGCCGGAGCAGGAGGTTTTTCAACGGCCTCTCGGAATCCTTCGAAAGATTGTCGTCGAGGATCAGATCAGCAGGCAGGAAAGACCCCGTGGAAAAGGGCAAGATCGATTCGATACTGGACAAGATATCCGAAAAAGGGTACGAAAACCTCTCCGAGACGGAGAAGCGTATCCTCGATAAATACTCCGAAGACAGGGACAGGCGAAGATAATTCGGCCGGCCGCGCTGCACGGCCCGTGCGGCGCCACGGCGGGACGAAGGTCGATTGTCCCGTAACTTCCTTATATATCAGCTGATTATAGTTTTAAGAGCGGCCGCAAGGGCTTCCTTTTCCTCATCGCTGAGCTGGCGCGAGGGGGTCCCATCCTTGATCTCGAGGGCATATCCCCTCGTGGAGGTACGGCCCACCAGGTTCGTCATGATGACGCCGTTTTTCTCCTTGGTAAGAAGGCAGAGCGAATAACTCTGCATGCCGCCTATATCTTCGAACGCGTTATACTTCACTATCCCCGTGCCCGTGTAGCATCTGGCCAGCTTCTCATTCACCGATTGCAGTTCTGCCGCGTGCTTCCGTATAAAGTCCCTGTTCTCGTCGACGCCCTTCAGAAGCCGCTGGAGCGACTCTTCCGTCCCTTTTTT
>JALOPX010000186.1 GCA_025453655.1 Candidatus Krumholzibacteriia bacterium
TCTGCATTCCGAGGCCATTGCCGAAGCGGAAAGCGCCATTGAGAAGGGCGCCAGGGATTCAGCCCCGTATATCGTGTTGGCGGAGTCCCTATATAAAATGGAGAATTATGACGGCGCGCTCGTCTCCATCAGAAGGGGCATTGAAATCAGCCCCGATTATCCGGATCTGCATAATCTTCTCGGCAGGATATACCTTAAGCAGAGGAAATGCCGCGAAGCCGTGGAGAGTTTCAGAAGGGCCCTGACCCTGAACCTGTATTACGGGGAGCCGTATCTCAACCTCATAAAAGCCTACATCCTGAACAGCATCATCAAGCAGGATTACGAGATTTCAAGGGACCTCGACGAGAAATTCGATTTCAATATCAAGCGCGCGATGCAGCTTAATTCCTTCCTCGACGCCGGGAAGGTGGAGCAGGCGAGGGCGTTGTTCAATGAAGACAGGCTCGACGAGGCGCTGGAAATCATCGAGGGGCTGAACGTCGTTCCGCTGAAGGCGACGGCCGAGGATGTGATCCTGGAGCTGTATCTGACCCTCCTGCAGGGAACGGATAAGATCCCCGAAGACGAGATAGAACGGCACCTTGATACGATACGGCAGGTTGTCGATCAGAATCCGGCCTTCGCGGACGCGTATAATTCGCTCGGAATACTTTATGCCGCAAAATGCAAGATTCTCATGGACAAGGCGTCGGAGGCGTTCGGGAAAGCTTTGGAAATAAATCCGGATTATGAGAAAGCAAAGAAGAATCAAAGGCTTACGGAGAACGACCGGCAGGGGGTTTTTATTCTTTTAAAGGCCTTGTTGGACTGAAGTTTGCTATGATAAGGCCAGGCAGCAACTAAAAGGATAACCTGGGAATGGATAAACTTCTCATCCATGAAGAATGGATCGACGACATAGTCCTGCTGAAGATCGACGGCCTGGTGGATTCCGGAACGTCGCAGCTCATGGAGGACAAGTTCAATGAGCTGATCGCGAGGGGACATGTCAAGATTGTGGCGGATCTTGAGAAGGTGGATTACATAAGCTCCGCCGGGTGGGGTATTTTTGTCGGGGAGATCAAGGGGATCAGAAAGAAAAACGGCGACATCAAGCTCGCGCGAATGCGGCCGGATGTCAGAGAGGTTTTTGACCTGCTCGAGTTCAACGCGTTGCTGACTCCCTATAATTCGAGGGATGAGGCTGTGGCCGCGTTCAACGAACAGGAAAACAAGGAATTAACCTGATAAGGATCAAGGGGGCTGTGAAGTGATGAACGACATCAGCATTTCTTTTTCAAGACCCGAAGACAATCCGGAAGTATCGGTGATCTCCGTGAGGGGATACGTCGACACGACGACATCCTCGGAACTGGAAGAAAGCCTCAAGAGGCTCCTGAGAAAAGGCAGATACGATATCGTCATAGACCTCGGAGCGGTAAATTATATCAGTTCCGCGGGCTGGGGCATCTTTATCAGCGAGATAAAGGAAATACGCGAAAACGGCGGCGACCTTAAGCTTGCCGCGATGATAGGCGACGTCTACGAGGTTTTCGAACTGCTCGAATTCCAGACGATTCTCGAGAGTTTCGATACGGTCGAACAGGCTGTCGCCAGTTTCGGCAAATACGAGAAATCGTCGCCCGACAACCACGAATCACAGATCAAGACATGATCGCCCGGAGGCCGTTTCCGCGCCGGGCGCATCCATGCCTTCGTCAACGCCGCGAAGACGGACGGCATTGCGCCTCATTTCGGCGCGCGCCGGAAACCGCATCGGGTGCCCGCTTCCGCTTTATTGTTCACGCACAGGAACTTTAATCCATTTGCCGCGTTTCAACAGGGGAAGGCCTCCGAGGGTTCGCCGCCCGATCATCTTCCCCTTGAATCCCGTTTCCTGCCGGCGTACAATCGCCGCAGAGAGGACAGGATCCCATGAACGGCCTCAACGGCAGCATCATATCGGGTCTCTCCATCCAAAGCGTCGCCGCGGGAGTCGCCGTCGTGCTTTTTTCCGCGATCCTGTACAGGAAGACCTGGCCTCCGGCGCCGCTTCCGCGGAGGGTCCTTCTCGGCGCGCTCCGCGCAGCTGCATTTCTCCTTCTTATCATGTTCATCGTCAATCCGCTTTTCGTCTCGGTGCGCTCCGAGTCGAGAAGGCCGGTTCTGCCCGTTCTGCTGGATGTGTCGCGAAGCATGGGCATCGCCGATCAAAGCGGCAAAACGAGAATCGAAGCGGCCGTGGAGGCGTCCCGCCTGTTGCCGGGCATCTTCGACGGGGCCGACGTCAAAATTATACCGTTTTCGGCGGGGGTTCTGCCAGATTCCGCAATAGGAGGCGATTACCGCGCGACAGGGGAGGGGACAGATATCGTAGGGGCGGTGATGTCGGTTCTGGGCCGGTTTCAGTCCGAGAACCTCCGGTCCGTGATCGTGATATCGGACGGCAGGGTGACGAGGGGCATGAAATCCTCCCCGGGCGCCTTCAAGGTCCCGTTGCATCTTGTCGCGGCAGGGGGGCGGGAGGAGAGCCCCGACATCAGGATAGACGATACGATCTACGAGCGGACTGCGCCCGTCGGCACGCGGCTCGAAATCGAAACGATCGTCAGCGTCGACGGGGCGGCCGGCGATTTCGTGACGGTCGAACTGCTGGAGGCCGGCCGGGTCGTCGATTCCCGGAGGATCGAAACGGGCGGAGTGAAAGGCGTATACGGCGCGGCATTGCGGTACACGCCGGAATCGGAGGGGGAGCACAGGCTGACGGCGAAGGCGTCGGGAAGCGTCGACGAGAAGATCACGGAAAATAATTCGGCGGGGCTCGTCATCGCGGCGATCAAGGATAAAATCGATATCCTGATGATCGACATGCATCCGGACTGGGATATGGCTTTCATCAAGGGAATCGTGAAACGCTCCGAAAGGTACGATATCGACGTGGCCGCGTGGAGGCCGCAGCTCGGATACAGGATCGATGGCGGGAACGGGAACGCGCGGCCCGGCGGGATCGATCCGCGGTACGAGCTCGTCATCGTCGGCGATGACAGGTCCTTTTTCCGCGACGGATCGAACGCGGGAAGCCTCGAGGCTTTCGTACGG
>JALOPX010000010.1 GCA_025453655.1 Candidatus Krumholzibacteriia bacterium
GGAAAATGGCCGCCGGCGGCGCGGATTCCGAAGCGCTGGACGCGCGCAGGCTGGATATGATGAAGGAATTCTACCGCGTGCTCGTTCTCCACATGGGGTGGCCGGTGGAGGAATTCACGTGGCGCGTCAAGGACAGGGACGGAGCGATCCACGAGAAGAGCTACACGCCGAAGTCCTTTTACGAGGAGGCGGTCGGCATCGACCTCAGGGACTACGTGGCCGTAGTCGACTATCCCGCTTTCCCGTACAACGCCTATTACGAGGTCAGTTATTGCCGCGGGATGTACGACCGGCCCGACATGGGATTCATCAACCTCGAGACCGCGGAGCTTAAGAAATACGCGATGAGGGCCATTCAGGAGAACGAGCCCGTCTGGTTCTCCGCCGACATAGGCAAGGAAAACGACGGCGACAACGGCATCCTCGCACCCGGGATGTACGACTACGAGAACCTGCTCGGGACCGGACACGACCTGACCAAGGCCGATTTCATCAGATATAGGGAAGGGTCGCCGAACCACGCGATGGTCTTCGTCGGCGTAGACGTAAAGGACGGCAGGCCGGTGAAGTGGCGCGTCGAGAACTCCTGGGGGACCGACCGCGGCAACAAGGGGTACTGGACGATGTACGACGAATGGTTCTCGGATTACGTCTTCAACGTGATCGTCCACAAGAAACATATTCCCGAGAAGATCGTGAAGCTTCTGGACACCGAGCCCGTGCGGATACCCGCATGGGACCCGATGCGTTCGGCCTTCGACCGGCGGTGAAAGGGGACGGTTGAAATGAGATCTGCGGTCAACATCATGGTCCTGGCGCTATGTCTCTGCGGCATGGCGGCGCCGGGCGCGGGGGCGCAGGGCGGGATCGTCATAAAGGTCATATACAACAACATCGTCCATGACGACAACCTGAAGGGCAGGTGGGGATTCGCCTGCCTCGTCGAGGGCGCGGAAAAAACGATCCTCTTCGACACCGGCGGAGTCGGAGACCTCCTTCTGGACAACATGAAGAAGATGGGGATCGATCCATCCGCGATCGATATGGTGGTCCTGTCGCACGAGCACAACGACCACACCGGGGGCCTCGAGGCTTTCCTGAAGAAGAACGACAAGGCGATCGTTTTCGCGCCCGCTTCATTTTCCGAAAAATTCCAGTCCTTCGCGAAGGATGAAAAGATCAAAAAGGTAGACGTCAAGGGGCCGATGAGCATCTGCGGCAACGTCTACACGACCGGCGAGATGGGGGATAAGATAATCGAACAGTCCCTCATCATTACCACGGACAGGGGGCCGGTGCTGATCACCGGGTGCGCCCACCCGGGGATCGTCAGGATAATCGAGGAAACGCTCGACCTTGCCGCAAAACAGCCTCTTCTCGTGATGGGCGGATTCCACCTGCCGGACCTGAAGGACGATGAAGTGAGGAAGATCGCCGGTTCGATGCGGGAACTCGGCGTGGTCTATTGCGGCCCGAGCCATTGCACCGGCGACAGCGCGATCGGGATCTTCAGGGAGGCGTTCGGCAAGTACTTCGTGGAAACGGGGGCGGGCGCCGTAATCGAGATCGACAGGCTCGAGTGGACCCCCTCGGTGCCGGACAACCGGTGAGACGGCCGGCCGCATCCGTAAAACAGTTTCGCCGAACCGTCCCGTTCAGTGATGATCGCTGTTCCGCAGCGCCAGCATTGAATTTTATCTTCACCAGCCGGATCCCCCGGATTCCACTGCGCGAGTCTGACTGCTGTCGCCCCGACATTTGTAGCAATTCCATTACAAACCCTTTGACACTACTAACATCATGTGATAAAGTCTTTTCCAGTGGAACAGCAACCTGGGGACCTTAGCCTGTCTATCAGAAAACGGATGAGATCAGCTCGAAATAAGACGCGCAGTCTCCTTCTTTTCATGTGCCTCGCGGCAATCCTTTCGTCATTGTCCGGATGTCGGTCTGAAAGGAAGGTCCTGGGCGAACCCGGAACGAATGAACAAGGCTCCGGACCGTCGGACACAACCTGCCTATGGATCGACTTCGAGCAGGATACCTGCTGGAAATGGTGTGCTCTTGCCGGCTACAGCGGGATTTTCGATTTCAGCATGGTCTCAGGGGATGAATACAACCTGAGCAAGGGGTATCTTCAGTTGAGCGTCCCCCCGGGGGAGGAAGCGGCAGGGATATGTTTCGACCTCGGTGAAAACAACTTGCAAACCATACCGATAACCATGTCGACCATGGTCGCGTGGAGCTGGTATGTGAACGAGCATCGCGAGGACACGAACGGTCTGTGGATGGTCCTGCGATTCAGGGATCTCAGAACCGGCCAGAGGGATGTCGTCAGGACGGTCAGCCTGTGCAACTCCTCGTTCGAGGTTTGTAGCGTTTACTTCGATCCGGACAGGACATGGATATACCATAAGGAGTCGGTCTCATCATGCATACACGACCGGTTCAAGCCATTTTCGGCGGGCGACCTGGTCATCGAATCGATCGGGTTCGGAGCGTCCAGGGCGCCCGGGATGCTGGCGCGAATCGACAATGTCTGGATAGGCGAAGGATATCCGCCTCCGGAAATCAACACTATCGACATCAAGGAGCAGAATTCAACGGGCGGTGATCCGCGGCTTGAGGGGTTCTCGTTCGGCCATATCGACGGGGACGAATTTCCGGACCGCGTGGAGATATTCGGAAACAGGCTGGAGATCGTCCCGGGCTCGTCCTGCAGGTTGAACGGGGCTTCGGGGAACTCCGCCACGAACGGGCGCGCGGGCGGAGTGGAGAAGGTGATACTGGACCTGAAGAGATGGGGAAGCGAACGGGTTCCCGTTTCCGCTTCGATAGTCGATCTCGACGGTGACGGTCAGGACGACATGCTTGTTCATTTCGACGATAAAGGCGGAAACAGGTTCTACCGGAACGACATGAGGAGGGGAAAGCTCGAGGATCTCAGCGGTCTCGACGGAGTCCTCGAATACAAGGGGGAGAAATTCTACGGGACGGCTGAGGCCGACATGGACGGCGACGGAGATATCGATCTTTTCATGATCAATCATATCGATAACAGGGGCCGGTCCGGCGGCGTACGGTTTGTCAGGAACGAAGGACGTTCGGGGTGGGCCGACTGGACGGACAGTTCCGGCGTCCTGATGAAAAACGCCTTCGGAGGAACCTTCTCCGACTTCGACTTCGACGGCGACCAGGATCTGTTCGTCCCCTACAGGGCCTACGACCTGAACGAATGGCCCGGGGGCCGGCCGTATCTGAACATGAACGACGGCAGCGGCCGGTTCACCTTCGATCCCGCGAGGATTTCGCTCGGTGACAGTATTCATATCGAAGGAGCGGCGGCGGCCGATTTCGACAACGACGGCGACATGGACATTTACGTCGTTGTGAGGCAGGAAGGCCTGACGGGCAAAAGTCAGGTTCCCGGGTCCAATGTCATGCTTCTCAACGACGGCAGTGGATTTTTCGCCGAATCGCCGGGGAGCGAGGGCTTCGGAGAGCCGAGGATGAGCCAGTCAGCCCTCGCGGCGGACTTCGACCAGGACGGCGACGTCGACATCTACGAGATAAACGACCGTAACCATTGTTTCTTTTTCCGGAACAACGGCGGCGTGTTTGCCGCGGGCGATTCCCTGCACGCCGATTTCATATACAGGGGAAGAGCCGCCGGAGGTCTCGCCGTAGACTACGATTCCGACGGCGACATCGATATCATCATTAACGACAAGGATAAGATGGAACCGCAGATTCTCTCGAACGGTTCGGCGAGGGGCGGCTTTCTACAGGTCCGGCTGCGCGGGATCGAGGGGAACAGAGCGGGGATCGGCGCGAAGGTTTGCGTATATGAAGCCGGTTCGCTCGAGCAGCCCGGGAAGCTCGTTGGATTCAGGGAGATCCACTCGGGACAGGGCTTCGGCATGCACGGGCCGCCCGTGGCGCACTTCGGCCTCGGCTCAAGGAGCCATGTCGACCTGCTCGTTGTTTTCCCGGCGGTGAATGGAAAGGAGCCGGTGCGGGTCGTGAAACGCGACGTTCCCGCGAATAGTTTCCTGTATATCCCGGGAACGAACAACGCGGCGGCCCGCCTCTGGCATTCATGGAAAGCCGCAAGGGCGAGGTATCTTCTGTCGAGCCTGATATTTTCCGTCCCCGGATGGCTGGCCTCGCTGATTCTTTTCGGCGTTCTCTGGTTTACGGGGATCAACGTGAGGAAAAGATTCGACGGGGCGATCCCGCGGGGCGGCGACATGCGGGGTTCTCTGATGCCGGTCTATTCCATCGCAGCCCCTGCCTCCGCGGCTCTTCTGATTCTTGCGGCGGCGCTCTTCAGATCGTGGGCCTGGTCCGCGCCCGCCGTCCTCGCGGCGGCGGTGATGGTTGGAGGAAATCATGAAATAGTCGCAACGACGGCGAGGATCCTCGGTTTCAAACGAGACCGCGAGATGGAGGAGACGCATCTCGTGAAGATGCTCTCGAGGATACTTCATCCGGAGGGAGAGTTCAGTTTCCTGGAGGAATTCAAGACTGTCGACGCCCCAATAATAAGGAAATACAAGAACGGCATAGGACCCTCGCTAAAGGCGATCGAGAGTTGTATTGAAATGCTTTGCAGGGTGGCGGGCGAAGGCAGGAATGCGAGCGAAGCGGAGGAAGCTTTCTCTGATATAAAGGAAACAATCGCGGAGCTTCTTTCCCCGCCAGGCGAAGGGGAGGACGGGTCATTAAAGGAAATCGGGGCAAGGTTCAAGAAACAAAAAGATCGACTGGACAAGGTTCTCGGAGAGAGCAGGGAAAACCTGAGATCCAGATATTTCATCGACTTCAAGAGCGAGTGGGAGAAACTTGCGGGCAGGAGGGACAGGGAACTGGACGAAGCGGGAATTGAATTTTCCTGTGATTTCACGGGAGCGGACAATGTAAAGCTGTATCTTTCCTCTGGCGAGTTTCAGGACATCTTCAGCAACCTGCTCACGAATTCGATCTGGGCCGTGTCGGATCTTGACGACAAAAGGATAAGGATCGAAGCCCGCACCGACCGCCGTCATCTCAGGCTGAGATGGCTCGATTCGGGATGCGGGATCGCCGCGGAGTATCGGGAGAGTTTGTTCAAGAATGAGGTAAGCTCCGGTCGGCCTGGCGGAAAAGGCGAGGGATGCGCGATAACCGGCAGGATACTGAACGACAAACAGGGCGAAGCGTATGTAGACGATGCGCCACAGGGGTGGAGCACATTGATAGTCATTAGGATCGTCAGAACGGGGTGAGAAGCTGTATGAATAAATACACAGGCGGCGCGAATTCAGGGAAACCGGTCGTTCTTGTAGTGGACGACGAGCTGTCCTTCATCCAGCGCGCGACGAGGTTGCTCGGCGAAGAATATCATCTGGAAGCGGCAAACAGCTGGCCGAAGGCATTGGAGCTTCTGGGGAATCGGCCCGTTTCCGTTCTGCTTCTCGACTATCAGATGAGGGATGGGAAGGACGGCATAGAGATTATCGGCGAGATAAGGAAAACGGGATCGCAGGCCCTGGCGATAATCCTGATTTCAAAGTACATGGACGACAGCCTCGCCCTCACCGGGCTGGAGGCGGGCGCCGATCACTGCATGGCAAAGTCCACCGACGACGACCTGATGAGACGCGAGATATCGGGAGCGATAAGGCGAAATTACGAGAAGAGAAAATTGCTCGTGCAGGGCATGGAAGAGCATAATTTGGTCATGCCGTCATTCAGATCGAAGAACATGGGCATTCTGTTGGAGCAGATCGCGCGATTCATCAATACGAACGAAAATATTCTCATCACGGGAGAACGCGGGAGCGGCAAGGGGGTGCTGGCGAGGTGGATTCATTACAAAAGCGCGAGGTCGGGAGAGATCCTCGCCGACATAAATATTCCTGCTCTTAACGAGGGCACGTTTACCGGAGAGATGTTCGGTTGGGAGAAGGATGCGCATAACCACGCGGACGAAATGAAACCGGGGCTTCTGGAACTGGCCGACAAGGGAACGCTTATCCTCGACGAGATCGGCGACTTGAGGATGGATCTTCAAGCGAAACTGCTCGGTATTCTCGAAAAGAAACCGTACATGCGGATGGGCGGCCAGAAGTCGATTCCTTTCGACGTTCGGTTTATCGCGGTGACGAACAAACAGTGCCTCGAGGAGCAGGCGCGGCAGGGGCGTTTTCGCGCGGACCTATTCGACAGGCTCAAGACATGCCATATCCACGTGCCGTCTCTGAGGGAGAGGAAAGAGGATATACCGTTTATTGCGGAAGAAATGCTCAAAAAATTCAGGCAGGAATACAACAGGCCTGAGCTGGAAGGATTAGATGATTCGCTGACCGAGAGGATGATGGAATATTCCTGGCCCGGAAACATCAGGGACCTCGAAATCTGGATCAAATCCGGAGTGATGCATGCCCATGGCGATAAGGTCACCCTGACCGATGTGCAAAAACAGGTGAGAACGGAGGAGGGAGAGCCGAACCGGTTTCCGTTCGAAAAGGACTGGTACTCGCTGCCGCTTGCCGAAGCGACCGACCGGGCGCAAAAACTTCTCGTAGAGCGGGCGCTGGTGGATTCGCGCGGAAAGGTGGCCGAAGCGGCGAAAAGGCTGGGTGTGCATCGCGTCAACCTTTACAGGGTGTGCGAGAGGCTGGGAATCGACATTGATCAATTCAAGATAAGCGAAAAATAAAGATTTCTTTTACGCTGGCTCAGGCTGTAGAAATCAAAAAAGATGTAGCCCTAATACTACATCGCAGTCGCTTTGTTACAAGCGATCACATTGTTTATCAAAGAGTTACCAGATCCCCCCCACACTAGTAGCGATCAAGCTGCAAACCCCGCCTCAGACATCATAATCTGGGTAATAATACCCAGGCATTCAAATCACTTAACTTGTTTTTTGACAATTTGTTAAACTGCTTTTCCCCGTGCAGACTCGCTCCCGACAACCTGGAATATTGGCTGCTTATGTGATAGCCGGATTCTGAGCAGCAGGATCGGTGGATCGAGGAGGGGGCTTAAACTCGCCAATCCACCGCTTCCGGTCGGACCGGGCGATCCTGGAGGGCCAGCCCCCGCGGTAGGAACGGGGGCTGCCCGGCCGCTCACTATTCGCACGACATCTTGGGGCAAATACACCACCAGCGTTAAGAGAAGTTTCCGACGGAGGGGATGCCGTTTGGGGACTCGCCATTCACACCCGAAAGGGTGGTGGGGTCCCTGTAGCGCCCCCCGGGCAACCGGGGGGCGCGGGAATTTATGCGACAGATCAGGAGGCGAATTGATTGAAGCGCATACTCATCGCCGGGAGGCCGGGGGCACCCTGACAGACTGATGTCTATATCAGAACCCCGGGTTGGCCGCGCGAGCCGGCGCCGGATAATATTTCCTTCACGGGCCGGACCGCAATTGTTAGAATTAACACAAACCTGACGAATTCCTTATAATAGCCTGACACGCGGCGCATAACATCCTGTTGATATCATCGAGGCGGAAAGGAAAGGCGAGCCATGGCCCACGAACATATAATGGTCGTCGACGACGAGGAGGACATCCTCGAGCTTGTCGGCTACAACCTGGAACGAATCGGGTACAAGGTGACGAGGGTCGACTCGGGGGAGGACGCCGTCAGGATCGCGAGGGACAAGGAGCCGGACCTGATCCTCCTCGATCTTATGCTCCCCGGCATAGACGGCCTCGAGGTGTGCAGGCTGCTCAAGCAGGATAACAGGACCTCCTCGATACCGATAATAATGCTCACCGCCAGGGGGGACGAAGCCGACGTCGTCGCGGGTCTCGAGGTAGGGGCGGACGACTATGTCACCAAGCCCTTCAGCCCCAGGGTGATGCTGGCGAGGGTGAAAACGGTGCTGAGAAGGGCCGGGGACGCCCAGCCGAAGAAGGACGACGTGATTTCCATCAAGGGTCTCGTGATCCATCCGGGGAGGCACGAGGTCTCGATCAAGGGAAAGCCGGTAAATCTCACCTCCACCGAGTTCCTACTTCTCCACCAGCTCGCGAGAAGGGCCGGATGGGTATTCACCAGGCAGCAGCTGATCGACGCGGCTCGGGGCGAGGATTACCCCGTGACGGACCGCTCGGTCGACGTCCACATCGTCGGACTGAGGAAGAAACTCGGCGCCTTCGGCGAGATGATCGAAACGGTGCGCGGCGTGGGTTACAGGTTCAGGGAGAAATGACGCGATGAAGAAACTGCGCATAATATGGCATCTTTTTCCATGGTACATTCTCATCATATTCGCATCGCTTTTCGCGGTTTCGTGGTTCGTTTCCAGGTATACGCGCGATTTTCACAGGGAAAATATCGGCAGGAATCTCGAGAGCATGGCGAGGCTCGTCGATTTCGACCTCGAATCGGGACTGCGCGGCATATCCAATTCGAGGATGGACTCGATCTGCGTCGAACTCCACGCGCGGTCCGGGATCAGGGTGACCGTAGTCGGAAAGGACGGCAGGGTGGCCGGCGATTCGCTGGAAGAATCGGCGGAGATGGAAAACCACGGCGACCGCCCCGAAATCATCAAGGCTCTCTCCGGCGGCACGGGAGTCTCCGAGAGGGTCAGCGGCACGTTGAAAAGGCCGTTCCTCTACGTCGCCGTTCCCCTGTATGATCAGGACGGCCTCGCGGGAGCCGTGAGAACCTCGATTTCAATGGCGGACCTGAACGCGGAGCTGCGCAGGATACAGACGCGCATCATAATGACGGGCGCCGCTGTGGCAATTCTGTCGGTGCTCGTGAGCATCCTGATATCGCGCAGGATAAGCGCCCCGCTCAACGAGATGAAGAAGGGGATCAGCCATTTCGCCGGGGACGACCTCGAATATCGAATTCCGGTCTACGGCCTGGCCGAAGTCGGGGACCTCGCCGGAGTCATAAATGAAATGGCCTCGCGCCTCCAGGACAGGATCGATACCGTCGAGCTTCAGCGAAGCGAACAGGAGGCTGTTTTCGCGGCGATGCCCGGAGGGATCCTCGTCGTGGACGACGAGGAGAGGATCGTAAGGATGAATCCCGGCGCCTCGGGCCTTATCGGGCTTTCCGGCGCTGAAGCGGCGGGGAAAATGATCCAGGAGGCCGTTCGAAACCTGCAACTCCAGAAATTCGTCGCCCGGACCCTCCGTTCGGAGGAACCCATTGAGGCGGATTTGACGCTGAGGTCGGAATCCGGGGACGTGTTCATTCAGGCTCACGGCGTGAAGCTTCGGAGCGACAACGGCAACAGGGGAAAAGGCGCCGTGATCGTCCTCAACGACGTCACCAGGATAAAAAGGCTGGAGAACGTCAGGCGCGAATTTGTCGCCAACGTCTCGCACGAGCTCAGGACCCCCATAACGGCGATAAAGGGATTCGTCGAGACGCTGATGGACGGCGGGATCGACAGCCCCGGAGAGGCGAAGAAATTTCTCGGCATCATCGACCGTCAGGCCGACAGGATGAACGGGATCGTGCGCGACCTTCTCATCCTCGCCCAGGTGGAAAGGGAAGGGGAGGCCGGCGACATCCGGTTCGAGAAGGGGAATATCAGGAAGATACTCGAAGAAGCAAGGCTGATAACCTCCCCGCAGGCCGCGGAGAGAAGGATAATCGTAAGCGTCGACTGCGACGAAAAGCTCGAGGCGAGGGTCAATTCCGCCCTCCTAGAACAGGCCGTGATCAATCTCGTGGAGAACGCGATCAAGTACAGCGACGAGGGGGGCCTGGTAAGGATTAACGCCTCCGTCGAAAACGGATTCCTCGAAGTGGACGTGATCGACCAGGGATGCGGCATCGCCCCCGAGAACCTTCCGAGGATCTTCGAAAGATTTTTCAGGATCGACAAGGCACGAAGCCGGAAACTGGGCGGGACTGGGCTCGGCCTGTCAATCGTAAAACACATCGCGGCCGTTCACGGAGGTTCCGTCCACGCGGAGAGCGAACCGGGCAGGGGAAGCGCCTTCAGGCTGCGCATCCCTGTTGATTCGCAAGGGTTAAGCGCCCAAACGAAAAACTAACTTTACCCTCATAATCCCCTCATCGCAAATCCCTATACTTTTCTTCGATAATCGAAGTCTGTCTTGACGCGGCCTGCCGTTCGGGAGGTGAAAGTAACGGACCGCCAGGCAAAAAGAGCCGGATTGCATCAAGGGATTCTGTTGAAGTGAACACAAGCGTGAAAGGATGAAAGAAATGAAAAGAAGCATGGTAATAGCGGTCGTACTGACCTCGCTCCTGCCCGGAATGGCCAGGGCCGGGAACTGGTACGACAAGGTCAAGATAAGCGGGGATTTCAGGCATCGCCACGAGCTGATACAGGACGAATCGAAGGACGCCGACAGGACCCGCTGGCGCATTCGCGCGAGGCTCGGCATAGCCGCCGATATAAGCGAGGAGATGTCAGTTTCGTTTCGCCTGGTTTCAGGCTCGGACGATCCGGTATCCACGAACCAGACCCTGACCGACGGGTTCACGACGAAGGGGATAGGGATCGACCTCGCCTGCTTCGACTACCATCCGTCGGCGGTCAAGGGGATGCACCTGATCGGCGGCAAGATGAATCTGCCCTTCGCAACCGTTCAGGGCACCGAACTTATCTGGGACGGCGATCTCTCGCCGGAGGGAGTCGCCGCGACGTTGTCCAGGGAGATCAACGACAAGGTCGGGGTATCCCTCGGATCGGGCGTATTCTATGTTCAGGAAAGATCCTCGGAGGACGATTCGTGGATGGCGGGATTCCAGGGCGTAGTCACTGTAAAGCCCGGCGAGAAGACCCATGTGATCGCCGGCGGCGGATACTACGACTACCAGAACACTGAAAACTTCCCGACCTTCTACGACGATGAGGATCCCTTCGGCAACTCCGTCAATGTCGACGGAGAGTACGCGACCGACTACAACCAGTTCGAGATTCTCGGAGAGATAGGGATGAAGGCCGAGAAGATCTCGGCCGCCGTTTACGGGAATTTCGTGAAAAACACCGCAGCCGACAGTCTCGATACGGGCTATCTCTTCGGCGGGATGATCCGCCACGGCAAGGGTAAAAAGTCGGTAAAGGTCAACGTCAACTACCGCGAGGTGGAGAATGACGCGGTCGTCGGGGCGTTCACCGACTCCGATTTCCGCAACGGCGGCACGGACGGCAAAGGGCTGGAACTCGGTTTGTCGTACGGGCTTGCGGAAAAGGTCGACCTTGCGGTCAGTTATTTCCTCAACCAGAAGGGGATCGAGGAAGAGGTCGATTTCAAGAGACTGCAGATCGATCTTGCGGTAAAATTCTAGACGCGTAAAGCGGGAAGAGCCCTAACGAAATCCTAACAATTTCCTGATAAAAACCTCACATTCGGGAGGGAAATTGAAGGAAAGGTCGAGGGCCAGGAAAGCCGGAGAAAACCGGCGATAAAAGGAGAAAACAAAATGAAATCATTACTGAAATCACTGTTCAGGTTTTCGTTCCTCATGACGGCGCTAGCGATGTCGGCCGCGATAATGGCGGGGCCGGCAATCACGGCGGAGACGATAGTAATCGACGGCTCGACGACGGTGGGCCCGATCGCAAAGGCCTTTGCCGAGTATTACATGTCCCTTCACAAGGACGTCAATATCACGGTGAGCGAATCGGGCAGCGGAAACGGCGCGAAAAGCATCGTCAACGGGACATGCGACATCGCAGATATGTCCCGTTTCATGAAGCCGACTGAATTCGCCGCCGCAGTGGAAAAGGGACGCATGCCGGTTGCCCATGTGGTGGCGGTGGACGGAATCGCGATGATAGTGAACCCGGCCAACCCGGTCAAGGCGCTCACCGTCGAACAGGTTCGCGGCATCTACACCGGCGCGATAAGGAACTGGAAGGAAATCGGCGGGCCGGACGTTGCGATCGTCAGGATAAGCCGCGACACAAACAGCGGGACATACGAGACGTTCGAGAGTCTCGTAATGAACAAGGAAAAGATCCATGAAGGCGTCGAGTATGTCGGTAGCAACGGCGCGATCCGCCAGAGGGTGCAGAGCACGCCGGCGGCCATAGGGTACGTGGGGCTCGGTTTCGTCGATCGCAGCGTGAAGGCGCTCGATATAAACGGCGTCATGCCGGAACGCAACACGGTGGCTTCGGGCAAGTATCCGATCGCGCGGCCTCTTTTCATGTTCACGAACGGATACCCGGAGCTCGGCTCGCACCTTCACGCCTTCGTCACGCTCTACCTGACGGAGCGCGGGCAGGAAATCGTCGAGGAGATAGGTTTCATTCCGGTGACGAATTACCGGAAGTAATCGCTCCGGGGCCGGCCCGGAGCCGGGCGCCGCGGGCCGGCGGAAAGTGTTTATGGCCGAAAGCAACGACAGGATTGAAAGCGGGAATATCGGGAGCCGGCTTCTCATGGGCGCCAGGGAGAGGCGCATGAGGTTGATCGGCTCCCGGATCGGCCATTCCGTGCTCATGGCAATCGCCTCGAGTTCGCTCATAGCTTTGCTCTTCATCTTCTACTTCATCATCCGGGACGCCGTGCCCTTTTTCAGGATCGAGGGGTTCAGGGAGTTCTTTTTCAGCGCCTCCTGGTACCCTTCAAGGGAGAATCCCGAGTTCGGCGCCATGGCCATATTCATGGGAAGCGCACTGGTGACGCTCGGAGCTGTCGCTTTTTCCGTTCCCGTAGGCATCATGGCCTCGCTCTGCCTCAGCGACATCCTGCCCTTTTCGATCAGGCAGGTGGCAAAGCCGGTGATTGAGATGCTCGCGGCGATCCCGTCCGTCGTCTACGGATTCTTCGCCCTGATCGTTTTCGCACCGGCGCTTCAGCGGAGCGGAGGATCGATCCTCGCCGCCGGCGCGATGATAATACTCGTCCCGATTGCCGCTATCGCAGTCGTCGTGGGCGGGGATCTTCTGGGAAATCGTCTCGCGAAAAGGGGCGGCAAAGCCGCCCGCCCTCTCGTGACCGCATCCCTGGGGCTGATCGCGTTTTTCCTTCTTTACAGGATTTACGGCGTCATCGGCGGCCTTGTGATCGAGAGCGGAACGAACGCCCTCAACGCCTCGATCATTCTCGGCATCATGGCCCTGCCCACGATCGTGAGCGTGTCGGAGGACGCCCTGAACTCGGCAGGCAGGGAGCTGCGCGAGGGAAGTTACGCTCTCGGGGCGACAAGGGCCGAAACACTGCTCAAGGTCGTCATGCCGGCGGCGAAAAGCGGGATTACGGCGGCCGTCATCCTCGGCGTGATGAGGGCGATCGGGGAGACGATGGTCGTGTGGATGGCATCCGGAAACGCCGCGAGGATACCGTCGCCCTGGTTCGACCTGCTCGAGCCGGTCAGGACCCTGACCGCCACGATCGCGGGGGACATGGGCGAGGCGGATCACGTCACCGGATCGGCGAGATATCATGTTCTGTTCGCGATGGCGGCGAGCCTTCTGGCGATCGCCTTCGTATCGAATCTGATAAGCGAGATAATGGTCAGAAGATCCAGAAAGGGGGCCTGAGGGGGATGGAAGTCGGGACGCGCAGGATCATGGACAAATCGTTCTCCTCGGTGGGGATCTTCGCGATCGTCCTCATGGCGGTCTCTCTCGTCATCCTTCTCCAGCCCGTCATCATGAGGGGAATCGGGGCTTTCGCGTTCAGGGGGACGGTCGAATTCAGGGAGATGATGCTTCATCAATTCGGGCGCGGCGACGAAGACAAAATACTCATCGAGACGGAAGCGGCGGAGGCCGCGCGGAGACCGGTCTACGAACTTGTCGAAGCCTTCGAAATCGAGTTGCAGGAAGCCGATTCCGAATTCAGGTCGAAATACCGCTCCCAATTCAGGGAGTTGAAGGGCAGGATTGAAGATCTGCTCGGTCCCGCCGGCGCCGACCCGGGCGGGATTCTCCCCAGGAAAAGGTACGGGCAGACCCGCTGGGACCGCGCGGAGAAGAAGCTTCACGACATATTGTTCGTCGAAGGGTACGACCATTCCGATCCATCCAGGATGGGCGTCAGGATATTCACTCCCCGCGTCGATGATTTCCGGGGGACCTCGCTCGAGCCTCTTTTCGGCATTCTGGAAAGGGACGCCGAAAAGATGCTGAAACCGAAGCCGACCCTGTACTGGCGGTTTTTCTTCGACGAATCAATCGACTCCCATTTCTTCGGCGGAATATGGCCCGAGATGCTGGGGACCTTTTATCTTTCCCTCGGGGCGATGCTCTTCGCCATACCGTTCGGGATAATCACGGCGATATATCTTGCCGAGTACTCGGGAACGGGAAGGTTCGTCAGCCTGCTGAGGACCTGCATAAGCTCTCTCGCGGGGGTGCCGAGCATAGTCTTCGGGCTGTTCGGCCTCGCTTTTTTCATAAACACAGTCCACGTTTCCGATTCGAAGAGCGTTCTGGCGGGATCGCTCACGCTCGCGCTTTTGATATTGCCGACGATCATCAGGGCGTCCGAGGAGGCCATACTGGCGGTTCCAGGGGGGTACAAGGAGGCGTCGATGAGCGTCGGGGCGAGCAAATGGCGCACGATCACCACGGTAATTCTTCCCGCCGCGATGCCCGGCATCCTTACGAGCATGATAATAAGCCTCGGAAGGGCGGCCGGGGAGACGGCCCCGATAATATTCACCGCGGCGGTGAGCGTCGGGAAACCGCTCGGGCTCATGCAGGTCTTCAATCAGCCGACGCCGGCCCTGCCCTGGAACATATACAATCTCGCGACGGAGCACGAAGCCGTCGACGAGATCCGACACGTGCAGTACGGAATGGTATTCACCCTCGTCCTGATGGTGCTGATGCTGAATCTCGCCGCCATCCTGATAAGAGCGAGGATAACGAAGAGATTGAGAGGTTGATTCGATGGTGGAATATCCCGGTAAAAAGGACCTGATCGCCGCCGAGGGCTTCTCAGTATTTTACGGATCGAACGAAGCCGTGAAGAAGGTCACGCTCGAGATTCCCGAGGGGCTGGTGACCTCGATCATCGGCCCGAGCGGATGCGGCAAGAGCACCTTCCTGAGGGCGGTGAACAGGATGAACGACCTGATACCGCGATGCAGGACGGAAGGTGCGCTGAGGCTCGACGGACAGGACCTCAACGCGCAGGGAGTCGACGTGGTGATGCTCAGGAAGAGCGTCGGAATGGTATTTCAGAAGCCGAACCCTTTTCCCAAGAGCATCTTCGACAACATCGCGTTCGGGCCGAGAATCCACGGCGTGAGGGACCGTTCGAAGCTCGCCGTGATTGTGGAAAAGAGCCTGACCCAGGCCGCCCTCTGGGACGAGGTGAAGGACAGGCTCGGGGACAACGCCCTCGGGCTCTCGGGGGGGCAGCAGCAGAGGCTTTGCATTGCCCGGGCCATCGCCGTGAAACCGAGCGTCCTTCTGATGGACGAGCCGGCGTCGGCCCTCGATCCCGCTTCGACGTCGAGAATCGAGGATCTCATTGCGGAACTTCGCGGGAAATACACGATATTGATCGTCACGCACAACATGCAGCAGGCGGCGAGGGTATCGGACCTGACTGCTTTCTTCTACGAGGGGAACCTGATAGAATTCGGCGAGACGGGCGGAATATTCACGAAGCCGCGCGAAAAACGCACGGAAGATTACATTACTGGACGATTCGGATGAGAAGGGACGGTTGGAAATGGCGCTTCATATCCGCAGGGAGATAGAGCATCTGAAGAAGGATATCCTCTCGGTGGGGACCGTCGTCGAGGAAAGCCTCTTCAAGGCTGTGAAATCCCTGGAGACGAGGGACGCGGCCCTCGCAAGGGAGGTCATCGACAGCGACGAGGTCATTGACCACATGGAGGTGGAACTGGAGGAGGAGTGCCTCAAGGCGCTCGCCCTGCATCAGCCCGTGGCGATAGACCTCAGGCTCATCATCACGATAATGAAGATCAACAACGATCTCGAGAGGGTCGGGGATCTCTCGGTCAATATAGCCGAGCGGGCGCTTTTCCTTTCGCAAAACGGAAAGGCGAAGGACCTGTTGAACTTTTCCCAGATGGCCGAGAAGACGAGAAAGATGCTGGGGAAAAGCCTCGATGCGCTGGTGAACGAGAACACCGCACTCGCGTACGAGGTAATACAGGCCGATTCCGAGGTGGACAGGATGAACCGCGAGATATTCCTGCAGGTCCATGAGATGATCAAGGCGGATCCGGGGAACGTCGAGAGCCTGATACACCTGCTCTCGGTTTCGCGCCACATGGAAAGGGTCGCCGATCACGCGACGAACATAGCCGAAGACGTGATCTACATGATCGAAGGGGAGATCGTCCGACACAAGGCGGAAAATTTCCGCTCGCCGGACGAGCAGTTGTGACATTTCAGTGCTTTATTTTCCCCTTGGGGAGAATAAATATCCGGCGCCGTCCCCGTTCTCACCTGAGAAGAACGAGTTTCCCTGAGCTCGCGGCATCTTCCGACGAGAAACGCAGGAAATACACTCCGGAACCCGAGGGGCTTCCCCAGTCATTCGCGCCGTCCCATGACGCCCTGTAATTTCCCGGGCCGTGAGGCCCGTCGATCAGGGTTCTGATCTTCCGGCCCGCCGCGTCGTATATCTCCAGGCGAACCCTTCCCGCCGACGCCACCGAGTATTCTATCGTCGTGGAGGGATTGAACGGGTTCGGGAATATCGCGCCGATCCCCGCGAAAGCGGGGACCTCGGAATCCGTGACACCGGGGACGCTGAAGCAGATGTGGTAGGGGGGAAGGCCTGTGTCGACCGGCCCTTCGGTGATCTCCGAGTCGTCGGAGGTGTCGTAGATCCTGATGCCCGGGTCGAGGACGGTCTGGTCGGCGAGAAAGAGCTCTCCCGACGGCGCTATTCCGATATCGTTGATCACCCATGCGCCCGGCGCGTAAATCGTCGCGATCTTCATCCCGGAAGCCCGATCGAAGCTGACGAGCTCGGTGAAGAAACTCGAATTGGCGACCACCGCGTATCCTTTCCCGCCGCCGCTTAAATCGAAGTCGAATATGTCGCCTCCCGCGGCGGCTTCGGTGAGAAGGAACCCCTCGGAAGCGAGCGTGGCCGGATTTACGATCTCCACCCCCCCGTCATTGACGGCCCACCAGCCGACGCACGAAACGAAGAGCCGCTCCGAGGCCTCGTCGTACAGGATGTCGGAGTACGGGTTGGCTCCCTGAAGGCGTATCGCCTGAATTCCCGGGGTCGAGGGGTCGGCGTCGACGAGCGAGTCCGTTTCGCAATCGACCACCGCCACGTAGCTGTCCCCCACCGGCCCCCACCAGTAATTCCTGTCGACCCGCTGTATCGTGACGAAAAGATGATCGTCGACAACGCGCAGCCTGCTGTTCTCGCAGAGCCCGTCGCCGTCCGCGAAAGCTGAAAGATCGATCGTGCCGAGCTGCGCTCCTGTGACCGTGTTCATGATCAGAAGATGGTTGGCGTCGTAAAGCGTGATGTAAGCCTTCGCCTCGTCGACGAAGGCGATGTCCTGCGGGTTGGTGCCGTTTCCGGTCGAGAACTGCCGGAGGGTGGAGAATCCGGCCGCGGGATCGAGTATCTGGATGTTGTCGCCGTTCTCCCTGTTCACGACGTAGACGAGGCCGGCGTGCCACCGGGAGATCGCGTCGCTGTGGATCGAAGCGGCGTCGATCTGCGTCGTCCACGAGCCGTCGAACCTTATGACGGCGGAGGAGCCGGTTTCGTAGTCCGTGGTCGTCACGAAGGCGAACTCGGCGGCCCCCGACGCCGCCGGGACGAACAGGGCCGCCAGCAACATTCTCTTTAGATTCGACATCTGCCATTCCTCCTGTTTCATATTTCAACCCTCATCGATGCCGAGAAGCTTCTTCCGGGAAGCGGGAATCCGCTCACGTCGCTCGCCCTTTCATCGCCGAGATTGTATCCTTCGATGGTCAGGGACAATCCCTCCGCGAACGGTTTCAGCACGAGACTCAGATTATGAATCGCCCGGGCTTCGACCGTTTTTTGATTCGCCCTGTCGAGATGGTTGGAGCCGATGAAGCAAAGCTCGTATCCGGCGCGCCAGCGGCGCGCCCCGTAATCGATGGACATCGAGGCCTGATGCTCCGGCCTTCCGGGGAGCGCGTTCCCGTTGTAGTATGGGATCGGGCCGGTGTCGCGGCTGTCGAGCCGGCAGTAATTCCCCGAGAATGTGAGCGCGCGGCGGAGCGTCCCGGACCATGACAGCTCGATCCCCCTGATCACCGACGCTCCGATGTTCGACGGCTTCACCGTCGACTGGGAGTTGGGAAAGAAAAGAATCAGATCCTCGACCTCGTTGTGAATATAGACCGCCTCCAGAAAGATCGAGGAGAGCGCCCCGGCCTCGCGGATCGCGACCACAGCTCCGATGTCCCGGTTTTCCCCCGACTCCGGCTCAAGCGAACTGTCGCCGGTCACCGAGCCGAGATTCCCGAACATCTCGAAAAAGGTCGGCATCCTGTAGTAAAGCCCCCAGTTGCCCTTTATCGTGACGAAGGGGGAGGGTTGGATCCGGAATCCGGCGCCGGGAGTGTGCATCTCCCCTGTCCTGAGCCCCTGGGGAGCGGGGGGGAGCCACGGCAGGACAGGCGGGTCGTAGAATTCGCTGGCGTACCATTCCGACCTGTGGTTCGCCGACAATACGACCTTGTCTCCGATTGTGAAAATGTCTGCGCCAGCCGCCAGCGTGGTGGAATTTCTTTTCCTGTCTGGACCGCTGCTGTACGACGGCAGCCGGGACACAGGGCTGAACAATTCCCTCCGGTGTTCCAGAAAAATTTCCATGGAAATGGGCAGCCGGGGCGGATACAGCTTCAATCTGACGTTCCCTCCGTCGGAGATGATCCTGTTGTCCGTCATCTGGCGCGCGAGGTTTATGTCCCCTCCCGGATCCTCGAACTTTTCGGCGGTCCACGAGTGAAAAAGGGTGATGTCCGCGTGGGCCGTTCCCTTCAGGATGGGGACCGGTTTCGCCTTGAGGTAGGTGATCCGCCTCCGCCGTTCGAGCCTTGCGCGGGTCGACTGGTTCGCCCCGATACCGGGCACCCCGCCTTCGCGAGAGAAACCGTCGTGATCGATCGAGAAGGCGCTGAACCCGGGCACGTCGATCCCGAGCCTGCCGGTGAAATTCCACTTTGAATAATCGTTGTTCTCCCTTGCGGCCGTTTCGTCGTCGAGGCTGTTTTCCGGCGTCGCGTTGTCGTCGAGGAAGTTGAAATCGCCCGACGACCTGTCGTATCCTCCGAAGCCGTTGAACCTGAAGGCGCCCGCCCCGGCGCGCGCCCAAAGCGAGCATCCCCGCGTGCCGAACGAGCCCGCCGAAGCTCCGGCGCCGAGCCCCGCGAATTTACCGCCCTCGCCTGCCCCCGGGGCATTTTTGGAAACGAGATTCACGGTGCCTCCGATCGAAGACGCTCCGAACCCGGTCGGGCTGAAACCGCGGTAAATCTCTATCCTGCGGATATCGCCGAGGGATATGTCGGCGAGATTCGTCATCCCCGACCAGGCGTCGTTCAGCGGGACGCCGTCCAGGTAGAACTGGACCTGCGTCGACGAAGAGCCTCTTATCGACATCGTCGCGAAACCGCCGAGGCCGCCGTACTGCCTCACCGAGACCCCGGTCGATCTCGAAAGAATCGAGGCGGCGTCCCGCCCGGCGTCCCTCTCCCCGTCGATTTCGATGAGCCCTACGAATCCGGAACGGTTGTAGATTTCGACATCCGGCGTGGGGCGAATCCCTTCGACGACGATCTCGGGGCCGATGAACAGGGTGTCGAGAATGGCGGTCTTCCCTTCGGTTTTTCCTGCGTTTTTCGTCTCTTCCGCGGCGGGAAGAACGGCGGCGAAAGTCGATGTCGCCGCAAGAGCCGCCGCGAAAATGACGGCGTTCGCGAAACGCATCTTTATCTCCATTCCCGGGGCTTGCGCGCCGCGGGCCGGCCGATGTTGGAGGACCCCCTGTCATCGTTCGGGAAAAGAGACTGAAATCGCGCGGAGGGGCATAAAAAACCCTCCGGGCCTTTCGGGAAAATGGCGGAGGGAAATCACCTCTCCCCATCCTCTCATTCCTCGAAGAGGTCCAGGGAAATAAACATCCAGGCAGGTATCCTGACTTATGGCCGCATCCCCGAGCCTTCGCGCCGCCGTGTTCTCCGGCGATTCCATGCCCGGGCCCGGCCAATCACAGTGGCGGGTCCGTGAGGGATTCTCACCCTCTTCCCCTCGCGCTCCGTCGGAGCGCCTGGATTATTTAATTCAAATGCGATGCTATACCCTGACCCGGGAGGAGTCAAGCGGGAAATGCGGCCGCCTGATTTATTTGATCTGCCAGGTCTCGAAGATGACGTCGGCTATCGAATCGACCTGTGCCCTGTTGAAGAACCACAGGGGAAAGCCGAAATGAACGCTCGGCGCCGCGATGGCCCCTTCGACGGGGCCGGCGACATGCGCGTACTTCGTCGTCCAGAATGCAACCACCTGGTTGTCGAGCACCGACCTGTTTATCCTCGCCCTCATCCTGTAGATCGGGTGGAAGCATGACTGCTCCGTCTCGCCGACGTAGTTCATCCAGTACGACGGGTTGAAAACCTCGGCGTAATGAAATCCGCGGACGGAGGGATCGAAAAACATGCCCGGCTCGGTTACCTTGCTCCATAATTCCAGTTTTTCGGGGAATCCGGGACGAAGGCCGGTAACCGGGTCATTATGATCGAGAACGCAGTACGATATGGCGTCCATCTCCTTGCTTCTCGCGAAAGGAATCCAGGTTTTGAGGACACCCTCGATCTTGTCGAGGACGGATACGCAGTAATCCCTGTAAGTCAGCGTATTCATGCCGGTCGTATTGTTGCAGGAAAGATCGGAGGTGAAGAGGTTGCATTTGATGTGATTGGGGAACTGCCGGCCTCCTGACGGAGCTCCGGGAATCACCGCCGCCAGTCCGCCCGTTCTCTCCGATTGCCCCAGGGTCCACAGGTGGCCTCCGAAGGCCATGTAATAAGGCAGGAAATTCAGGAATTCAGTGTTGCCGTATCTTACAAGCCTCGTCCATACCGCCCCGTCCTGGTAATCTACGGCCGCGTTGAAGGTCCAGATGATGTTCTTGTACTGAAACACCCGGGACATCGGCGGGGGGGAGAAAACGTTGGCCGCGCAATCGAATATATCCCTCTGGGGGACAAAATCCGGGACCCTCATACATATGTTTGTCCAGAACTCGTCGTGCTCCTTCTCCGTCGGCTGGGCGTATATCGTCTGTATGAAATCGTCGGTGCTACGATAGTCGTCGACCCACATCAGGTCCCTTTCGAGCACGACGGGGATCACCGTCACCTCTATGCATCCGAAGGTGGAAACGCCCAGGTTGTCAACCGATTCTATGTACAGCATGTGCGTTCCGGAGTAGAACGTTTTCGCGTCGGCGCTTTTCACCTCCGGGTTCGGCAGGGTCGCCCATTGGGCCGGATCGTTGAAATCGGATATGTCCCAGCCGTACCTGAAGGTGGAAACCAGGGCGCCGTAAGAGCTGGCGTCGGCCGTCCATCTGAAATTCATCTCGAATCCGGGCGGGACCTCCACCATGCGCGGATCCAGGTCGTAGCCGAGGAACGAATATTGCCCGAGAAAAGGCTCGTAGACGTCCAGGCGGGGCCCCGTCGGCGGCCTGACCATGAACGCCCTGACGTTGGTTCTCACGTCGAAAACCGACGATATCGCGCCCGCGTCGTCCTTCGCCTGCACTGCGAATATGTACGACCTGCCGGTGGGTATCAATTCGTCGTCGCCGATGACCGTCGTCACTCCTGAATCCCCCGGGGCGTCGATCGCGAACCAGTTCGACCAGAGATGCTCGAAGTTCTCGGGCCACATGTTGAGGTCCCGTACGATCGTCGAGCTGTAATTCGTGTAAAGGTACCTCGTCGAATCGACGTTCTGATAATTCCACGGGCTGTCGATCGGGTCCTTGCCGTACCATCTGAAACGGACCACCGGGGAGAGGTTCTGGGGGCTGCCGTCGGGGTTGACGTTGGCGGGTTCCGTGATGATCGCGTGCGGCGCGAGAGTCCAGGCGGTGAAGGAGCGATACGCCGGCTCCGAAACCGCGCCCCTGTCGTCGACCGCCCTGATGAAGAGGGTGTGTGTCCTCCTGTAGACGGCGTAAAGGCTCGAATTGATCGTGGTCGTGTTGCTGAATTCATCCGCTGTTGCGACAATCACCGAATCGGTGGCCAGGGTGCGCGTCCATTTATCAGCGCCGGTAGTGTCTTCCGGATCGAATCCCACCGGCCGACCCGAGACGAGGGCGATCTGGTAGTGGTCGACGGTTCCGTCCTCGTCGTCGCCGATCCAGTAGAAGTGGACCCGGTACTCGATCGAATCGCCATCCACGGGGCCGTTCGTCAGTTCGACCACGGGAGGCGTGTTTTCGGGCAACTGCCCGGTGAACGGCGAATCCCCGGAGCATCCGGCGGCAACAGCGAAAGCCAAAGCCAGGGCGGGGATCGATAACCGCCGTCCGCACTTGTAAATTTTCCCGCTGTCGTTGATTCTCATCGCGCTCCTCAGCGTATAACTACGAATTTCCCTACAGTTCTCTCGAAACGGCCGTCATCAGGTTCCACCGCGAAGATATACACGCCGCTGCACACATCCTGCCCGTTGCGCGATACCAGGTTCCAGGCCGCCGTGCCGTTTCCGTCGCTCCCGTCATGGTTGATCGTCGCGACCAGGTCGCCGGCGATCGTGAAGATCCTGACCGTGGATTTGCATTTCGGAAGATTTCTCAACTCGACCTTCAGCCCCGACGCGTCGTCGTTCGTCGGCCCCAGCGTCCACGGCGCCATGCTTTCGACCGTGACCGGATTGGGAACGGCATAGACCATCTCTTTTTTGAAAGATCCGGATTCCTGCGCATTCGAAACGGCCATCGCGTAGCTGAAATTTGCGGAGGGGGAGTTGCCACGCCCGATGTGCGAGGGGGTCGATCCCGAGTATTCGTGGTCGTACGCCACCACCGAATAGAAGTACGGAAGGCCGTTCTTGGCGCTGTCGTCGATGAATTTATAGTATCGTTTCCCGCCCTCGAACCCGAGGTTGAACCTGGCCATGGCCTCGAGGGTGTCGCAGATTTCCCGGGTCAGCCCGGGCGGGCAGGGAACGTTTTCCATCGGGGAATAATAGAGCGCCTGTTCGAAGGACGTGATGAAGGCCTCGCGGTCCTGCATATTTTCAAGTGGCGAATAAATCCAGCCTCCGGACTCGAAGGGTTGCTGAAAATCCACGTCGGGGTTGATGCCGTTGACGAGATCCCTGATCGCGAGCATCGACCAGAGGTCGGCGCTCGGGCCGTTGTCGATGCTGCTCCCGAGCGGTCTGTGCCAGTCGTCCGCGCGGTAAACCTGATATCCTTCGAAATCAACCACGCCTGTAAGGATGTCCGCCGTCGTTTCGCTGAGGTTGTCCCATAAAACGGCAACCGATTCGTTGCCCGCCACGACCCGCATGTTCGGGGGCGGAGACGCGCCTCCGGTGACCCAGTGAAGGTTATGCTCCCGGCCGTCGAGGCCCGTCGCGTAATAATCGAGCGTCACTCCGAGCGGCTTATAGCACTGAGTATCCCGGAAACGCGCGGATTCCTGCCAGCAATCCACATTGGCCCATATCGTGTCGCCCTTGACGACATCGATCTTTTCCTGAAGATCGTCGCACGGGTCGGGGTCGAAATCCTCGATCGGACCCGGAAAAGGCGTTTCCCGGCGCCTTATGCCGGTCTCGGGGTCTCCGTCGAGATCGTACCAGGTGCCGTCGTAAATCAACTGCGCGACAGCCGCATGGTCGAGCATATCCTCGAAATTATCGCCGGCGACGAAGGCCCAGCTTACCTCTACCGACTTGCCGTGCGAAAGGGTGCGGAATGGGCCGGTGGTCAGAAGGACCCTGTGATCGCCGGGGGTTTCCGCGTCGGCGTCGCGTTCATAAGAGGACATTACATCGTAGCGCTCGAAATCGTTCGTCGCGTCTCCGCCATTCATGAAGGGCTGCAGTCCCCTGAAAACCTTGAATGATACAAGACTGGTAAGTGGAAAGGCTGGGGCGTCCAATCCGCCTAGCGACTGGGTATGGCCGAGAAGCGCGATTCCGAAGAAACCGGATGTCATCCCGTCGTCGCCGTCGGCGTCGTGCACATATGCCAGCCTGATGTTGACGGGATATAGCGCGTTCCCCCTGGGGGCGCACCATTTTCCCTCCCAGAAGCCGACCAGGTCGTCCATGTGGTAGGTGCCGCGGCTCCTCGGCCCGGCGTCGAGATCGGCGTAGATGCCGATATACACATCGGAGAGATAATCTATGCCCGTATTGGTCACCGTGTATCTGACGCCGACAAAATCGTTCATCACGTCCTCGCCCCACTGGTAGCTTTCCTGGCGGATATCGAGATACATCGGGGTATGCTCCGGCCATAGCAGCCTGGATGTCGCATGATGGTCGCTGTAAACGCAGGAGAACATCTGGTTACCGGTGGCGGCGAAATCCTCATCGATCTTCCCGTCTCCATCGTCGTCGTACCCGTTGAGCGGATCCTCGTCGATCGACCCGTCCAGATCGTCGTCGGCGGGGCGCGGGAGGTGCCCGCCCCTGAGGTCGCCTTCGTACGATCTGTAGATCGTGTTGAGGTCGTCCATCAGCGGGCGAAATTCATCCTCGGGGTACCCCGTCGAGACGCACGGTATGCCGTTTCTGAGGGCGCCGACCCACACTCCGGCCGCGTAAAGGAACTCCATATCGGTTCCCGCGGGATATTGGGCGGAGGGGTAATCCCCCATCGGATAGAGACTCATCGGCATCGAGCCCATGATGCCCCAGTTCGTGACGTTCATCTGCAGCTCGCCCACGTTGTGCACGAACTCGCCGTTCACGATCGGTATCAAATCGACCGGCCGGGGTTTTTCAAGAATCGGATTGTCGCGTGTTTGGGATTCGATGCGGGAAAAGGACGAGGCAAGCAGTAATAATGCACAAACAGAAACGCAGCCTGGGCCACGCAGCCGGTTTCGGATTCGTCCCATTGAATTTTCTCCATTTGCCCGCGATCACACGAGTTCTCCCGCGCGACCCGGGGCCACGCGTTTAACTCCTTAACTAGATTATAATACATCGTCTGGAAAAAGTTCAATATTTCTGGCTGTAAAATGAAAAATCGGGCCCTTCGGGAAAGGGATATTCCGAGCGGCCTTCATGGGATTATTGCATTATATCCGCCGACGGGGCATTATATGGTAACATGCCGGGGGAAAATGACGTAGTTCCCGGGAGGGGCGCGCGGAAACCGGGGAGGGAAGGAGCCGGAGCGATGGCTGATCAGGAACATAAGGCGATTCTCGGGAGGGGGGCGGCCGCCTGGAACAAATGGCGGCAGGAGAATCCCGGGATCCGGCCCGATCTGTCGCATTCGAACATCAGGATCAAGCGGCTGGAGGGGGTCAATTTCAGGGGGGCGTGCCTCCGCGGGGCGATGATGCCCGGCGCCGACCTCAAGGGGGCCAACCTCGAGAACGCCGATCTCGCCGGGGCGGACCTGATGGAGGCGGATCTTCGGGGGGCGTGGATGGGAGGAGCCGACCTTCGGGGCGCCAACATGATGGGCGCCGACCTCAGGAAGGCCGACCTGACGGGGGTGAACCTCGACGACGCGATTCTTTACAGGGCGGACCTGGAGGGCTCTGAGTGCGCGGCGAACGCGCTGTGGCTACAGACCCTTCTTAATTTCGCAAACGGGCTGATATCGATCGATTGCGCCGAGGAGGATTTCGATTTCGACGACCTCGAAGGGGCTATGATCCGCAGCTCGCATGTTTCGACCAGGACGAGCAGGCTGCAGATCGATCTTGCCGATCCGGTCTCGGTCAAGGCGAGTCAGGAGATTCTCGGCGCACTGAACAGGCTCTACGGCGTTGTTTCAGACAGGGATCTCCCGGGGCCGATCATACAGATCGGGGTTCCGGACCTTCCCGGCTCGGGAAACGCGGAGGAGTGACGGCGGATGAACAGGATTTCCTTCAGCGGTTCGAGCGAGGTCATAAGGGATTTCGTCGATCGTTTCCTCGAGTCCGCGGGGATGAGGTTCGAACCCCTCGAGGAGACTCTGGAACGATACAGGGAGAACCTTCAGGAGATAGCGGCGGAAAAAAGGATCGATCTGAGGCATCTCGAGAAGGTCATCGACTTCATGGTCGCCTGCGACGTGCCTGAAGAGGAGATCGAGCGGCTTTTCAGCATCGGTGACGGAAGGCTCGAGAGTCTGGCGCGCGATGCCGGGATACTCGAATCGTATATCGAGGACGGCACGATAGAGAACTTCAGCATCCACGAAGAATCCGGGTGATCATTCCTGATAATCGCGGTGAACCTCTGCACGCGATGGTTCCCGGAATCGGCCGGGATCTACCTGTTTATCGTCTTTACGCCGCCCCAGCTCGAGGATTCCGTCGGGACGACCATATCGTGCGAATAGGCGGTGAAGCATTCCCCGCCGTCCATCACTCCGTTATAGTTCTCGTCTGAGAAGGCCCAGATGTGGACCCCGTAGCACCCTCTCCAGTTGATGTCGAACGATTCGGTATCCGAATAGTTCTTTCCGTTGGGTGTCGGCGTGGAAACGACCAGGTCACCCATGGGGAATGTCATCCCCGAAAGAAGCGATCCGTCGACATAGATCGTCGGCGGGCAGCCGGCAGGCACCACCTTGTCGAAGACTACGAGCACGTTCACAAATGTCGCCGGAATGTTTGAAAATCCGTCTACTATCAGCTCGAAGTCGGTCCCGACGAAGATATACCCTTCGTTCCCGTCGATAGATTCCTCGAACCCCTGCAGGCCCGGGGCCTGATAGATGCTTCCATCTATTTCGTTCGAAGCCAGCTCGAGAAGGACCTTGCCGCCCCTGTCATATTCGGCGTCGTAATAAGGTTCGCCCGGTCCGACCGTGTAGTATTCGTTCACGTCGTACCTGTAAACGCACGGGCCTCCCGGATAAACCACGAGACAGGGATCCGCCATGATCGACGAGGACGCAAGGACGAACAGGGCGGCGATCAAAAATGATGCAGAGAACCGTTTGCAATGACTCATAATTTTCCCCTCCGATAACATATGTGAAGGTGTATTGACGATGAGGATTATACCCCAGACACTGTAAAATTTCAATACAAATCTGTCGTCTCAAAGCATAACCGACATTAAAAACAGGGGCTTGCAATTTTGCAAGCCCCTCCAGGAGCGGATTTATCTGATGCTTTGCGCCTGAAGGATCAACCCTTTCATCCGCAATTATTGATACCGGGCGCAGTGTTCCGAAAAACGGACACTGGATGAATACGATACGTTACTATCTCTCACATCCTGCCATTAGCCGGATCCCGCTACGCCCTGTATCGTAACTCCTTATAAATCAGGACTGTTGCGAGCTTTATCACATTCCTCTAAACTGACCATAAATATTATAATCAAAGAATCATTTTAATGCAATAATAATTATTGTTTTTGGGGATTATTTTGAGGCTTGAGGCGACGTGGAATCGAGCCATCTTTCGAGGCTAAGAACGGCTTTCCCGATGGAGAAAAGGGATTCGGCCCTGCGCCTGCCGTTCCCGCCGTGCCGCTCCCGAAGTGCCCGATCGTGTGATAGCTCCATCACTTTGTCGGCCATCGACTCGACGTCGAATCCCCCGGCGAGCGATCCGGTTACGCCGTCGGCGATGATCTCGGGATTGGAACTGTGGTTGAAGGCGACGACCGGCTTGCCCGATGCCATGGCCTCCACCAGCACATAACCGAATCCTTCCCAGAGGGAGGGCAGGACGAAGATATCGATGCTCTTCATGAAACGCCTCATATCGGGGACGAACCCGGTGAATATGACCCTGCCGCCGAGCCCCCGCCTGGAAGCTTCCTTCGCCAGGCTTTTCTTCAATGGGCCTTCGCCCGCGATGAGGATCGTGAAGGTCAGGCCACGGCGCGACAGTATCTCCGCGAGGTCGAGAAGGTATCTCTGCCCCTTCTGCTTTACGAGGCGCCCGGCATTGCCTATGACGATCTCGCCGGGCCGCGGCTGATAGATCCCGGTCCCCGCGCTTTCATCCCAGACGGCAAGGTCGATCCCGTTGTAGATCACCTCGATCCTCTCCGGATCGATGAGCCGAGGGTTGTTTTTCAGGATCGTTCTTTTCGTCTCGGCCGAGTTTGCGATGATTCCGGTGAGGACTCGCCCGAAAAGGCGACGGTTGAGAAGGGTGTCGCGCACCGGGATGGCGCTGCCGCGGCGGTAGACGATATTTCCAACGCCCGCCTTTTTTGCGGCCGGCCCGGCAGTTTTAAGGTCGGAGGGAAGGTTCATGATGACCGTGTCGACCTTCTCGCCGGCGAAAAAATCGGCGATCCTCCTTCTCATGAATGGATCGAGGAAACTGACGCCGGACACCTTCACGCCGAAAAGCGGGATGTCCGAGCCCGAAAGCCTGGAGAAGAGCTCGCCGTCGGGCCGGGCCGCGACGATAGGCCGCCACCGCCGCCTGTCGAGGCGCGTCGCCATGTCGAAGTGCCATTTCTCGCCCCCGCCCCAGGTCTTCGAGCTGTTGAAGAAACAAATAGTTCTCTCAGCCATCGATTCCGACTTTCCGCCTGTCTGCCGGCCTTTTTCATCCTGTCTTTTCGGCCGCGATTATCAGGGTTTCGCCGAAGAGGACCGCGCGGGAACAGGCTCCGCAGAGAATCTCGCGGTTTCGTTTCTTCTTCGCCGGGTCCTTTTCGTTTCTCTCGTACGATATCGCCGTCGCCATCCAGGCAAAGGGCGCGAGGGGCGCGTAGACCAGCGCGGCCGGCTTGATCCTGTTCGCCGCGACGCGCGTTATCCTGAATCCTCTGCTGTGCAGCATATACCTCAGTTCCGGGAAGGAGATCATCGAGATGTGGTGCAGAGGGCCCGGATTTATCTCGTCGAGCGGCGTCTTGCATTTGTTGTGATGACCGGTGAGGAACCATCTCGCCCTCGAACGAAGCGAGCTGATATTCGGCGTGGAGAGCACAAGGCGGCCTCCGGTTTTTAGCACGCGGCGGCATTCCCCGACGAAGTCGAAGGGCCTTTCGATGTGCTCTATCCCGTCGATGCAGGCGACGGCGTCGAAGAAGTTGTTGTCGAAGGGGAGCTTTTCGTTCATGTCGGCAGCGATGAACCGTTCGGATTCGGCCTGCAGGATATTCCGTATGTCGGCCGGCCAGACCTCGATCCCCTGGAGCGAAAGCCTTTCAGTCAACGCGCCCGCGCCGCACGGGATGTCGAGGATCCTTGACGGCCGGCCACTGTTGCCGCCGGACGGTGCCCGCCCCTCGACGGGGCGGCACCCCGTGCATTCAAGGAGCAGGCGCGCGGCGACATTGTGAGTGTTTTTCGAGGTATTCTCCGGGATCGTCAAATCGTCCTTCCTCCGCCTCTTCGCGTACGACACGAGCCGGCCTCGGCCGGCCGCGGGTGCCGGATCATCATACAACCCGGCCCGCCGGGCTTCAATTCAATAGATGCCCCCCCCGGAGCCCCCGAGACCCGTCCGCTGTGCCGTAGGACAACATTAGTATTAATGAAAAGTTAACTTGACCCGCCCCGATCCCTGCGGATAGAATGCGCGCCAGGCACTGGAAGCAGTACTCTCTTTCATGCCTGTGTTTGGAAGCCCGTCGCGGCGCCGAAAGACGTGACGGGCTTTTTTATGGAATGATTTTCTATTGCCCGCGGGGCGCGCTCCTGCTAACTTTGGGTCTGTCCGCGGCAGCCGTTGGCGCTGCCGACAGGGTGACCCCGTAGCTCAATTGGATAGAGCACTAGCCTTCTAAGCTGGGGGTTGTAGGTTCGAGCCCTACCGGGGTCGCCATCCTTGATTTCCAGACCTTCCCCGAAAGACTCCCCGTCCATGGAGCGAGGAAAAATGATCGTCGTATCGAACGTTTCAAAATCGTTCAAGGATGTAAGGGCCGTTCAGGACGTAAGTCTCAGCGTGGCCCCCGGGGAGTATGTCGCCCTTCTCGGGCCGAACGGCGCGGGGAAAACGACGCTCGTCGAGATGATAGAGGGCCTCAGGAGCCCCGACTCGGGGAGCATATCGATACTGGGCAGGGACTGGAAGCACGACGAAAGGCACCTCAGGGGGATCATGGGGATCTCCCTTCAGGAGACGAAATTCATAGACAAGCTGACGGTCCGCGAGATCATGGATCTCTTCGCCGGGTTCTACGGCCGCTCCACCGATGAGATGCCGGGCATCCTGGAGCACATCGGCCTTCTCGAAAAAAGCGCAAGCTACACGATGAACCTCTCGCACGGCCAGCGCCAGAAGCTCGCCCTCGGCATAGCTCTTATCAACCATCCGCAAATCCTTATCCTCGACGAGCCGACGACGGGCCTCGATCCCAACGCGAGGCGCGAGCTCTGGGAGATACTCGGCGACCTCAAATCGAAGGGGACCGCCCTCATCCTCACGACCCACTACATGGAAGAGGCGGAATATCTCTGCGAGCGGATTATCATAATGAACCAGGGGAGGATACTCGCAGAGGGAACCCTCGAGGAGCTTCTCGCGGCTCACGGCGCGATGGAGATCATTTCCTTCGCCCTGGAGGGGTGCGGGAAGGCGCCGGTCGATGGTGCCGCCGCCGGCTCAACGATAGCGGGTGCGTCGCCGCCTCCCGGGAAGGCGGTCCCAGTCTGCGAAATCCCCGACTCGGTGGCGCGGATCGCCGGCGCATTCGAGCTCGTCAGGGGCGAGGAGCCGGGATCGGGGCAGCTCTACGTCAGCGATATCGTGGCGGCGCTCCCTCTCTTCCTTGCGGCGGTGGAGCGCGAGAAGCTGAGGCTCAAAAGGCTCGAGTGCAGGAAGATGAACCTCGACGACCTCTTCGTCTCTCTCACGGGGAGGCGGCTCGATGCTTAGGAACCTTCGCAACCTCGTCTCGATCCAATTCAAGGAGTTCCTGCGCGAGCCGGAGATCCTTTTCTGGTCCCTGGTTTTCCCGATAGTCCTTTCCTGGCTTCTCGGGATAGCGATCGGTTCGGGCGGGAGGCAGATGCATAACGCCGCACTCGTCGGGCCCGCCGGCGCCCCCGCAGATTCGGATCTCGTGTGGATGGAATCGAAGACCGGGGGGATTGCCGCGAGGGTCGATCCGGACGGCCGGCCGGGGGTGGCCGAAAAGGCCGGGGATGGGAGCGAAGCGGAGAAGCTCCAGCGGGTGAGACTGCATCCCCTATCGAAGGAAGAGGCGCTCCTTGCCCTGAAGAAGGGGAAGGTCTCGCTGATAATGGAACGCTCGCCGGACGGGACGCTGAAATACAGCTTCGATCCGCGAAGCGGCGAAGCCGAGATGACCTGGATGATCCTCGATCGCGCCATGGCCGGGCTCGAAATCGAATCGGAGAATACAGCCATCGACGTCCTCGAGACGCCGGGGACCCGTTACATAGATTTCCTCGTGCCGGGGCTTCTCGCGATGAACATCATGAATTCGGCGATGTGGGGGGTTGGCTGGTCGATGATCGAGATCAGGATGAAGAAACTTCTTCGCCGGATGGCGGCGACGCCGATGAACAAGCTCTTATTCCTGGGCTCACATTTCATCACGAGGGTCCTCGTCAATATCATCGAGTTCGCCGCCCTGTACGTCTTCGTCTTTTTCTATTTCGGCGTGCGGATTCAGGGGAGCGTCCCGGCGCTTCTGGCAGTCTTCATCGCCGGCAACCTCGCCTTCACAGGGATAGCGGTGATGATCTCCTCGCGCACGGCAAATTCGCGCGTCGGCAACGGCCTTATCAACGCGGTGAACATGCCGATGATGCTCGTGTCGGGGGTATTTTTCAGCTACCACAATTTTCCCGAATGGGCCGTGCCGATAGTCCGCAAGCTGCCGCTGACCATGCTGGCCGACTCGATGAGGAGCATCTTCAACGAGGGAGCCGGGTTCGCCCAGGTATGGCTTCCCGTGGCGGTTCTGACCGCGATGGGCATGGTCCTGTTCTACGCGGGATCCAGGGTCTTCAAGTGGTACTGACACCCGGCGCGGAGAGGCCGCGGGGTTATTTTGCTTGCGGCGGCACGGCGGGCGGGATTACATTATAGGTTCGAATTTCAAAAATGTGGTGGATATAGCTCAGTTGGTAGAGCCCTGGATTGTGGTTCCAGCTGTCGCGGGTTCGAATCCCGTTATCCACCCCAGTTTATTACAAGCTCATCTCCTTTGGTAACAACAAATTATGGGGGATGAGCTTTTCTATAAGCATTCATTAATTCGCCGCCAGGTACAGTTTCTGGCAGTGTAATAGCGACAAGTTACAGATTCTCTCCGTAACGTCTTTCACCGAATAACCGTGCTCGGTCACCTGACGCACGGCTTCTTCCTTGAACTCAGGGGAAAATCTCTTGCAACCCATAGACTCCTCCTTTAGGCTACATTAAACCTAAGAGGTGTCTGGAGAACCAGGGGAAGCCCAATACGAAAAAAATAATTTTACTTCGATAGTCCGGAACTTTTTAGAATGCATTATCAGGGAAAGGAAATGCAGATGTATCGAAGGTCAATCCTGAACGGTTTGGCGCCACTCGTTACTCTTTGTATCGTCGTCATGTTCTCTTCGTGTGGAGACGACAAGGGTACGAATCCGGTGGACAACGGTGATTTTTCGATGATACTGGTCCCTGCCACATCCGGTTATCCGATGGGGTATGCAGGGATAGCCGGCGATGAAGAACCGGTCCATACGGTATCGCTGGATGATTTTCAGATATCTAATTTTCAGATATCTAGATACGAAACTACTTATCAATTGTGGCGGGAGGTCAGGGATTGGGCTGTATCGAATGGCTATGCCTTTGAGCATTCGGGCACGATGGGTTCAACTGGAGACGCAACCGCATACAATCACCCCGTAACGAACATTTGTTGGTATGATTGTATAGCCTGGTGCAACGCGTATTCCGAAAAAGAAGATCTCGCACCTGTGTATTA
>JALOPX010000187.1 GCA_025453655.1 Candidatus Krumholzibacteriia bacterium
GCCGAGGTTGATTTTCTGCTGAATGTCCATGTAAGTGTTGTAGTCCCTGGTCAGGACAAAATAGACGGTCTCGATGTTGAGGCTGAAATCGCCGTATCCGTTGAAGTGCGACCGGTCGAACTCGACCCCCTCGTTCTCCCTGACGATACGCTCGATGATCCCCGGAATCTCCCTTAGCTGATCGGCGGTCGTGTCGTAGGTCAACGAGAGTTTGAATAACACCCGGCGCCGTTCCATCCTCTTGTAATTGCGGACGCGCGAATTCGTCAGGTCGGTGTTGGAGAAGACGATCTCCTCGCCGCTGAGGCTTCTCAGGCGCGAAGTCTTGATTCCGACGCGCTCCACGGTCCCCTGAAAATCGCCGACCACGATGAAATCCCCGATCTCGAACGGCCGGTCGAAGAATATGGTGAAATAACTGAACAGGTCGCCGAGTATCGATTGCGCCGCCAGGGCGATGGCGATGCCGCCGATCCCGAGGCCCGCTATCAGGGCGGAGATCTCTATTCCGAGATTGTCGAGGAGTATGATCCCCGCGCTGACCCAGACGACGAACTTGATGACGATGACGATCCCCTTCATCGCCTTCTTCTTCGATTCGTCCTTTTCGCGTTTTGCCCAGTAGGAGTCCAGCATGTACATAAGAAAGCTCAGAATGAAACGGACCGCGAAGATGGTGATTATCACGAGGCTGAGGATGTCGATCGCCTTTGTCACCTTCGCGCTGACTTCGAGCTCCTTGAGGCTCAGGTAGAGGACGCCGATGTAGAACAGGGGAAGTATTTTCGAATCGAGCGACTGGATGATGAAATCGTCCAGGGTGGTCGTTGTATGCTCGGCGAATTTTTTCAGGCGGCTTACAACTATCGCCGAAAAGATGCGAAGCAGGATGACTCCGCCGACGAAGGTGGCGAGGCTTACCAGATAGGCCCGCGCGCTGTTTCCAAGGTATACGCGATCGAGAAATTCATGAAACATGCCGTATCCTCCATCGCCGGCGCCGGGAATGGTTCGACCGCGGCGCGCGGCCTGGCCGTCAGTCGCTTGCCATTATAAAAAGCGGCTTGGACTCGAAGCTCTCGTAATAAGGCCGCAGCCTTTCCGTGTTGTAGTACTGCTGCACGTCGACGACCTTCTTGTAGCTCGTCACGATATCGATGGGGACGTTGTCGTACCGGCCGTTCTTGAGGGCCACGAGCCGGCCGGAAACCCCCTTGAGGATCAGGTTCAGCGCGAGGTTGCCGTACGCCATCGGCACGATCGAATCGATGGCGTCGGGATCGCCGCAGCGCACCAGGTATCCGAGCCTCTGGTTGATGACGTTGATCGTTCTCCCGTTGTTGAAGTCGTGGGAAATCTTTTTAAGCTGTTTCGAGATGTGGTCGCCGGCCCCGCCGAGCTTCTTGTGCCCGTAGGCGTCCTTCTCGTGCTCGGAGAAGGTCATGTCGCCCCCCTGTTCCACCGCGCCCTCGGAGACGAGGACGACCGAGTAATGGCTCGGGTTCGTGCTCCAGTCGGCTACGAGGAGCTCGCAGAGCCGTTCCATGCGGAAGGGATATTCCGGTATGACGCAGCGGTTGGCCGCTCCGGCCATCGTCGGAAGGAGGGCGGTGAACCCGGCGTACCTGCCGAAGACCTCGATGACGAGGAACCTTTCGTGCGAACCGGCCGAGGTGCGGAGGCTGTGCGTCATCTGTATCGTCCTTGTGACGCACGTGCTGAACCCGATGCAGTAATCGGTGCCCGGCACGTCGTTGTCCATCGTCTTGGGGATGGCGATCACCCTGACGCCCTCTTTGTGCAGCTTCACTCCGTAGCTCAGCGTGTCGTCCCCGCCGATGGGGATGAGATAATCGATGCCGAGGTAATCGAGATTTTTAAGGACCTCGGGTGTGAGGTCGTTCATTTTTTCGTTGTACTTGTTCTTGAGATGATCGGGCACGCTCTCGTCGGGGACATGGCTGGGGCGCGTCCTCGAGCTGTGAAGAAAGGTGCCTCCCGTGCGCCCGATCCTGTTCACCAGGCTCTCGGTCAGCACCTCGAAGTTGTTGCTGTTGTCTGCGTCCTTGTCGCGCACGATTTCCACCATCCCGGCCCAGCCCCGCCGGATGCCTATGACCTCGTAACCTTCGCGGATCGCCCTGATCGTAACCCCCCTTATCGCGGGATTGAGGCCCGGCACGTCTCCGCCGCCCGTCAAAATTCCGATTCTCCCCTTTTTCGTCTGGACGTTGCTCATATTCGTTTCTCCATGATAAGCGGCCGGGCCGCGTCCCGGCCGGAATTTCCATGGTTCGACATTTGCGAACCTTCGGCGATTCTACATTCCAAACGGCCTTCGCATCAATATCATTTAAGCAGGACGGTCCTGCCGGCCGCGTCCTTTTCCTCGAGAAGAAGGGCGCGAAGGGCGGGCCACGCCGCCGGGGCGACGCCGCCGCCGTTCAAGGTCAGCGTCCTGTCGATCGTAAGCCAGCCGTCTTCGCTCGAGATCTTCAGCGAGAAACTCCCCGCCCCGTTTTCGATGCTTCGCGGTTCGGGCCGGACCGCTATCGCCCTGTCGCCCGTCTTCACCCTGAGCTGCACGCGCTGTGTCATCCTGCCCTGTAGCACAACGGGGGACGTGCGTTTCTCCTGGGAGAGCCGGATGTCCGCGCCGAGGCGCGAGAATATGCCTCCAGCCGGATCGCCGGCGGCTATCGCCGTCCGCCCGGCGCCGTCGGGAGGAGCCGGTTCGAAGCCGAAGTCGAACCCGGCCTCGACGCGCGTCTCCTCCAGGACCGCCGTGTTGAAATCGGCGACCTTAGAGCCCGAAAGGGCCGAGCCTGCGAGCGCCTCGATATGGGCTCGCGCCTCGCCGCCGAGCCCGGACATCTCCACGAACGGGCTGAAGATCCCCGCGGCCCTGCAGAACCCCGTTCCCTTCCATCCCTCTTCGGCCGGTTCGATGGTGAGAAGAAGCTCGAGGCTGCTGCCGGCGGCCGCCACCTCCGGATCGGGGCGAAGCTGCGGCGCCTTTCCCGTCCCCGGCTTCCATACGGTCCGGCCCCAGTTCATGCCGGGCCT
>JALOPX010000075.1 GCA_025453655.1 Candidatus Krumholzibacteriia bacterium
CTTCCAGATAAGCGGCTCATCTCCTAGGGGAAGAGATGGGGTTTGGTAGGATGGAAAAGACCCCCATTAACCAGGCGGCAAAAAAGCCTTCTATATTTTCAATCCCGTTTTACTTCACGCGACCTCCGTGTCACACGCATGCTCTTGTACACCGTCGGCCCCGAATCGTTCTCTTGATCATTCATTACTGGCTTCATAAAGTCCCGGTCATCAACAGAGGACGTTTATATGATAACCCAAACAACATGTCGGTACAATAGTGAAATGTCCTCAATTTTGAAGGGGCCGCCGGGGGACGCGTCAGACGCTGTCGACGAGCCCGATGCGGACCGCGTACCTCACCAGGCTCGCCGTATCATGCAGGTTGAGTTTTTTCATTATGTTGGCCCTGTGATTATCGACAGTTTTCCTGCTGAGAAATAATTCCTCCGCGATCCTCTGGCTCGTGAGCCCTTCGGCGATATGCTGAAGTATCTCCTTTTCCCTGTTGGTCAGACGGCTGAACTCATCCCCCTTCTTCCCGACGCGTTTGAGCTTGCCGTAGTTGTCCAGAATATCCCCCGGGAAATTGGAGCCGATGTAGATCTCCCCCTTCATCACGGCGCTTATCGCCTCCACCAGGTCGTCCGAGGCGGTCTCCTTTGCCAGATACGCGTCGACCCCCGCGTCGAGCGACTCATAGATATATTTCTCGTTCGTATGGATCGTCAGCATGATGATTTTAATCCGCGGGTGCTCCTTCTTTATCTTTCTCGCCGCTTCGATCCCCCTCAGTTTGGGCAGGCCGATATCCATGATAATGACGTCGGGGAGCTTCTCGCCGGCCATCGCGATCGCGTCGCGACCGTTATCGGTCTCGCCGGAGATCTCGAATCCCCTGTCCTCGAGCAGGCTTTTCAATCCCTGCCTCACGATATTGTGATCCTCGACAAGCATCAGTTTCAGGTTACTGTTCATCGCATTCCTCCACCGGAAGAGTGACACGGACCCTTGTGCCTTTCCCTGGAGCAGATTGTATATCGAATGTTCCGTCGATATTCTGAATCCTTTCGCGCATCCCCGTTATCCCGAGCCCGTCCCCCGGAGCCCCGGCCCCCTTCATGGGAAAGCCGCGCCCGCGGTCCTTGATATCCATTATGATATTCGGGTACCCCTTGATGAGTTTCAACTGGACCTTTTTCGCGCCGCTGTGTCTCATCGCGTTGGTCAGGGCTTCCTGCGCCACACGGTACAACGCGACCGCCTGGCGTGAAGGGAGCATTTCGTCGAATCCGGCGGCCGCGAGGTCGACCTCGATTCCGCCCGGCTCGACGACGGTGTCTATGTACCATTGAAGAGCCGGGATCAATCCAAGGTCCTCGAGCATGGCCGGCTGCAGGGCGAGGGAATAGGCGACCCGCCTCGTCTCGCCGGCCAGATCGTTGAGGCGCATCCTAACCTGTTTGCACCTTTCGATCGTGCCGGCGTCTCCGGGGGGAAGGGTCTTTTCGAATTCCGCGAGCTCCGCTATGAGAACGATGATCGACTGCCCTATGTCGTCGTGAAGATTCCTGGCTATACGGCTCTTGTCCTCCTCTATCGTCTGGATAAGCTTTCCGGCGAGCTTCTTCACCTTTTCCTCGTAAATCTTCTCCGCCTTGAGAAGCTCGAGCCTCTCCAGCCCGAGCCCGAGATGCCCGGCGATGAGCTGCAGATATGCGGTCTCCCCCGCCGATTCGTCGAGCCTCCTTTCGAATCCGAAATTGAAAAGCACCTTCGTAACGCCGCCGGAGACGACCGGTACGGCCACCGTGCTGATTACATTCAATTCCTCCGCCACCTTTAACTTTTTGGGATCCCTTACCGGCATCTCGTCCTCGAATACGACCGGCCGGCCCTCCCTGATCGCCCTCGCCACGTAAATGTCGTCGACCGGCAGCGAGTCGAACGGCTCGTGGAGCTCTCTTGGAACGCCGACCGAGGCCACCCTTTCGAAACATCCGCCGTCGTCCGACAGCACCCATGCTCCGGCCGCTTTAATCCCGAATTCCTTCAGGAAGATATCCAGGACCATCTTCACGGCCTCGCGGGTGTCGTTCGACGATTGAAGGATGTCGTTGAGGCGGTTGAGCAGGCCCAATTCCCTGTTGCGTTTTTCAAGGGCAATCTCGAACAGCTTGCGCCCCGTGATATCCTTCACCGCCCCGACGACGCGTATACCGCCGTCGTCCCCCCTTTCCCCGGGAACGCCGAAGGAATGGATCCACCGCAATTCACCGCTCTTCGTGATGATCCTGAATTCGCTGTCCACGCTTCTGCCCGCAATAAAATCTTCCAGATGTTTTACCGCTATTCCCCTGTCGTCGGGGTGCAGGATGTCCGGGTGCCCCAGCTCGCATTCTATCTCGTCCGGCCTGTATCCCGTTATCTTCTCGAAGGCGCCGGCGACCCAGTCCCTCTTCACCGTCAGGTCGGGGTAGATCTTCCCGGCGTACATGTAGTCCGACGCCAGCTCCGTCACCGACCTGTACCTTTCCTCCGATCGGCGAAGCGCCTTCTCGGTCCTCTCCTTTTCATGTATCTGCCGCTCGAGCTCGGCGTTCGTCTCGGCGAGCCTTGCCGTTCTTTCCCTTACCTGAGCCTCGAGGGTATCCCTGTACTTCTCCAGTTCCTTCCTTGCCGTCACGCGCTCCGTTATGTCCTCCGTGTGGACTATGACGAGATCCGGCTCCGCGTATACGTATTTCACGGCCATCCACCATGATTTGTCACCGAAGTAACTCCGGTATTCCATCTCCCTCACGATCGGGACATGCTCGTTATAACAGCGCCACATCTCCTCGAGGATCCCCGGATGCCCGGCATGCAGCTCGGCGGCCGTTTTGCCGACAAGTTTCACGACACGCCCCCCGGTGATCTTGAACGCGGCCTCGTTGTAATCGACGAGAATCATGTCATCGCCCTCGTGGCGCCAGATATAGATGGGGACCGGCACCCCCATGAACCGGCTTCTGATCCTTTCCTCGCTCTTTTTTATGATATCCGTTATGTCCCTTATCACGACGACGGTGACCGGCCGGCCCGACACCTCTATCCTCTGCACTATGATCTTCACCCGCTTGTCGCACCACGAAGCATGGAATTCCCTCTCAAACGATTCGCCGCGATCCAGAGCTTCCCGGCCCTCGATAAAAAGGGGCTGGATTTCTTCAGATTTAATCGTCTCGAGTCCCAGCCCCCTCATGTCGACGTCCGGATCGAGCCCGTGGTAAACCTTCCAGGCCCTGTTGCAGAAGATGAATCGTCTCCCCGCTTCCAGCAGCGCGATGGGATCGACCGTGTATTCCAGGGCTTTTACTATTACCTCGAGATTTTGAATGTCGTCGTTTTTCACGGGATCGTTTTCCATCGTTTTTACCCGCTGCCGGATGGTCCCTCGCTTGTCTTCCGGATTCAGTCACATGGTACAACAGCTTCGATGCGGGTGAAAGGATAATCTCCACGGGGGAGTGGAACCGCCCGGATCATCGGGGCTCGGCCGCCGCCCGGATCATCTTCGCGGTCCCGGCGAGGACCTCCGGGGTGATTTCCACCCTGCCCGCCGCACCGGGGCGCACGAAGAGAAAGACGACCCCTCCGGAAAGATCGATGCCGGCCGCCCTGAGCGCCCAGGCGTAGAGAGCGCCCTGTTTCCGGTAGACGGCAGTCCGTTCGCCGACGAGCCCGGGAGGTATGTCGTCGGTTTTGTAATCGACGACCGTCCAGGCCCCGTCCTTTTCGAAGAGAAGGTCGATCCGCCCCTCGACGATCGCCGCCGGGCCTGCCCCGCCGCACCCCGCCGCGTTCATGCCCCCGGGGAAGGGCACGGTGAATTCCATCTCGCGATAACAATTCCCCGCCGAGGCCGCGGCCGCGACAATGGGAGACGAAAGGGCGCTTCGGACGAGGGACAGGAGCTCTTCCTCCCTCCCTTCGATCCCGAACATGAGCGCAGCCTCCGCGACGAGCGGGCCGGCGCTCTCCGCGTTGCCAAGATCGGCCAGTTCCATCACCCTGTGGAAGGCCGATCCGAACCTCAGGGCTTCGTCCTGATCCTTCCCCGGAGCGCCGCTCAGCGCCGAGTCGCGGCCCGATTCATCGAACGCTGCGGGACGAAAATCCTCGAAGAGGGAAGGTCGTATCCGCGCGGGAGCCTTTTTCGCCCGGGATATGACGGCATCCCTGTCGCGACGCCACCGGCCGAGGTCCTCCGAGAGCTTTTCCGCCGTCACGCCGCCCTCCTCCGCGCCTTCGCCTCTTCCCTCCCCGGGACTGCCGGCCGCGCCCTTCGGGGCGTTTACGGCGAGCACGCTCCCTGGGCCGCCCCCCGACAGCCCTGCTTCTTCGATGAACGGGGCCAGCATTCCGTAGTAGGTGCCCTCGCCTCCGGCCGCGGGGATGACGAGGAGGTCTCCCGCCCTCGTCGCCGCGACATAGAGAAGCCTCGCGGTCTCGGCAAGGTCCTTCATCTTCTCATCGGCCGCCGCCTCCGCGTAATCGGAGGTCTCCCACCCTCCGCCGAGGTTGAAGGCCAGGCCCCCTCCCGCGGCCGCGATGAATTTGCCGGGGCGTCCGAATTTCTGAAAGAGGTTGACCAGTATCACGACGGGGAACTGCAATCCCTTCGATTTGTGAATGGTAAGCATCCTTGACGCGTTCTCGTCGTCGTCCATCGCGGGAGATTCCCCTTCGGCGGCCGACAGCCGTTCCTGGTCCCTGAACCATCTGGCGAAATACCGGTACGAATGAAGACGGCCGGAGAACTCCCTGGCGCTGCGGACGGCCTTCAGGATATTCCGCGCGCGCTGAGCGCCGTGGGGCCGGGTGACTGAAAGTTCCAGGTACCTCGTCATCCTCAGCAGCCGTTTGAACGTCCCGGCGGGCCCGAGGCTGTTCCTGGCGAAATGAAGGTCTCTCAGGAGCCCGAAGGCTTCGGCCATGTCGGCATATCCCCCGCCGGCGGGGAGGCGCGGCTCGAGGTAGTCGAACGAACCTCCGTCCATTCTGAAAAGAAACAGCTCCTCGTCGCTGAACCCGAAAAGCCCGGAACGAAGGCTCGCCACGAGTGCCGCCGAATCGCAGGGATCCTCGATCGCCCAGAACGCCGAGGCGAGATCCCTCACCTCCTGCCTCGTGTAATAAAGTTTCCCCCCCTCGACGATGTACGGGACCCCGGCGAAGCGCAGCGAGTCCTCGTAATACTCTATCCCCGTCGTCCCCCTGTATATCACCGCGATGTCGCCGAACCTTGCCGGGCGCATCTCCCTCGACACGGGGTCCATGATCTCCCTTCCGCCGGCGACGAGTTCGCGTATGTACCCCGCGACCGCCGCGCTCTCCGCGCGGCGGACCTCGTCCACCCTCTCCCCGTCCCTCTCGAAGCGAAGGCTCACGACCGCGGCGCCGAACCCCTCCCTTCGGGCGTGGATCGGTTCGTAGCGGGGCTGGTAGAGTCCATCTTCGGGGCCCGTCATCATCCTGGAGAAGGCCCCGTTGACCCATTCCGTGATCCCCGGCACCGACCTGAAATTCTGCGTGATCCTGAGGCGGCTCTCATCCCCGCCGAAACTCATCTTCACCTTCTCGTAGATCTCGACGTCGGCGTTCCTGAACCGGTATATGCTCTGCTTCGGGTCTCCGACTATGAAAAGGTTCCCCGGCCCGGGGCCCCGGCCTGATTCCCCCTCGCCAGGGCCTCCTTCCCCGGGGCCCGCCTCGCCGGGGGCTCCCCCGCCGCCCCCCCTCCCCGAGAGAAGCATGATGATCCCGGCCTGCAGGGAATCGGTATCCTGGAATTCGTCGACGAGGATGTGGGTGTACCTTCGCCTCAGCGATCGAAGGACGCAGGGATTTTCGAGGAGCGATCGGGCCTTTATCAGCAGATCGTCGAAATCGAGAACCCCTTCCCTTCTTTTTCTCTCCCCGACGGCTGCGGTGAACCCGTCGAGCCACCGCATGAGGTCGGCGCGCAGCCTGTCCGTCCGAAGCTTCCTCAGATTCCCCCGCCTCTCCGAGATCTCCCTGAAAAGGGATTTCTGCCTCGCGCAGGCGTCCGGCGGATCCCAGTTTTTGCGGTTTCCCTTGGCCTTCAGTATATCCATCCCGAGAAGATACTCCTCGCGGCCCTCCTCCCCGGGCCCGGGCGCGGCGCGCAGCGAATCGAGGAACGAGGCGATCGAGAACGCCCCTTCGTCGCCGCGATCGACGCACGACGATTCGAGGAGCTCCGCGAGCTCGGCCGACACGGATTCGAGAAAAGCCCCGTAGGCCGCCATATCCTCCGATGCCGCCGGCCCGGCCGAAGGACCGGCGTCTTCGCAGCCTTTCCCGCCCGGATCGCGCGGGCGGTCGCCGCCGGGGAGTTCCCCGCCCCGCCCCCTGCCGCGCAGGGAATATACCTTCATCGCGGCGTCCCTCAGGGCGGCGAGGCTTCCCCCCGCGCCGAACCAGCCGCGAATGACCCTGTCGAAGGGCTCCTCCACCCCCTGGAGGAAGGCGTTCCAGCAGTCGTCGAGCATGATCGAGCTCTCGATTTCATCGAGCTGCGTGAAACGAGGGTCGATCCCCGCCTCCACCGGGTACTCCCGGAGGATCGAGGATGCGAATGAATGAATCGTCGAAACCGGGGCGTTCTCGATCTCGCCGAGGGCCGCTTCGACCCTCGAAAGAATTTCGGGGGAGGAGGCGCCGCCCGAGGCGAGCCCCTCGAGCCTTCTTCTGATCCTCTCCTTCATCTCCAGGGCGGCCTTCTCTGTGAAGGTTATCGCCACGACCTCCCTGCACCCCGCCGCGCCCCCCGTTATTATCGAGACATAACGATCCACGAGGAGGGTCGTCTTGCCCGTCCCGGCCCCCGCCTCCATGCAGCACGAGGAGCCGATGTCTCGAGCGGCCCTCTCCCTCGCCTCGCCGTCCACCAGAGGCGCTCCCGGCTCACTCATCGCCTTCGACCCCCTCTCTCATGGCGAGATAATCGGCGGCCCTCGGATCTCTCAGCGCCTTCCTTTCGAAAAGCAGCCGCTTCGAGGAGGGGCACGCCCCGCGGGCATCGCAGTATTCGCACCTCGACGGGTCGGGGTACATGAAGAAAAGCCCCCCGCCGATCCCCCTGACTATCACGTCGAGAATCCCCGCGAATTTCCCCCCGAGCTCGCCCCATTTCGCGCCGTCGAATGAGACCCGGGCCTTTCCTCCCGTTATCGAAACCTTCCTGTAGAGCGCCGTTCCCTTTTCCAGGGGAAGCCCCAGGATTGCCGACGCCGCGAGAATGTAGACGGGGAGCTGGAGGGCCGTTCCTCCCGCCATATCGTCGTCCCTGCCGTCGAGCTTTCCCGTCTTGTAGTCGATCACCCTGAACCTCCCGCCATCGCCGCGGTCTATCCTGTCGATCCTCCCGTGAAAGGAGATATTCATCGAGCCCGTATCGAACGAAACGGGGGAAGCTTCGAATACCCGGCCGAAAGGCTCCTCGTAGAGCGCCGGCACGAGCCCCTCCTCCTCGCCCGCCTCGGACGACAGAAGCCCCATGACGGCCCGCATTATCGAGTCCCTGTCCATCTCCCAGAAGGCGGGGATTCCGACCGGCGCGCAGGAGGCGTATTCATCAAGGAAATTCCGGATGAAACGGGACGCGTGATCTTCGATTCTCCCGAGCCGGGCCGGGCCGACCGGCAGAAGCCCGTTCTCGCCGAGGTTCGAGTAGAGCCGCTGCAGCAGGGAATGCACCAGGGTCCCGCGCTGAAGCGGATCGATCGACAGGATCCTTTCCGGCTCCTCGATCGATTCCACCCTGAGGATATTCCTGAGGAAAAAGGCGAAGGGGCATCGGGCCCACCTCTCGAGCGAGGTGGCCGAGTAACTCCCCCCGGACTCCCCGAGCATCGCCGCGAGCCTGCTCGCGGCCCCGGGCGATTCCAGGACGCCGTCGTACGGCGTGAGGCGGAATTCCGACCAGCGCGCCTCCTCAAGGCGAAGGCCCCTCGAGAAGAAAAGCTCCCCCGCAAGGCCGCGGGGGATCGCGCCGCGCGCCGCGGCCGACCGGAGGGAATATTCGTCCTCCGAAACGGGGTCGCTCTCCGAAAGCCCTTCGAAGGCGGACGGCAATCTCGACCCCGCCTTTTCCGCCGCCCCGTTCCCCACTCCGGCTTCCCTCTCGAGCAGGTCGAGGAAGGACGACCTCGCCTTCTCCCGGCCGGAGCCTGCCCCGGTTCTCGAATAGCCGCAGACGAGGCGGTCGCCGGCGCCGGAGCAGGCCAGCCTGAAGACGAGCTCGAGCTCTGCCGTCCTGCCCGATCTTCTCGAAAACATCAACGCGCCCGGCTGAAGTTTTTCCAGAAGGTCTCTCGCCTCGTCCGGAAGGAAGGGATCCCTGCCCGCCGTCCCCGGCATCGAATCCTCCGTCATTCCCGCGATGAAAAGGGCCCTGAAGCGGAGCCCCCTGATCCCCTCGATCGGAAGTACGGCCACGCCCTCCCCGCCCGGCCTTCCCGTGAAACCGCGCGTGGAGGCAAGAGCCCTCTCGACGAACGACGGGAAGATCGGCGGCGACGCACCCCCGGGAAGCGAGTCGAGGCCGGCGAGCCCCTCTATCGCCCTGCAGACCTCGTCCCTCTGCGCCCCCTCCTCGAAGAGGGAGGCAACGAGGGAGGAGAGGGTTCCCGCGAGCGAACTCCACGAATGCGCGCCGCCGGCGAACCCCCGCTCCGTGATCTTATCGATGATGCCGCCGGCCAGCGCGGCGGCGGCAGGAAGATCGCCGCCGCACCGCCCGGCGGCGGCCTCCATGGACAACTTCCCGGCGAGAAGGGCGTTCTCCGCCTGCCATCCCCGCTCGCCCGTCATTCCCTCCAGGGCGCTTTCCCGCACCCATGCGGCCGAGAGATCCCCGCCGCCCGGGGCCGCGACCCCCGCGAGGGGCGCCGAAACCATGAACTCGACGAGACGCGATCTCGAAAGATCCCCCGAAAGGAGCCTGCAAAGCTGAAGCGCCCCTCTCGCGTGCGCCGAGGATTCCAGGAGGGATCCCTCCGCCATCTGAACGGGGATGCCGGATTCCCCGAATATCTCCCTCACGAGGGCGGCGTCGCATCCCGGCGAAAGGGCCACGGCCATTTCACCGAAGCGAATTCCCTTCCCCGCCGACTCGAGAACCCTGCGCGCGATCTCGAACGTCTCGGCCTCGGGATCGGGGGCGCTGAAGACCTCCGGTTCCGCCGGCCGTAAATTCTCCGACCCCTCCGCGGCAAATTCCTCCATGTCGAAGCCGCGCGCCCGGCACCTGTTCACGAGAGGCGCGGCGAACCTGAACCACTTTTCGTCGCGCCACGGGACATAGAAGGTCACGTCGGCCGAATTCCCGGCGCGTTCGATAAGATCCCACTGCCGCGCGTTGAGGTCGTACAATCCATAAACGAGCAGAGGGCCCCTGAAACCGCCTCCGCCCTTCAGCGCGGCCGCCCTCTCGAATCTCGTATGAATGTCGCCCCCGCCTTCGTCCACACTTCTCCTGTACGCGGCGAAGAGCGACAGAAGGCTTTTGAGCCCGGGACCGGCCTCCCTTCTCGCCGCGAGCCGGACGGCGAGTTCGCGCGTGCACCCCGCCTCCGAAAGGTCGGAAAAGGCGGCGATCACCGCTTCAGAAAAACCGCGGGTCCCCGAGATCGGGGAAAAATATTCCGGAACATTCCCGGAGGCGGAGAGGGATTCGACGATCGCCTGCGCGGCGAAAGGGGGGAGGCCCTTGAGGGCCGGGATGCGCGAGCTGCGTTCGACGGCCGATAGCAGATCGGGGAAAGCGAATAAATCCACGTTGAATATCCCGCCGGTCCGCTCCGCCAGGAGCGCCCTGAGATATTTTCCCTGAAGGTTCGATCCGGTCAGGATCGACACCGGCCTCAGCGGGTTTCCATTCTTCAGGGCTTTCAAATCGCGCAAAAGCGCCTCTTCGAGCGTGCGGTAATTGCCGGCCGTGACGATTTTTGCCCTCATAAAAAGGATACTAGTCGAGACCCGCGTGGCAGGTCCAGTGGAAAGGGAGTGAAGGGTTTTCAGCCGCCGCGGATCGTATGGACATGAAAGGGGCGCCCGATATTTTCACGGGCGCCCCTCGAGTTTCAGAAACGATCCCGCGGCCGCCGCCCTAACGGGCGTTGCCGGCCAGCCGTTTCCTCATGATGACTGCCGCTGCGAGCACCATCGCCGCAACGAGGGCAATCACGGCAGGAAGGCTGAAGAGAGGCACGGGAACGGGCTCCACGACATGCACGACCTGCACGCAGGTGTCATAAACGGTGCCTGTCGCGGCGTCCCACGCGATGATCGTGAGCGTGTCATAGTCGCAGACGTTGGCGTCGCCGGCGTCGACGATGCCGTAGACGTCCGCGCAGAGGCCGCCGAGAACGCCGGTAACCGTGCCGGTCGTGTTCAGCGCGGCG
>JALOPX010000188.1 GCA_025453655.1 Candidatus Krumholzibacteriia bacterium
CCTTCGTAGGCGATCTCCGTCGCCGGGCCTTTGCGGATCTCGCCGGGGGGGGTGCCCGCTGCCACTTCGCCCTCCCCGGCCCCATCCAGCAGCATCCTGTTGAAGTCCCTGATATCGGCGGCCGAAAGGTCCCACACCCTGTCCCCCCGCCTCACCCTGCCGCTTATCGAATCGAAAAGCTCCAGTATATTCCTGATCTCCCTGGCTCTTGAGTCCGGGAAGGCGCCAAGGTCGCCGCCGGGCGTTGTGCCAGCGCCCCCTTCATTCCCGTTGCTGCGTGACCCGATCCCCTGATCTCCCGCCTTCCCGGACCCTTTTTTCTCCGTGCCTTCCCTGGATTCCGCGGCCGCGCCTTTCAGGATCGCCTCCACCTCGCCGAGCTCCGCGAGGCTTCCGTCGAGGGCGGCCGTCCCGAATATTCCGGCGGCCTTGTGCCCTGCCAGCAGCTCCTCGTTTACCCGCGGATCGATCGGCATCGACTCCGAATCGAGCGCTCCCCTGACAACCTCGCCGAGGTTGATCCAGGTATCCGGCCTGACCATTCGAAGATCGAACTCGAAGGTCAGCCACGGATGCGTATCCAGGTATCGTTTTTCCATGCTCATTCAGTCCTGTCTATATTCCGGTACATTGTCTATTTGAAATATATTTATTGCAAGAAGATAATTCATATTTTGTAAAATATTTGTCCATTATTTTGTATATGATTTTGTCTATTTCTAGACTATTTGGGCGGGTGCGATCCGGCGGCTGCGGGATCTTTCCGCATGCGGCTAAGGCTTTCTTGTGATTGATTATCCGAGAATTCGGGAGATGTAGTCGCTCAGGTTCGTGAAGTGGCTCCCCTTCCAGTAGAGCTTGCCGCACCCCGAGCACCGGAAATACTCCCGGCACCATCCCCTGACCGTTTCGGGCGCCTCGAGCATGGCCTGCCCGGGGTCGGCCGGCTCGATGGAGCCGTTACAGACGGTGCAGCGGGTGAAGGGGCGGACCTGGCCGCGAAGGTCGAAGCGGTCGATCACCTCGCGGGGCTGAGCCTTAGGATCGGTGCTTCGCACCCAGTAGCCGTGGGTTACTGCCCCGGACTTCAGGAGCGCCACGTCGCGCGTCAGGATGATCCGGTGTTCGAGGAGGGAGCGGTCGATGATCTCCTGGTCGCCGAGCCGGTTCTCCCAGGCGCAGTCGATGCCGAGGAGGCGAAGGGCTCTCGCCAGCTTCCCCAGATGAACGTCGAGGATGAAGCGCGTCTCGCGAAGGGGCTCCGGCCGAAGGCGCACGACCGGGCTTATGTCAAATGCCTCGAAGACGGGGTAGACCGAGACGGCGTCCCCCGCTTTAAGCCTGTACCCGAAATCGACCGAGACCCCGTTCGCTATGATGAGGTCGACCTCGGCGTGCGGCACGCCGATCGCTTCGATGGCGTCCCTCACCCCGGGGCTTCCGTGAAAGGTATGGTCGAAGGGATGTCCGCGCCGCTCCACGGGGAGGAAATCGTTCAGCTCCGCGTAGAAACGAAAGGTCGCCGAATGATCGGCCGGTTCGTGAAGGGTGTTCATAATCCCGTCGCTCGGGCTCCGTGCTCCGCCGGGGCCGTTCACGGCACCGGACCGCCGCCCCTGGCTGTGCCTGTGTGGCGGCGCGTCTCGGTTATAGTTCCAGCAGGCGCTTGAAACGTATAGGAAATTCGAATCCGTGTCAAGATTCTGCTCGGCCGGTGCGGCGGCCGGACGGGGTCAGCTCGACGCAATTTCGTTCATGTGGGTCCGGCGGGTATCTTCGGATCGCCGGCGGTCCGGCGTCCCGGTCTTGATGCCGGTAAAATAATATGATACAATATTTGCCTATAATAAAATGGATGCAGATACCGGACGTTTTCCGCGATCTCTTGCTTGATGGCAGAGGAAAGGATTGGCCATGAAGAAGCTGCTATTGGCACCAGCAATGATTGTCGTTCCGTCACTGATGATTCTCGTATCCTCCCCGAACGCATTTGCCACGTGGCTGCCGGATGGGACTGCTGTCTGCACAGCGATCCATGACCAGCAGCTGCCCAGAATCATATCGGACGGCGCGGGCGGATCTATCATCGTATGGCAGGATTGGCGCTCCTGGAACTACGACATCTATGTGCAGCGCATGGGGCCGTACGGCGATCCTCTTTGGACAGTCGATGGCGTTGCAGTCTGTGTCGCGGATGGCGACCAGGCAATGCCCTATATCGTCTCGGACGGAGCGGGAGGAGCCATTATCGTATGGGTGGACGTGGATGCGCTGAGCGTCAGAGCACAGCGGCTGGGGCCGGGCGGCAGTTACTTGTGGGGTCAGTATGGTGTGCTTGTCTGTTCGGGAGCGGGCTCGGAGACCTTCCCCCGGTGCGTTTCGGATGGAAAAGGCGGAGCGATCATCGCCTGGCAAGATTTGCGAGACGGCACCGACAACGACATCTATGCGCAGCGAATCGATGCGAATGGCAACGTGAAGTGGCTTGCAAACGGCGTCGCCCTCACTGATGGGTACGGCATACGACCCGAGCTCATCCCGGACGGGGACGGGGGAGCTATCATCACATGGATGAGTTTAGGCGTTTATGCGCAGCGTGTTGACTCGTTGGGCAACAAGGAATGGACGAGCGATGGAGTCACGATCCGGACCGAAGGAGGCGGCGATTCCCCTCGTTTAATATCGGACGGAGCCGGAGGCGCGATCATCACCTGGATGAGTTCACCGAATGACCATGATGGTATCTTTGCGCAGCGAGTGGGACCAACCGGCGTCGCGCTGTGGGCTGCGGACGGCGTCGGGCTTTGCGTCAATAGCCAGACAGCTTCCAATCCTGAAATCACGTCGGACGGGGCCGGCGGAGCCATCGTTGTCTGGAAGGACAGACGAGGAGGGCTGAGCTGGAATCTCTACGCGCGGCGCGTTAGCTCGGGCGGTACGCCCTCATGGACCGATGAAGGGGTTGCCATCTGCACGGCGGACGAGGCGCAGTTCGATGCGCGGCTTGTGTCGGACGGCGCCGGAGGCGCTATCATCGTTTGGAACGATCAGCGCAGCGGAAAATCAGTACGATCCTCGAATCGCTTCGGATGGAGCCGGAGGAGCCATAGCGACGTGGTGCGACTATCGAGATATGGCGACAGGTGTTCATATTTATGCACAGAGGATTTATCCCGGCGGCGTGTCGGTCGGGGTCGACGATCCTCCCTCCCCGCTGACGGGGCAGCGGCTTGAGCAAAACGTGCCGAATCCGTTCAATCCGTCGACGCGCATCGCCTTCGAACTCTCGGCGCCGGCTCACGTGTCTTTGAGAATCTACGACGCCGCGGGGCGGTTTGTGCGCGCGCTCGTCGAGGGCAACCGCCCGGCGGGCATTTACTCGGAAATGTGGGACGGCCGCGATTCCAACGGCCGCGCTGTCGCCAGCGGGGTATATTTCTACCGGATCGTCGCCGGTCCGTTCGAGAGCACGAAGAAAATGATTCTCCTGAGATAGCGGCGGCATCACGGATCGAAGCACGAAAAGGGAGAGGGCCCACAGCCTCTCCCTTTTCGCAATAACATCCGCAGTAGCGGTGATACAATGACACTCGATCAGGCCGACTTCGGCGTGCGGTACGCGGATCGCCTCGATTCCGATTCTAAAGTTCCCGAAGGCGCTTTTTCGCCAGATCCTTCCACTCGTCGTCGGGGGCGATAGAGATATATTCGTTCCAGGCCGCCTTCGCTTCCGCCTTTCGGCCCGTCCTCGTGTAGATCATCGCGAGCGAGAAGAGCGCCTTGAAGTGCCAGGGGTCTATTCGCCTGGCCGAGAGAAAGGCCTCTTCCGCGCTCCTGTAGTATTCCAGGTGAAAATACGAGGCGCCGAGCGCGTAGTAGTACTCGGGGTGCGATTCCTTCACGAGGTCGATTCCCTTGAGCGTCTCGATCGCCTTCTCGTGCGATCCGAGCTTCTGGTATGTCACCGCGAGGTTCAGCGCTGCGTCGGCGAAGGCGGGGTCCTTCT
>JALOPX010000076.1 GCA_025453655.1 Candidatus Krumholzibacteriia bacterium
CTCATCTCGACGGACGGTACACGATCGTCGGGAAGGTCGTCAAAGGGCTCGAGATAATCGATCTGATAGAGATCGGGGATACGTTCGCGATCAGAGTCGGGTCATGACAGCCGGCCCAGAATTCTTCTCTGGCAATCGAAGCCTATGGGCGGCAGATCTTCGATCGGGAAGAAGCCGGCATTGACAGCGTCGTCCCCCGCGAGAAGGCGCCCTCCCGAGACGTGTCCCAGATAGATCGTCAGCAGGGTGTCGCCCCTCGGGTCGTCGAAACACGATTCTACGGCGTGGATCCCGTCTATCTCGACCTTCAGGCCGGTCTCTTCCTCCAGCTCGCGCACCGCGGTCGACATCACGTCCTCGCCGTGCTCGATGTAACCCGACGGGATGACCCAGAATCCCTTGAAGGGCTCGAACCGCCTCTGCACCAGAAGCACCCTGCCCTTCCCGTCCCTGACCAGCACCCCGGCAGCGGGGGCCGGATTCATGTACTGGATGAAACCGCACCTGCCGCATCTCATTCTCGGATGCGGCCCTTCGTCCGCGGTGGCCAGCGCGTCGCCGCAGAGGGGGCAGAACTTGTATCTTCGATCCATCGGAAACGCCTTATCGATCAGAATATCGTATCGGCCGCGGCGTCGCACTCGTACCTGAGAAGAAACCAGCGCCAGTCCTGATCCATCTTCTGGAAATCGACGCCGTAGACGCTCTTGAAACGGGCGCTGAAGGGGCCCGACTCGGTTATCCCGTTCGTGGACTTGTACAGTTCCAGAATCTTGTCCATGCCTTGCCTGTCTATAAGCCAGGTGACGAAGGATCCCCACGCCGGGACGGTCACCGACACCTTGGAATCCGCGAAATCCCTCTGGTTGATCGTCCTGAAAAGAGCGGGAAGATCCTTGCGGAAAAGATCCTGCTTCGCCGCGTTATGAAGGTCCCACCCGTTGTATTTCGCCCTGAAATGAAACACCAGCCCCTTCGCCAGGCCGAAGGGCGGAGTCCCCAGGTCGTAGAGGATGAGATGTATCATTTCGTGATCCTCGTACGCGGCGAGCGTATGCAGTTCCCTGTCGGCCCATCTGGTGAAAGGCTGATAGCGTTTCTTTCCGGTGACGTCGAAAAACATCTGTTCGTCGGGATACAGCCTGTAATATATCCTCTTTTCGGTTTTCTTTATGCCGACTTCCGCCGCGATGGCCTCCACCAGCCTGGCCTCCCTGTCCATGTCCTCCTGGGGGAAAGGCCGCTGCGGCTGCCAGCGGAAGGTGATGAATTTCGTTTCCTTTTCCTGCCATACGAGCTTCTGCCGTATCACCAGGCTGATGTCGTCGAAATACGCGAACCCCGTCATGCGGTTGATCAGCCCTATCTCCATCGACACCGCCCCGTCCGGAACTTCGGCCTTCTCCTCGTCGAAGGCCCAATTGCCGGTGCCCACCCTGCGGTTGGTCCACGCGTCCGCGTAATACCTGTCATTGAGCCTCCGGCCGTCCTTGTCCCGGAAGATCAGAAAAAGATTGGCGTTGTCATCCTGCCCCTTGCCGCGCTGGATGTTATCCGTCTTGATGTGCCCGGAAAAATGCACCTCGTATCCCGGCCTGACGGGATGAGTCTGCGACAGCACCATCCACTTGTCCGTGTAGCTCAGCCCCCTGAGGAAATATGAATGCCCTCCGGAAAAACTGTGCTCGGCGTTCTTCCCGTACATGTTCATGGTCTTGCCTTCACCCGAGAAAACCCGCATCTGCCACCCCACGGGCATGAATCCGTTCCACTCCTCGAAGGACGGATTCGTCACGAGATTGACGTTCAAACGTATCTCAGGCAGGGCGGCTGATTCGTCCTTCCTGCCCCCGCATCCCGGCAGGACAGCCGCCATGAGCATCGCAGCGATAAAACCCCTCGTTGTTCTTCTCGATTCCATCGAATCCTCCCTCAAAGCTTTTTGAGATCCCGCATTCATATCCTCAGGGTACGGCCGTACTCAGTTGTTCCGATCCGCCCTGCCTTTGGCATCCATTCCGAATTTTTTCCAGGCAAGCGCCATGTCGTACAATTTTCTCTGCACCAGGTCGTTGACCGAGCCGGCGGCGTACCTGCCGTTCTTCATCTTTTTCCCCGCGGCGACTCCCGTCAGTATCGAGATTCCCTCGTCGACGTCCCTGACCGGGTATATGTGGAACATCCCCCTCGATACGGCGTCGACGACAAACCCTTCGAGCATCAGATCGGGAACGTTCTGATGGGGTATCATGACCCCTTCGTCGCCCCTGAGCCCCCGCGATTCGCATACCCTGAAAAATCCCTCGATCTTTTCGTTCACCCCGCCTATCGGCTGGATCTCGCCCTTCTGGTTTATCGAGCCGGTAACGGCCAGGTTCTGCGCGATCGGGAGGCCGGAGACCGCCGAAAGAATGGCGTAAAGTTCGGTGGAGCTCGCGCTGTCCCCGTCCACTCCGCCGTACGACTGTTCGAAACACAGGCTCGCGCTCAGGGCGAGCGGGTGGTCCATGCCGTATTTCCCGCTAAGGTATCCGCCGAGAATCAGCACTCCCTTGTTGTGAATGCTCCCGCTCATGTCGGATTCCCTCTCTATATTTATAACCCCGGAGTTCCCGAGCGACACTCTCGCCGTGATCCGGGAAGGCTTCCCGAACATGTAATCGCCCATGTCGTACACGGACAGGGCGTTGACCTGGCCGACCACTCCGCCGGAGGTCTCGATCATTATCGTGCCGTCCTCTATACGCTCCTGGAGTTTTTCCTCGTAGAGGTTGATCCGTTTCCTGCGGGCTTCCAGCGCCTCTTCGACGTGCTTCCTCTTCACGAACCTGTCCCCGGCCGATTCGGCGAAATAATGCGATTCGCGGACCACCTCGGAAATCCTCGAGAACCTGGTGGAAATCTTGTTCTGCCTTCCCGCGATTCTCACGCCGAATTCCACGACGGCGGCGACCGCGGAACGGTCGAACGCCTTCAACCCGTCCTTTTCGGACAGGGACTTTATGAATCCGGCGTATTGATCGATCAGCCCGCGGTCCCTGCCCGCGGTCGAATCGAAATCGGCCCTTATCTTGAATATTTTCCTGAAATCCTCGTCATAAGCCTGGATGATGTGGTAGAGCCTCGCGTCTCCTATCAGCACTATCTTGGTCGCGATGGGTATGGGCTCCGGCTTCAGCGCGGAGGTGCTTATGAAACTGAACGCGTCGTAGCTCTGGATGATCGATTCGGAGCTCTTGAGCGACCTCTTCAGTATCTGCCAGACCCCCGCCTCCGTGAAAACGTCCATCGCGTTGAGGACGAGATACCCGCCGTTGGCCCGCTGAAACGCCCCCGCCCTGATGTTCATATGATCCGTTTTGGTCCAGCCGCCCGGGTAGTAATCCCTCTCGATGACCCCGAAAATGTTTATCAGGTTCGGGAAATTCTCGATGATCACCGGGGGGCCGGTCGTTTCGGAGTTGTCGACGAGCACGTTCACCCTGAATTCGCTGAACGGGTCCTCGCCCGGTTCCGCCCCCTGCGCCATGACGACTGTTTCCTTCTGCCCTTCCTCCTCCGTATCGCGGAACAGGTCGAGCTTCCTTATTATCGCCCTTTCGACCGCCGTCAGCTCGCCCGTGAGCTTCTCGTTCCTGAACCGTTTGCTTATCTCCTCTATCATCTCGTGAACCACCGGGTGCACGATCTGCACGTCGAGCTTTTCCAGCCTCTCCTTCATCTCCTTTTCGATATCCTTCATCTGCTCGTAGATTTTGGCCATGTCTTCGGAGAGGTTCTCCGCGCTCTGCTTCATCGCGTCGAATTTCTTCTGGGACAGCTTCCCCTCCTCGACCATCTGAACGACGTGCGCGTAATCCACGGGGTTGCCTTCCACGACCGGAACTATCTGCGGCCTGACCGACGTTCCGACCTGCACGCTGACCATCGCGAATCCCTGCTTGTTTATGCTCTGCTCGAAACCGGCGATGATCTTCTTCTGCTTTTCCTGGTACTTCTCGATGAGCTTTTTTCTCCGGCCCTGGTAGAATTCGCCCTTGAACACCACCGGGATCTTTCTCTGCAGATCGAATATCAGCCCGTCCATGTCCGCGGCCAGCCTGATCCCCTCCCCGGCCTTCAGCTCGATGAGGACGGGCGTCCCGGGGTGCCTGAAGTTGAACATGTAGCAGAAATCCGGAGGAATGGAGTTCCTGTGCTCCATCTTCTGGAGAAGATGCTTGATCGTCGTAGTCCTTCCCGTTCCGGAGAGGCCCGTTATGAAGATGTTGTAACCCCTGTGCTTCAGGTCCAGCCCCATCTTGATCGCGGTGAGGGCCCTGTCCTGGCCGATGATGTCCTCGCACGGCTTTATCTCGGACGTTGTCCTGAAATTGAAAGCCGTCAGCGGGCAATTCCATCTGAGTTTGCCCGCGGGCAATTCCTTCGCCTTCGGTGTTTTGCTCATCATGTCCCTCCGTGCTGTTTTACGCCGCAACGGACACTCGCGACGATCCCTGCGACCCGGCGCCCGCGAAGCTCCGGGACGCCCGAGGCCGCTCCCGCAAGCTTATGTGATTTTCGATGATACGTCAAGGGAAGGGGTAATCCGGAGGACGCTCCCCGTCAATCCAGCCTTTGAATCACAATGACCGAGGCGTCGTCCTTGGGCCGGTCTCCCCCGCCGAACTCGATAACCGATCTGTAGATTTCGTCGATGACGACGTGCGAAGGCTCTCCGCGATGACGGCGCATGAGGTCGATCAGCCGGGCTTCGCCGAACATCTCGCCGTCGCCGCCGGTTATCTCGATTATCCCGTCCGTATACATGAGGAGCGTGTCGCCGGGGTCCATGAAGGCGAACCCCCTCTTGAACACGGAATCGCTCAAGGGTCCGAGGATCGTCCCGCCGACGTCGAGCCTGTTCACCGCGTCCTTCTTGAAATGAAGCGGCGGCGGATGCCCAGCGTTTATATAGACGAGCGTCCCGTTGCGCTCCAGTTCGCCGAACACGAGCGAAACGAACTTGGTCGAGAGGCGGCTCTGGTGAATGACCCTGTTGAGCTTCCTGATCACGCCTGATATCTTCATCTCGTTCTCTATGCCCATTCTCAGGCCGGTCATGATATCCCTTGCCAGCAGCGCGGCCGGAAGGCCGTGGCCGCTTGCGTCTCCGATCGCGAAGCTGAGGATTTCCTCGTCGAGGATGTTGAAATCGTAAAGATCCCCTCCGACCCTCTCCGCCGGCACCGACCTGCCCGAGATATCGTACCCTTCGAATTTCGGATCGCTCTCGGGCAGAAGGCTCTTCTGAATCTCGAACGCCTCCTGCATGTCGGCGCTGAAACGGTTCGTGGACTGGCTGAGATTGATCGTGCTTCGGATCGTGTTCATCGAAAACTGCAGCGTCTCCCTCACCCAATCCTTGTCCAGACGGAAAACGAGGAGATATTCGTCGAAATCGCCGAGCATCGTGGCGATGCTGTTGCCGCCCCACGGGGCGGCCTCGGAATCGTCGAATATGTAGCTTTTATGCCGGTAAAGTATCTTGAAGACCGGCTCGTCCTTCGACATGGTCCCGGGCCAGCCGCCGCCCGGCTCCCCCACGGGGCCCCTGACGAGGCGGAAGGATCCGAACTGCATGTGGTATATGCACCCGCTCCTTATCCTGAGGTCGCTCTTGAAGGACTGGACCAGTTCATCGAGAATCTGGAAGAGAAGATCCCTCGTGCTTGGATTTTCCTCGATGCGCACAAGCAGGGAATCGAATTTCCGGTAAAATAACTTCGGCTGGAAATCAGTGTCGCTCATTATCGGCCCCGTTCATCGGTACGAGTACGCGGCGAAGATAATGCTTTGAGATTCCGATTTCAATCTAATTCGAAGGCCCGCCGCGCCGCCGCGATCAGGGCCCGCGCGGCCTGTTTGGGCTTTACGAACGGCGGAACTGCGTTTATACTTCCGGCAGGCAATCCCGCGGGGGCGGGCGGGGCTCCGGCGCCGGAGACGGCCGGCGGATGACCGGCGCGCCGGCCCGGCATCCGGCGCGGCGGCTTCAGGAACCGGAGGAAACGAATTTATGGCGACACGACGCACTTTCATCAAGGTTCTCGGAGGAGGAGCGGCCCTTCTCATGACGCCGGCGGAGAAACTCGCCGGCCTTTCGCTTCCCGGGGAAGACCCCACGACCTTCGCGGTCGTAAGGGGAGGCGACCCCGCGGCCGCCGTCAGAAAGGCGGTCGACATGCTCGGGGGCATGGGCTCGTTCGTGAAGACGGGGGACGTCGTCTTCGTGAAACCGAACATTTCGTGGGACAGAAGGCCCGAGCAGGCCGCGACGACGAATCCCGCCGTCGTGGAAACGGTCGTCGCGATGGTCAGGGAGGCGGGGGCGTCGAGGATAATCGTGGCCGACAACGCCTGCAACGAGGCGAGGCGAACGTACAAGACGAGCGGCATCCGCGAGGCGGCCGAAAGGGCCGGGGCGGAGGTCCCCTTCATGGAAAAGAGAAAGTTCCGGATGATTGATTTGGGCGGCGAGGTGATGAAGGACTGGGAGGTCTACACGGAGGCGATAGAGGCCGACAAGATAATAAACCTGCCCGTGGCGAAGCATCACGGCCTTTCCAACGTAACCCTTTCGATGAAAAACCTCATGGGTCTGATCGGTGGAAGGCGCGATCTGCTCCATCAGAAGCTTCCCGAGTGCGTGGTCGATCTGACGGCCTTTTTCAAGCCCGCCCTTACGATACTGGACGCCGTCCGGCTCCTCAGGGTAAACGGCCCGCAGGGCGGCACGCTCGGGGACGTCGTGAGGCTCGACACGATAGCCGCCTCGACGGACCAGGTGAAGATAGACGCTTTCGGGATATCCCTCTTCGAGGGGGCCGAATTCGACACCAACCCGCTCTCCTTCCCCCACGTGAGAATCGCCCAGGCGAAGGGGCTCGGGTCGGCCGATTTCAGGGGCAGGGGATACGCGGAGATCAAACTGTAAATGGCGAAAATGAAAAACATAAGAAGGCTTTCCCAGATTCTGTTTCTTGTCGTGTTCCTCGTGCTCTTCATACAGACGGAATACAAGGGAGAAGACGAACTGGGGCTGCCGGTCAGGCTCTTCCTCGATTTCGACCCGCTCATAGCCCTGAGCTCGATCCTCGCGTCGCACGCGGCGAGGGCGGTTTTCCTTCTCTCCCTGATCACGATCGCCCTGACCGTTCTCCTCGGAAGGTTTTTCTGCGGCTGGCTATGCCCCCTGGGGACTATGAACACGGCGGTCGGATACGTGCGCATGCGCCGAAGGAGCAAGTCCCCGGACGGGGCCGGGTTTCCACGGCTCAGGAAGGTAAAGTATTTCGTGCTCGTCTTCGTTCTTTCGGCCGCGCTGTTCGGGTGGAACGCGGCCGGGTTCCTCGATCCGATCTCCCTCACGATAAGATCGCTCGCCATCGGCTTCAACCCCGCGGTCAACGGGATCGCGAGGTCGGCGCTCGAATTCCTCTATTCCCTGAACATCCCCGGGGTATCGGGCGCCTTCGACGCCCTTTATTCGAAGATGACCGGCACCGTGCTGGCGTTCGAGCAGCCCGTCTTCAGGCAGATGATCCTGATCGCGTCGATCTTCGCCGCGATCCTGGCCCTCAATTTCGCCGCGCCGAGGTTCTGGTGCCGTTACCTCTGCCCTCTCGGCGCCCTCCTCGGCCTCGTCGGCTCGAAGCAGATGCTGGCAAGGGTGGACGTCGACGGAGCCAAATGCATCTCGTGCCGCAAGTGCAACAGGTCGTGCCAGGGCGAGGCGACCCCGTTCCCATCCGGAAACTGGGCGTCAAGGGAATGCCTCCTCTGTTACAACTGCAGGGAGATATGTCCCGTCAAGGCCGTCGCGATCCATCCGACCATGAAAGAGACCGGAGAGGGGAACGTCGATCTTCAGAGGCGAAGGCTCCTCGCCGCCGGGGCGGCCGCGCTCGTGACCGTGCCCCTCGTCAGGTTCGGAGAGCACCATAAAAGGCCCGACCCCTCGCTGATCAGGCCTCCCGGGGCGATCCCGGAACCGGAATTCCTGCAGACATGCGTCAAATGCGGCGAGTGCATGAAGGTCTGCCTCACCAACGGGCTTCAGCCGGCCCTGACACAGGCGGGATTCGAGGGACTGTGGACGCCGATGCTGGTGCCGAGGCTCGGGTACTGCGAATACAACTGCAACCTCTGCTCGCAGGTCTGCCCGACCGGGGCGATAGCCGGCCTCACCCTCGAGGAGAAGCAGCGGATACGCATAGGGCTCGCCTTCTTCGACAGGAACAGGTGCATACCGTATTCGATGGGGAGAAACTGCGGAGTCTGCGAGGAACACTGCCCCGCTCCGGGGAAGGCGATAAAATTCCGCGAGGTCGAAGGCATAGGCCGCGACGGCGCCCCCTTCGCGCTTAAACTGCCCGAGGTCGACCCGGCCCTCTGCATCGGGTGCGGCATATGCGAGAACAAGTGCCCAATCGTCGACAAGCCGGGAGTGCGCGTCAGCTCGATAAACGAAAGCCGGGCGGAATACAAGCTCTACCTCTGATCCGCTTCGCGCCGGATCTTCGACGCGTAGAGGTCAGGCTTCCGTAACGAGAGCCTCCACGTGGCTCTCCACCGAATCGGCCAGAGCCTCCAGGTCGTAGCCGCCCTCCAGCATGGAGACGATTCTTCCCCCGCAGTGCTTTTGCGCCGACTCCCGGAGAAGCCGGGTCATCTCGCCGAACGCGCCGGTCGTCAGCCTGCAGCCGGAAAGCGGATCGTCCCCGTGGGCGTCGAACCCGGCCGATATCAATATGAACTCCGGCCTGTACCCGTCCAGCGCGGGGATTATCCTTTCGTGAAACTTCCCGAGATAGAGCGAGTCGTCCGCCCCCGCCCCGACGGGAAGATTGATCGTGTATCCGGCTCCCTTCCCCGAGCCGACGCTGTTGAAATGCCCCGTTCCCGGGTAATGCGGATACTGATGGAGGCTGATGTAAAGCACCCTGTCGTCGTCGAAGAAGACGTGCTCGGTTCCGTTCCCGTGATGCACGTCCCAGTCGACGATCGCGACGCGCCCGAGCCCGCCTTCGCTTATGAGCCACGAGGCGGCGATCGCGACGTTGTTGAATATGCAGAAACCCATCGCCCTGTCCCTTTCCGCGTGGTGCCCCGGCGGCCTTACGGGGCAGAATGCCGAATCGAGCTCGCCGCCGAGGACCAGCCGGGCGGCCTGAACGCCCGCGCCCGCCGCGTGGAGAGCGGCCTGCTGCGAAGCCGGCGTCGCCACGGTATCGCCCCAGTCGAGCACCACGGGGGAGTCTATCTTCATCGACAGGATGTCGCTTACGTACTTCCCGTCGTGGACCAGTTCCAGGAGCTTCACGCCGGCGCTCTCGGCTTCGATGAAATCGAGCCCGCCGGAGAAGGGGCAGTTGCGAAGCCGTTTCATTATGACCTCGTACCTTTCGGGACTCTCGACATGGTTGTATCCCTGAAGGTGTTCCCCGAAAAGGCGATGATATATGATCCCTGTCATCGGCCGCCCTCCTCTATGCCGCCCGTGAGCGGGACGAACCTCACCCCGATGAGCGATTCGTCTTCGAATCGATCGCCCCTCCTCGTGAGCTTTCTAAGGTATTGAACGCTCCCTCCGACCGGAATGACCATCCTTCCCCCTTCCGCGAGCTGCCCCGGCAGGGCTTCGGGAACCGATTCGGGGGCTGCCGTAACGATTATCGCGTCGAAGGGCGCCTCTTCGGGCCAGCCGAGCGAACCGTCTCCCGTTCGGTAATGTATATTGCCGTACCCGAGCGCCGACAGGATGCGGCGCGCCCTTTCGTACAGCTCGCTTATTATCTCGATCGTATACACCGCGGACGCGATCGACGCGAGGATGGCCGTCTGGTACCCGCTCCCCGTACCGATCTCCAGCACCCGGTCCGATTTCCCGAGCGCGAGCTGCTCCGTCATGTACGCCACGATGTAGGGCTGGGATATCGTCTGGCCGAATCCGATGGGAAGCGGTGTGTCGTCGAAGGCGGCCTCCGAGAGAGCGCCGCCCACGAACAATTCGCGGGGGACGCTCTTCATCGCGTCCACGACGCGGTGGTCCAGCACCCCCCTGCTGATTATCTGGGACCGCACCATCTTCTTCCTCAGGTCGTCGGTCCCGGCCTTGTCGCTGTTCATTTTTCCCGCGCACCCCCCCGTGACGGCAAACGCCCTTTACGGCTTTTACCCGCGCGCGATCATCCTAGAATATCCCGATGAAAGCCGCAACGTGAATCAGCGGCCAGGGGCCCCGCGAGGTCCCGGCCGATGGAACAACGCCGGGAGCAGGAAGACGAAAAGGTTCGCGAAAAACATGACGAAGAAGGAGAGCTGCCCATACCTGCAGTAAAAGGTGAGGTTGTCGATCAGCAG
>JALOPX010000077.1 GCA_025453655.1 Candidatus Krumholzibacteriia bacterium
CGTCGGTGTCGCGGTTGGTACCGCTGGTCCCCCAGCGCAGCTCCACCCAGGTGGAGACGCCGTCACCGTCCGGGTCGTCCTCGGGACCACAGCCACACAGGTGCCCGTAGATGTTCGTGAGGTGGACGCCGTCGTTCGGATCGCCATCGCTCGGATCGGAGTCCGACAGCAGCGGGTTCGTGCCGATGAGGATCTCGATGTGGTCGCTGATGCCGTCGTCGTCGGTGTCCCGATCGTGCGGGTCGCAGCCGAGCCAGATCTCGATGACGTCCCACAGGCCGTCCCCGTCGCTGTCGAGCGGCTCGTCGTCGGTGATCGTCCACGTGGCGCGGACGTCCCCGGCCTGCACGCCCTCGAGGTCGTACAGCTCCATCTCGAACGTCTCCGGGCCCTCCGTCAGGTGATCCTGGTAGATGGCGATCCCCGTCGTCGACGCGCTGGTGCCGGCGCCGAAGCACACCCGGCCGTTGTTCGACCAGTAGTCCGCTCCCCACCTCGCCGAACCGTCGATGTTGCGGAACCGGAAGCACGCCGAGTCGGTGAGTGCCGGCGTGAACGTGAACACGAACCGGCCGTATCCTTCGAACATATCTCGGCCGAACCGGACTCTCCCTTCGAACGGCAGGTCTTCCTCGCGATAAGGGAGGCGGAAAGGATCGCTTCCACGAAACTCGGCATACCGGGGCTTCGGCGCATTCCGAGGGAATACAGGATATCGCTCCCGGAGCTCGCGTCCCTTCCCTCCGCCTCGATCGGCATGATGTCGGGCGGATCGGCGGGGCTTGGGATGACCGCGCTCGCGATCTCGCTTCTCGGGGGACTCGATCTTTGCAGGAAAAGCCGCAGGATCCCGGAAGGAACGGCAATCACGGGAATGATCGACGACAGTGGGAATGTCCTTCCCGTGGCCGGTCACCATCTGGGCGAAAAGGTCCGTTCGGCATTTTTCTCGACCCATTCCCGGCTTGTGGTGCCGTCGGAGAACCTGGAGAAAGCGGTCGAAGAGCTGGCCGCGCTCCACGCCCAATACCCCGCGCGAAAATTCGAGCTGGTACCCGCCTCCGGAACGGCTGACATTCTCGGCGACCGGAAGATGGCGGAAATCCGGAACGTCCCCGCCGCGCGGACGGTTCTCCAGCGCCTCTTTCACTGGAGAAAACACCTCGCCGCGGGGGTTGCGGCCCTCGCCGCGGCCTTCGCCTTTATCTTTGTCCTTCCCGCCTACCTGGACGAAACCGTCGCGAGAACCGAGCTGGTCGACAGCCTCATCGTCATGTACAACAAGAGCGACCATATCGTGGCCGACTACAACATGCATTTCACGCTCGGGAAAACTCCAAGCAATACGTGTCTTAAATTCTTCATGGTCGATTGCATCGGGGATAAAAGAAATGAAACGGTCTGCATAGTATCGGAATCGAAGAACTCGGCATCCAACAGGCCGGTAAAGGATCAACTGCACATTTTTCTCTTCGACCACAGGGGGAAATTCGTCAACACATACGCCTTCAACTACTGGAAAGAGATCCTGGGAGACGACGTGAACCCATACGAGAGCCTGGTGACCACGACGTTGGATTCGAGCTGCCCGCATAGGAATAAGGAAGGAAACTGGGATTTATACCTGCTGGTTTATTGCTCTCAGGCGAAGACCTCAACGCTGCTCAAGATTTCGCTTCCTGATTTCAGCAGGCAGGTCTACGCGAACTCCGGATTCATCAACGAATTCATTTTCATGGATCTGGACGCGGACGGCGGGGAAGATCTTCTTGTTGTGGGGTACAACGACATCCTGGAAGCGACCTTCATGGCTGTACTTGATCCTGCACGCGTAGCCGGGGCCTCTCCGGACGGATATCAATATCCCGTTCCAGGGTTCGAGCACGATGTTGCGAAATACTTCATCAAATTTCCTTATTATTATCTGGCCGTCCCGAATCGACAAAACCGGGGCAAGCTGACTCCCACATTTCAGACAGATTCCGAGAATTTTTCCGTCATCGTAAAAAGCTTGAAGCTCGATGTGCAATATTTCATCGATCAAAAGATGCGATGCGAGTCGGCGATAGTTTCCGATTTCGGGATCGGGAAAATAAACACTAAAAAGAAGCCTATCAGGGTTTATTACGAGGGCGTCGAAAAGGACGAGGAGGATTTGAAGAACGGTGTACGTTACTGGAACGGCTCAGAATGGGTGAGCGAGCCCGCGATCAACCGTTCAAACCTCAGGGCCATCGGGGAAAATAAGCCGAAAGAAGCCTCGGCGGGTACGTAACGACTCTCGTCCCCTGGACAGTTCATTAGGGAGTCCGCCACAAGTCTCCTGCTCGGACAGTCCTCGCGCGGCGCTTCGCGCCGCGCTGCGGAACTCGCGACGAGACTTGTGGCGGACTCCCCCCCAAAACACACGCGCCGCGCCTCGGAACCCGCAGGCGAGACTTATGGCCGCCCCCTTCGCACCTCTCACTTCGTGCGCGTCACCTTCTCCGCGATGGCCGCTATATGCCTCGCGTTCGTTCCGCAGCATCCTCCGAGGATCCTTATCCCGAAGCGGCGGCGCACGCCGTCCATCAGATTGGCGAATTCTCCCGGCTCCGAGGTGTCGAGCGAAGGAAGCCCGTCGAGCTCTTCCGGATCCTTCTCCGAAGTGTTGGCCTGAAGCCCCAGGATCCTCCCCGCCACCTCCTCGGGCCGGTTTTCGTTCGCCAGCATCGCCCTCTCGAATACCGACGGGTGGACGCAGTTGGCCATGTAGAAAAAAGGAGGCGGATCGATCTGCGAGTCTATCAGGGCGACCGCCTCGAACAGCGGGGTCCCGTCGAGCAGCGTCCCGTCGGCCCTCACAACGAAACTCAAAACGTAGGGGCGGTCGTGCCGCGAGAGCACCGAAGCGATCCCCCAGGCTTCGGAATACGCGGGAAGAGTCGCAGCCATGATGAAATCGACGCCGGCCGCGGCGAGATCCCTCGCCTGCCTCTGGTGGAAGATGACCGCTTCCTTCTTCGACAGCGCCTCCGAGGGGCGATAGGCGTCCCCCCTGCAGGCCATCATGCCGCCGACGTATATCAATTGCGATTTGTCGGGCAGCTCGCCTCTTATCGACTCGAGGAAATCGACGCACTCGCGGATTATGTCGGGATGGGCGGAATACCTCGAAAGGGCCAGGCGCTCCGGATTGGCGCGCCAGGTCGGCGCGAGGGCGATCAGGGGAAGGTCGAAGCGGCATCCGATATCCATGTATTCCCTGTAAATCTTCCGGAGAATCCTTCTGCCGTTATCCTCGCAAACCATCCCCGCGTTCAGTATGTACGGATCGAGAAGTTCCGGGGCGCTTCGCCGCACCCTCTCTATGACGCCGCCCTCGGCGAGAACGGCGCCGGACGATTTCATCATTTCCGTGAAATCCCTCATGCGATGAATTTAATTCCATCCGCCCGGAAGGTACAAGCGGAAGTTTGCATACATCTTGACTCGGGCCCCGGCCTGCGGGGATAATCCGGTCCGAAGGGCCGGCTTCGGCAGGCCCTTCGCGGCGCGGAAAGAACGGCGCCGGAAGCGCCGGGACCGCAGCCGCGCCCCGGCGAAGGCTTGTAACACGGAGGACGATTTAAAATGGCCGGCCATCCCGGAAAACGCCTTTCGGCGCTCCTGACGATCCTGCCGCTTCTCCTTTCCGCCTCTTTCCGGGGCGCGGAATGCGGCCCCATTCTCCCCTCACCCGTAACCGAATGCGAGTCGACGATGAACCGGATCGCGGAAAAATACGTGAAGCTCGTTCTTGCCACGGGACGCCACGACGAGATGTACGTGGACGCATATTACGGCCCCGAAGCCTGGCGCGAGGAGGCAGCCCGCGACAGCCTGCCGGTCGAAACGATAGAGAAGGAGGCGGCCGCGCTCCTTTCGGAGCTCGGAGGGCTGGAGATCCCGGACGGCGAGGGGATCCTCGGGCTCAGGCTCGCCTTCCTCGAGGGGCAGCTCGGGGCGCTGCACGCCTATCTTCGCATGCTCGGCGGCGAGCGGCTCTCCTTCGACGCCGAGGCCAGGGCGCTCTACGACGTCGAGATCCCCTCCTTCGACGACAACCTGTTCGTCGAGACGAGGGAACGCATCGAATCGCTCCTGCCTCCCTCAGGTGATCCCCTCCCCGAGAGGATCGACTCGTTCAGGAAGGATTTCATCATTCCCCGGGAGAAGCTGGAGGCCGTTTTCGCGACGGTCATAGAGGAGGCGAGGGGGAGGACGAAGAGATTCCTCGATCTTCCCGAGGGGGAATCGTTCGAGATAGAGTACGTCACCGGGGTGTCGTGGGGGGCCTACAACTGGTACAAGGGGAACGGCCACAGCCTCATCCAGGTCAACACCGACCTGCCGACCTATATCGACTCGCCCCTCGGGCTGGCCTGTCACGAGGGGTATCCGGGGCATCACGCATATAACATCCTGCTCGAGGAGCATCTCTCGAAAAAACGGGGCTGGGTCGAATTCACCGTCTATCCGCTCTTCAGCCCTCAATCGCTCCTCGCGGAAGGGACGGCGAACTACGGCATCGAGCTCCTTTTCCCCGGCGACGAACGCCTCGCCTACGAACGCGAGGTCCTCTACCCCCTCGCGGGGATCGATCCGGAGAGGGCGCAGCTCTACTCCGAGATACAGGAACTGGCGAAACGGCTGGGCCAGGCGCGAATCGAGGCGGCCCGCAGGTACCTCGACGGGAAGGCCTCGGCCGAGCAAACGGCCGCCTACCTTTCCGCCTACGCGCTCCTCTCGCCCGATCGCGCGAGCAGGCTCGTCTCCTTCTTCGACGGCTTCAGAAGCTACATCATCAACTACTACGTCGGATACGACCTGGTGAAGGCGTATATCGAGGGGAAATATCCCGGCGCCGAGGAGCGGGCCGGGCGGTGGAAGGAATTCGGCGAAATCCTGTCGACCCCGCGCGTGCCATCGGATCTCGACTAGCGGCGACCGGCGGGAGCGGAGGCCGCGGGGGATCGTCATGACGCGAATGGCGCATCCTTTCCGGGCGGTATCATCATCGTGCGAGGGAAATTTGCCTGGCGTCAACCCTACCGGGACGCGGGCGGGAGGATCGCCGCCGCCCGTCCCAGGGCGGCGCGGCCGGAGATGTTTCCTATCTCTTCCCCTGAACGCCTGAACGCCACCCATCCAGACGGAGGCTTCATGTACTCAGGCACTATCTGGGTGCACGAGCTCTTCATCTTCTCCGGCGTGATGCCGAGGAAGATCCTGAGGATCTTCGCGTGGTCGACGACGACGTCGATCTTCTCGCTTTGAAGGTACTCCTCCAGGCATCCCGTCTTCAGGGCCTCGAAGGCGTCCCTGTTCACCTTGCCGTCGAGATTGACGATGCGCCTGTTCGAAAGGTAACCGATCGTCCCGCACTGGAAGACGCCTATCGTCTCGTCTTCGCGCGTGTTCGCGTCGATCCATCCCGCGAGATCCCTGTACGAGTATACGGGGTGCGTCCTGAACGACTGGGACCATGAAAAACCCGCGAACACGATCAGGTAGGCCGCCCCCGCCGCGGCGAGGGCCCTTCTCGCGAAAAGGTGACGCTTGCGGTACCAGTCGAAAAGATCCTGCAGAAGAAGGGCGCTCAGGATCGACGCGGCGAAGTAGACGGGGAAATAGTAGCGAAGGAAAAAGAAGGCGCCGAAGATATACAATGAATAGGCCGCGAGGAGCAGGCCGGAGAAGAGGAGGAGAAAATAGAGCTCCGACCGGTTCGATTTCCCCGGTTCCCTCCTCCATCCGCGCACCCTGAGCCCCACCCAGAGGAGGGCGAGGAATCCAAGCACATTTCCTGCCGCGTGAAAGGCTCCCCCGGCGCCGAGCATGCCCCCCGCCTTGTCGATCGCGCGAAAGACGACGTGCGCGGCGGGGATGACCTTCATCACGGATACGGAGTGAACGACGTGCCCCCATATGAACGACGCGTTCGGTCCCGAACCGGCAAGATTCTCCGGCCCGTAATCGAAATACGACGCGTAGGCGAGCGAAAGGAACCTGGTCGCGGCGCCGCTGTCCTGCAGCGGACTGCCGCTCTCGATGAGGTTGTAAAACAGCCAGGGCCCGTAGAAGAGAAGGACCCCGAGGGGCAGGAGGAGCAGCTTCATCACGGCCGTTCCCGTCACCCTTCTTTTCCTCATGAGGAACAGGTAGTCGAGCATCACCGCCATGACGAGGAATATCCCGTCGATGCGCGATATCACGACCAGCCCGAGAAGGATCCCGAGAACCGCGAAACGCGCAGGCCCCGGTTCGATCAGGGGGCGGACATTCTCAAGGTAGTAGCAGGCTGCGAGGGCGATCATGAAGGCGGCGACGGCCGTCTCGAGCCCATTCGCGCTCTGCCTTATGACGACCGGCGAAAGCGTCCATATCGCGGCCGCGGCGGCCGAGGCCGCGAACCCGGCGTACCGCCTCGCTATCCGGTAAACGAGCCACGTCGTGAGGGTCGTGAAGAGGGCGAGGATCGAAAGCGCGATATATATCGGCAGCACGGGATCGCCGCCCGACGCCATGAAGGCCGGGACGAGGAGAAAGACGTACAGAGGCTGGAATCCCGTCGTCGGATGAACGCCGTCGAAGGTCATCCCCTGCCCCGCGGCGATGCTCCGCGCTATCTTGAAGGCGTAGAAACTGTCGTCATACAGGAAACCGTTCGACGACATCGTGGCGAAATCCTGCCAGGCGACGGCGAGATGGAAAAAAAGGACTACGAGCAGCGCGCACGCGGCGGCCGCGAGGCGATATCGGTTAGGCATAAATTACGTCAATTCGTTGGCAAATGCTCTATAAACGAATACCTTTCATTGTGAAATCCGGCTGCACGGTCAGGTGATTTTACACCAGACGGGGGGGCCGTGTCAATGTGCCTTTCCATCCCGTTGTTATTATTCGGGTTACAGCCCCGGTCATTCGAAGCGGATCGTGATGCCGGTCGAACCGCCCGGCTCGAGCAGAATGAACGGAACCGGATCGTCGAGCTGCAACATGGGCGAGATCCTCGCCGGCGGATCGACGCGAAGCCCGCGGTCCCAGTGATACCTCAGGAGGATCCTGCCGGGAACCTCCCCCCCCTCCCCGGGCCGTATCGCGACCGTTATGCTGTCGTACGCGGCGCGGACCGCGATCCTCTCCCCGGCAAGGGCGTCGGATTCGCCGCCGAGCTCGTTCAGGGCCGGCCTCGGGAAGATCCCCGGCTCCGAGAGATCCATGTACATCCTGCCCGAAGTGAAATAGGGGGATATCTCCCGCAGCGTGAAAGCGCCCTCCGACCAGACGGTCTTCGCGTACGGGAAGGCGTCGAACCACGCGGTCGATTCCTTCGTGGCGGTCAGGATCCAGCGGACGGCGTAGAGCTCGATATACTCGAGCATCCTCTCCGGATCCGTTTCCCGCAGCGTCATCCCCATCGTCTCGCCGTTCGTGAAGGCGGCGAATTTATGCTTTATGAAAACGTAGGCGTAGGGCCCGCCGATCTGCTCCACGCCTGTGTAAAGCGGGATTATCGAAGGCAGGTGAACGTCGCCGTAAGCCCACGCCGGGCCGTCCTCGATCATAAGGCGCCCCGGCCTCCCGAGCCTCTGCTGCAGGGCCTCGATCAGGCGGGCGACCTCCGGCGTGAAGGTCGTGGACACCGTGTGCCGGTAGTACTCGCGCGATTCGATCATCCCGAAGAGAGGGGCGCAGGCGAGCAGAACGACCGCCATCGCCGTCCTCACCGCCGCGGCGGGGCGCCGCCCTGTCGACAACCGCCCGGGAACCTTCAGCAGAAGCGCGAAACCGGGGCCGGCGAGAGGCGCGAGAAAGAGGATGGCCGGCACGAGGAAGCGCCCGGGCTCCATCTGGTCGACGACGGGAAGGTATACGCCGAAGCCGGCGAGGAAAAAGAGGAAGAGGCTCCCCGCGAGCGGCGCGAGCGCCTCGGCAAATCGCCTCCGCCTGAAAAGGACGGCGGCTCCGGCCGCCGCAAGGGCGACGAGAGCGAGGGCGGGCAGGTTCCCCGGCTTCACGAGGACCTTCACCAGCCCGGCCATGCCGTTGATCTGGAAAAAGGACTGCGAAGGGACCTTGATGTCGAGGTACCTGTGAAACGGCGCCAGCCAGACGGCGTTCACCGCGACGACCAGGGCGCACCATAGCGCCATCCCCGTAAAAATCCTTCGCTCCCACAGGCGATGTTCCGGGCCGGCGGGCACCCTTCGCCGCATCACGAAGAAAAGGGCGAGAAACGAGGCGGGAAGAAGGACGACCGCCGACGGATGTATCAGGAAGAGAAGCGGCCCCAGCAGGTAGAATCGCCTGACGGGGAGCCCTTCGAGGAAGGAGCGGAAGAGCCCGATGACGTACAGGGACAGATGGACCGCGAAGAGGTAGGCGAACATCCCGGCGTACCGGAAGTCCCCGGCGTAGGGCCTCCCCCAGTGCCAGTAGGCGAGGAGGACCATGCAGGCGAATATCGATTCCTCGAACGAGTACCCGAGCCGCCTGCACCCGCCGTACACCGTGAAGACGAGCAGCAGGTATCCTCCCATGATGAACGCCTTGAAACAGCGCGCCGTATCGGCGAAGCGCAGGATCGAGCACCAGGCTTCGACCCCCTTCGAATCGATATCCTGCAATGTCCCCGCGGGAAAACCCGCCATGAACCACGGATCGTAGGTATGGAGACGAAAGGAATGCCCCGTAACCTCCCTCGCCCTCTCCATCTGGTAATAATGCACCGCGTGATCGAGGGTCAGCACCGGGCGGCCGTTCGCCAGGTCCTCCGGCGGGAAAAAGAAAAGGGTTCCCACCAGATGGCACCCGAAGAGAACCGACAGTATCGCGGCCGCGTTCCTTTCCGACGGGCCGCCGGCGCCGAAGAGCCTCGCCGCCGGAACGATCAAAAGAAGGATTGCAGCGCAGACCAGGGCCAGGGCGGCGGGCGTCACGCCCTCCGTGCCGAAACTTCTCATCGTGGCCGCGATCCCCGCGGCGGCCGACGCCGCGAGAAGGATCAGATCCACCCTGCGAAGAGTCATGCGACCGCCCTTTCAGCTCTCACCGGGAGAGTGTCACTGCGTCCTCCCGCCGAACCGTTCCATCCTCGATGCTTCGTGAATCACTATACCAGTTTCGGCGGCCGCGGTGAACGGGATAATTTCCCGGGCCTCCTCCGCCTGCCGGGCCCGGCCCGGGAACGGATAAAACCGCGAGGAATTTTTCGCGGCGGCTGTTATATTTTCATCGGACCGGGTTTGACGCCTCGCGACATGAAGGGAGCGGACATTGAGAAATACGATTGTCGCCGCGGCGCTTCTGTTTTCGATTTCCCCGATGATTTTCATGCCGGCGGCCAGGTGCGGGACCGTCTCCTCCAGCATCCAGGTCGGCGCGCGGAAGCTGCAGGATTGCAGGATTCACCTTCCCGAGGATTACGATTCCACTCGGGCCTACCCGCTCGTGATCGGGCTTCACGGCTTCGGCGGAAATGCCAGGGGATTCTCGAGGATATGGGATTATCTCGAAAGGCATTCCTTTATCTTCGCCGTGCCCGAAGCCCCTTACGCCCTCGGCGATCCCGCCATGGAGTCGACGAACAAGTTCTCCTGGGAGTTCAGGGGGGACGACACGGAACTCTGGAGGACGGCTGACCCGTGGGTGCCCGAGTTCATAGTCGCCGTCGCGGATTCCGTCGCGAAAAAGCACAGGGTGTCGGGGACCTTCCTCTTCGGGTTCTCGCAGGGCGCCGCGTACGCGTACGTGACGGGGATCAGGAATCCCGGGAGATTCGCCGGGATAATATGCTTCGGCGGCAGGATGCCCGATCCGCGAAAATACGACTGGCTCCTTACGGACGAAATCATAAGGAGGGGGAACGGCCTGAAGGTATTCATCGCTCACGGCCGTGACGACGACGTGATCGGATGCGACGCCGCACTCGAGAACGCGCGGATGCTGCAGGACCGCGGCTATGACGTCAAGATGGTTCTTTTCGAGGGCGGGCACACGATCGTGCTGGGGCCGCTCCTCACGGCTCTCGACTGGCTCGATATAATGAATTGATAACGAACGCTCCGGACCGGGCGGCGCCAATCGGCGACCCGGTCCGGAGCCGAATCCCGAACGGGGTTACTGCTGCTGTTTCCCCT
>JALOPX010000189.1 GCA_025453655.1 Candidatus Krumholzibacteriia bacterium
TTCCTTATCGATCCCGAAAAGCCCGGGGTGGAGGAGGAGCTTCAGATACCCGAGGGGGGGCCAGCCTCCCTTTCTCCCGACGGCGGCAGGCTCGCTTACAACATCAAGTCGCGCGAGTTCAGGAACTGGAAGCGGTATACCGCGGGCCGCGCGCAGGACGTTTTCATTTACGATCTGAAAAAGAACGAGATCGAACGCATAGCTCCCTACGAAGGAACTGACAATTTCCCGATGTGGGTGGGAGGCGGAATATATTTCACCTCGGACCGCGACGAGCTGAGAAAGCTCAATATCTACAGATACGACCTGGCGACGAAGAATCTCGCGAAGATGACCGATTTCACGGAGTACGACGTTCTTTGGCCGAGCCGCGGCGGGAACAGGATCATCTTCGAGAACGGGGGATACATCTACTGGATGGAGGACGGGAGCCGCGAACCGAGGAAGATCGAGATCGCCCTCGGCAGCGACAAGCCGTTCGTCAGGCCCGTCTACAAGAACGTGCAGGGGAATATCGGCTCGTTTTCGATATCTCCATCGGGAAAAAGAGCGGTCTTCGAGGCGAGGGGCGAGATCTTCACCGTCCCGGCCGAGCACGGCATGATCAGGAACCTCTCGAAGTCGCCCGACGTCAGGCAGCGCGAGACGGAGTGGTCGCCGGACGGAAAATGGATAGCCTACCTCTCGGAGGAAAGCGGAGAGTACGAGATCTGGATCCGTCCGCAGGACGGAGAGGGCGCGCCGAGGCAGATCACGAAGGGCACGGATTCATGGATCAACGGCCTGGTATGGTCGCCCGACAGCAGGATGATAGCATACGGTGACAAAAGGAACAGGTTGTGGTACGTCGACGTGGAGAGCGGCGAGAAGCGGGAGGCGGATGTCTCGGCGTACGCGGCGATCAGGGATTACACCTTCTCGCCCGACGGCAGGTGGATCGGTTACACGAAGACCGGCGACAACCTCATGACCTCCCTCTGGATCTATTCGCTGGGCAGCGGCAAAACGGCCCGGTTGACGGGCGATTTCACCAACGACAGGGACATCGTCTTCTCGAAGGACGGGAAGTACGTCTACTTCGTCTCGAGCAGGGATTTCATTTACCCCGCCAAAAGGTGGGACGACAGGATCTACATAGCGACGCTCAAGGCCGACACTCCGAATCCGGTCGCTCCGCTCAGTGACGAGGAACAGCCGAAGGCGGAAGAGGCGGCCGACGCACCGAAGGATGACAAGAAGGCGGGCAAGGGGGAGGAAAAAAAGGACGTCAAGGTCACGGTCGGCGTTGATCCCGAGGGTTTCGACGGAAGGGCCCTGGCCATTCCGGGCGCGGCCGGCAATTATTTCGCTCTCACGGCCGTCGAAGGCGGGATCGTTTTCATGACGACCGACGAGGCCGGCAACAGGGTTCTGAAGAAATTCGATCTCGAAAAACGCGAGACGAAGGAGATCATGAGCGGCCTCGACGGGTACCAGGTTTCAGCGGGCGGAGGGAAATTCATCTTCTCCCTCCCCGGCGACAATTACGGCATAGCCGACCTCGCTCCCGGGCAGAAGACCTCGGACGGCCGTCTCGATTTCTCCAAAATGGAAATGAGGATAGATCCGGCCGCGGAATGGAGCCAGATATACAACGACGCCTGGAGAATAATGCGCGACTGGTTCTACGACCCGAACATGCACGGAGTCGACTGGAAGAAAATGCGCGACCGTTACGCGGCGCTCGTTCCGCACGTGGCTCACAGGGGGGATCTCGATTACATCATCGGCGAGCTGATAGGCGAGCTCAACGCGGGGCATTGCTACGTCAACTCGGGCGACATGCCGCGCGTGAAGCGGGTGCCGACGGGTCTTCTCGGATGCAGGTTCGAGGCGGACGGAGACTATTACAGGATCTCGAAGATATACAGGGGCGCCAACTGGAACGAAAGCGAGAGGTCCCCTCTCACGGAGCCCGGCATGAACGTCCCCGAAGGGACGTATCTTCTCGAGATCGACGGCAAAAGCGTCAGGACTTCCGAAAGCCCCTACACGCATCTGGAGAACAAGGTGGGGATCCCGGTCGTGCTCAAGATAAACGACAAACCGTCTCTGAAGGGGGCCCGCGATATCACTGTGACCCCGATCGAGTCGGAGCTTTCCCTTTTCTACATGGACTGGGTGGAGAAGAACAGGAAGCTGGTCGACGAACTTTCGGGCGGAAGGATCGGCTACATACATGTTCCTAACACGTGGTTCGACGGGTACAGGGAATTTCTAAAGGCATGGCAGCCGCTCATGAACAAGGAAGCACTGATAATCGACGAACGCTACAACGGCGGCGGGCATTCCCCCTATGAGATGGTTCAGACGATGGGGTCGAAGGCGTTCAGCTACTGGTCGGCGAGGCATGTCGAACCGACCTCGACGCCCTTCCCTCTGAACGAAGGGCCGAAGGCGATGCTGATCAACGGCCTTTCCTCGTCCGGCGGGGACGCCTTCCCCTTCTATTTCCGCAAGGCGGGCCTCGGCCCGCTGATCGGCGAAAAGACCTGGGGCGGCCTGATAGGATACGGATTCTCGCCCGGATTCATCGACGGCGGCGGCCTCGCGGTCCCGGGGTTCGCCTTCATGAATCCGGAAGGCGAATGGGACGTCGAGGCGGTCGGAGTCGCCCCGGACATCTACGTCTGGGACGATCCCACGATGATACAGGCGGGGCGTGAACCGATGATCGAGAAGGCTGTTGAATACCTTCTCGAGGAACTGGGTAAAAATCCCGTCAAAAGGATAAAGACTCCGCCCCATCCGGATCGAAGCAAATAACGGAAGGTCGATGTCCGCGGCCGGCGCCTCCCGTGGCGCCGGCCGCGTTTCATTTCCGTCAGGATCGCGCATGCCGGTCACGAACCGGGAAGCCGTCCCGCCGCGAAGCGCCTCCGAAAAACCGCATTTCCTGTTTGAAGATGATCAATAAAAATATA
>JALOPX010000190.1 GCA_025453655.1 Candidatus Krumholzibacteriia bacterium
CCTCGATCACGACAAGGGACAGGCGCTCGCGGACGAGATGGTGAGGACGATCCGCTCCGAGGTGCAGCGCAACGGGGCATCCGCCGATATCAGGGTGGACAATCTCTGCAGGGCGGTCGACATACCGGCCGATTCACAGACCGTCGAGATCGCGAAAAAGGCCCTCAAAACGGTCGGCATCGACGCGAAAACCACCTTCATCACGGGATTCACCGACGCGTCGATCTACAACAACCACGGAATCGAGATGGCGGTCGTAGGGATAGGCGCCCGCATGGAACACTCCACGGAGGAGCACATTTTCGTCGAGGATATGGAAAAGGCGGTCAGGATGATCGTCGAGATATTCAGGCTCTGTTCGCAGTGATCCGGTCAACGTTTGATTCTGCTCTCGGCCCTCTGCTTCTTGTCGATGGCGCGCACGAGAACCACCCATGTCGCCCATCCGAGGAGGACCATCCCCAGGGAGAAGAGCGAGTACGAGATCTTCCATCCGACGCTTTTCGTGAACGCGCTGAACTCCGACATGCCGCCGATGCTCGCGATCAGGTTCAACGGAAGGAAGATGATGTTGATCAGCGTGAGGTTCTTCAGGAGAACGTTCACGTTGTTGTTGACGATCGTGCCGCGCGCGTCCATCAATCCGGAAAGAACGGTCGTGAAGATCTGGGCCTGCTTGGCGCACTGGAAATTATCCAGGATGATGTCGTCCAGCATCTCGATCTGCTCCTTCGTCAGCCCGAGTTTCTCCGCCGACGCCCGCACCTTCGCGAGGGTGCTGCCGTTGGCCTCGATTGCGTTCAGATAGTAGATGAGCGCTTCTCCGAGGGCGAACATCTGGAGCAGGTAGCGGTTCTCCATCGACGTGCTGATCTTGGATTCGAGATCGACGGTGAGCTGCTTTATCGCCTTGAGGTGGTCGAGATAATGATGCACCGTATGCAGGAAGAATTTGAGGAGCACGTCGACCGTCGAACTGACCCCCTGAAACTCCTTGGCCGAGAACGGGATGCCGCTCTCGCCCATGATCACGTGAAGCATGCCGCGGTTGTAGAACAATCCGGCCGATGTCACGTCCAGTCTCAGGCGCTGGTCGACCGAGAGATTCTTCGGCCTCTTCCATATGACATAGACACCCTCGGGGTAGAACTGAACGCGCGAGATCTCGTCGGGATCCAGCGCCGATTCGATGTCGTGCGGATCGAGCCCTATCACGCCAGCTATCTCGCGTTTCTCATCCTCCCCGGGAGCCACGTACACGTCTACGTCGATCCGCCCGCCGGCGGATGGGATGATCGAACCGTCAACAAGTTCAAATGTGCTTTTCATCTTCCTCCCCCCTGCCGATCCGGCCGGCTCCCGCGGATCCGGCCGCGGGCTGTCGCAGCGTGCTTCGTCTCCCGCGACGGTGATTTCATGGAGATTTCGGCGACCTCGTTCATGGTAATCCAGCAGCCGTCATTATTCAAACACCAAGTTGCGCCCCCGCCGAAAATTATCTTTTTCCCCGCCTGCCCGGGAGAGATGGGGCTGTTGGAGACACGATGGATGACCGCGGGCCGGACATGGGCATCGCCCATGCCTTTTCAGATCCGGCCCCGTGGACATCCGCCCGCATCTTCACTTGAAATTCCCGCGGATTACCGATAATATGCCCCGATGACGCGGCGGGGGACCGGAGACGCATCCAGGAACCGCCCGACAAGGTTCGCAGGGGGGATATCATACAACGAGGGAGGATATGTTGGACGTTTTAGAACAGGGAGCCGGGGAGCTCTTCACCGATCCCGATCCCGACAGGGCAAGGGAGTTTTTCCACTCCAAATCGCGGAAGATGATTAGCAAGCTGATGCCCCTGAAGGAGGCGATCGAAAGGTTCGTCAGGGACGGCGAGTACCTGGCGATAGGAGGGTTCGGGGCGAACAGGGCGCCGATCGCCGCGTGCCACGAGATAGTCCGCCAGGGGAGAAGGAATATGGGCTTCGCCGGCCACACATCCACCCACGATTTCCAGATCCTCGCGGCCGGGGAGGTCTTCGACAGATGCGACGTCGCCTATATAATAGGCCTCGAAGCGAGGGGGCTCTCGCCGGTCGCGCGCCGATACATGCAAAGCGGCAGGGTCAGGGTCACCGAATGGAGCAATTACAGCCTCGCCGCGAGGCTGAAGGCCGCGACAATGGGCGTGCCGTTCGTCCCGACGAGGACGATCATGGGAACGGACACCTTCACCCACAGCGCCGCGAAGATCGTCGAATGCCCTTTCACCGGCACGAAGGTCGTGCTTCAACCGGCGCTTTATCCCGACGTCTCCATCATCCACGTACACGAGGCCGACATCTACGGGAACTGCCGCATCAGGGGGATCATGATCGCCGACGACGATCTGGCGAGGGCGAGCAAAAAACTGATCATAACGTGCGAGAGGCTCGTCCCGAACGACGAGATCAGGCGCGATCCCACGGCAACGAGGATACCCTACTTCCTCGTCGACGCCGTGTGCGAGACACCGTACGGCGCCTACCCGGGGAACATGGCGTACGAATATTTCTCCGACGAGGAGCATCTCAGGGAATGGCTGGCGGCCGAGGAGGACGCGGAGACATTCAAAGCCTTCATGCAGAAAAACATTTACGGGTGCAGGGACCATTACGAATACGTCGCCCTGAACGGGGGCCTTCCAAAGATGATCGAACTCCGCAGGAAGGAGCTCATGATCCACAAAGAGGTGGCCAATGGCTGATTACAACACCATGGAACTGATGATATGCGTGGCCTCCCGCGAGCTCGAGGACGGCGCGACGGCGGGGGTCGGTACCGGCGCCCCCTGCGCGACGGCGATGCTCGCGCAGAAAACGCATTCGCCCAACCTGATCATCATGTTCGAAGCGGGCGGCGTAAGCCCCATTCTTCCCGAGATGCCCATTTCGGTGGGGGATTCGCGCACCTTTTACAGGGCG
>JALOPX010000078.1 GCA_025453655.1 Candidatus Krumholzibacteriia bacterium
ATCCCGAGCGCCCGCGAATCGACGTACCCGGCGAGGCTCGCGCTCATGTTGGTGTCGCACCAGCTCCTGAGCCTGCCCGCGTTCGTCGTGTTCCTGTTGTATCGCTCGATGAGGGCGGGCCTGGTCTCCGAATTGAGCCATATCCTCGGGTGCGAGTCGCCGACCTGCGCCTTCAGATCGGCCGCGTTGGAAAGCAGGAGAATATTCACGATCAATATTGTCTGTATGAGCCCCGATAAGGTCCTGTTCATATTCGCACCATCCTCCGGCCCCGGCGGCCGTTTTAATAATACTTATTTATGCAGGATTCCTCCTGATTTATCAATCCGTATTTGCCCGCGTGGCATTCAATGCAAGAATCGGAGTCAAATATCGGTTAAAACGGCCGCCGCGGGGCCGCCGCAAAAAACTCACCGGTTTTCATTTTCGCATGATTGCAGCATCTTGAGGATCGTTTCCCCGTGTTTCCCATAGGTCAGGCTGTTTTTTACCAAATCCTTAAGGATTTTTCCCGTCCCGGGCCAATTCTCCCTTTCCCCGATCATGACCGATATCGTTTTTTTCAACGATTCCACAGATTTCGTCTCAAAAAGGAAACTGCCCTGTACGTCGCCGACGATCGATTCGACGGGCTCCTGGCGCGGGGCCAGGACAGGTTTGCCGTACGCCATGTATTCGAAGAGTTTGATCGGGGAGCGGTATTCGTTCGTGTGCGGTATGACCCCGGCGTCCATGGCGTCGATGTAGTCGCCGATCCGGTTGTTCGGCACGGCTCCTGAGAATATCAGCCTGTCGGAGAAGCCCCTTGACCGCCCTATCTCCTCGAGCGCGGCGCGCCCCGGGCCGTCGCCCACGAGAAGGAGCGAGACGTCGGGGTATTCCCGTGCGGCGTCGATGAAGGCCGGCAGGAACCACTCGAGGGCATGCCAGGTCGAAACGTGAAGGAAGAAGCCGACGAAACCGAAAACGGTTTTTCCCTCCAGCCCCAGCTCCGCGCGCACCCTTCGCCCGTCGACTGCGCGGCTGAAGAAATCGGCGTCGACCCCGTTCGGTATCACCACGATCTTTTCGCGCCCGATGTCCGGGTACTGCGCTATTATCCTGTCCCTGAGAAAGCTCGAGACGACCGATATGATCGTGGCGTTCGAAAAAAGGGAATGCTCGCATCTTCTCGCGAGGCCCGAGAGATGGTTCCCCCTGACCCTTTCGAAACCGGCCAGCTCGTTGACCTCCACGACCAGAGGGATCCCGTGTTTCCTCGCGATCTTCCCCGAAGCGAAGGAGAAGAAGAAATGCCTTTCATATATGAAATCGCAGCCCTCGCTCCGAAGCGCCCCCTCGAAGCGACGAAGGGCCCAGAAATTGTAGAGGTACTCCATCATGGCGAAGACGGGCCCGGGGATCATGGGAATCACGAGCTCGACGATCGATTTGCGTTTCTTCCTGTCGTAGGGGTTGTCGCCGGCCCTCGTCGTGGGGTCGCCCTCGCCGAGGGGCCAGATGAAATCGACACGGTACCCCAGCGAGCGGAAAGCCTTCACCATCCCCCGGACGTGGATTCCCTCCGAGCCCGAGCCCTGTGTGCGCAGGTGGTAAAGAACCCTCTTCTTTCCGGCGCCGCGGCGGTTCATGCCGGTTCCTTTCCCCCAAGGCCGCTCAATAGGTGAGCAGTTCCGGGTAGGCGAGCTTTATTTTGAAAAGACGATCCGTGTCGTGACTCTCTATGCTTATCCTTGGCACGCCGTACGGTTCGAACCCCTTCTCGTAACCGAGCCCCCAGCGGTACATCGTGCAGAATTTATATCCGCTTTCGGCGATGACGCTCCTGAGCTTCCGCTCGAATATCGGTTTTTCCTCCGCCGTCAGGATTCCCCGTCCCGGCGAACCGAAGGTGATCACCGCGGCGCCGGTTTGTTCCTCTATGATCCTCTTCGCGCCGGAGACCTCGTCGCGAAGGCGCTCTTCGCCGGTGTTCGAGAAGATCGGATGGTTGACCGAGTGCCCTCCGATCTCTATCCCTCCCGCGATCAGTTCGCGCACCTGGTCCCAGCTCATCGTGAGCGTGTGCTCGTCCTCGTTCAGGGATACCCCCATGATCCCGGCGAACCTGCCTATGAAATCCTCTTTTTCCCCGTCGGGAAGGTTCTTGACCGTCCTTATGAGATGGCGCGCCGCGGACTGCCTGTCGGGGAAGGCTCCGAGGTCGACCGGCGCGGCGCCCGGGATATCGGCCCGCGCGTCCCGTTTCGGCGAGGTCTTGACGATATAGGCTATCCTGTCCCACCAGAACATCCTTCTGCGGCCTATGAACCCGGCCGTCACGAACATCGTGGCCGTGACCCCGTATTCCTTCAGGATCGGCCAGGCCACCTCATGGTTGTCCCTGTACCCGTCGTCGAAGGTGATGATCAGGGCCCTCGGGGGCAGGGTCCCGTTCTTTTCCATGTATTCGTCCAGCATGCGGAAATTGATTACGTCGAAATGCTTCGTGACGAAATCGAGATGGGAGCGGAACTGCCGGGTCGACGCGCTTATCAGATCCTCGTCGAAGGGGAAATAGTCCGGCCTGTCCATAACCCTGTGATAGGTCAGGATTGTAAGGTGCCGGCCTCGATGAAGCAATCTCATCGCGCGGACCGTCCCGAAGGGCACGATGCCCAGAAGATGGCCGAGAAGGTGTCTTTTCGTCAACGCGTCCTCGATTCGTACAAGCCGTTAGAATTACAGTCTCTTATGCAATACGCGGGCCGGAATTTCAAAGCCGGGCGAATTATAGCCCTTTTTTGCTTTCGAAGGCAAGACGTCGATTTTATCGCCGCCGCGGAGTTTAATAATTATATGCGCAAAATTATTTGTTTGGCAGGGGTATTGCATTGATTTATCATCCATAACAATCATTCGGGAAATAACAAAGGAACGCAAATGGGAAAGAGCAGTGTGATAATAAGAAGCGTCAGGGAAAGCTCCGTCGACGAGGTCGTGCGGGAGGCCCTGACCTTCTGCGGAGCCGGCCGCGATATAAAGAGGGGCATGAAGGTCGTCCTGAAGCCCAACCTCTGCACGGAACGCAAGGAAATGATACATACCGCCAACACCTCGATAGGGGTGACGGAGGCGGTGGTGAAGAATCTAAAGGACCTGACGGGCGACATAACGATCTGCGAAGCCGACGGGGCCAGGTACACGGTGGAGCAGGCCTACGAGGCGAACGGGATCTACGATCTCGCGAAAAAATATTCGATAAAGGCCGTCAACCTCAGCCGCGACGAAAAGGTGTGGGTCGACAGCAGGCACGTGGGGAAATGGGATTTCGGGAGGACCTTTCTCGAGGCCGATTACTTCATCTCCCTTCCCGCCCTCAAGGTGCACGCGACGACCGTGTTCACCGGGGTCCTCAAGAACCAGTGGGGGTGCGTCCCGAGGAAGGACAGGCTGATCTGGCATAAATATCTCAGCGAAATGCTCACCGACATAGCGAAGATCGTTCCGCCGCGCATCTCGATCATGGACGGTATCGTGGGAATGCAGGGCAGGGGGCCGATCAACGGCTATCCGATAAACGCAGGCGTGATCCTCGCGAGCGCCGATCCCGTCGCCCTCGACGCCACGGGGATGCGGCTGATCGGGCTCGACCCGTATTCCTCGGAGCATGTCCGCGTCGCCGGGGAAAGCGGCGTCGGCAATATTTCCGCCGGCGATATAGAGATCGACGGCGATTTCGAGAAATACAGGGTCACGGTCGAGTTCGCAGAGGAGGACTGGGCCATCAAGCTCCTGAACCTCTTCTCGCGCTCAGAATTCATCACGCAGAAGATCATCATGAACGACCGGCTGTTCTACCCGATCCGCAGGATGGTCATCGGCCTTCGCAGGCTGATCAATTGAAGGATTCCCGGCGGGCCTTATGAAACTTCTCCATAAAGGGATCGATTTCCTCAAGGATATGTCCGCGCGCAAGAGCATGCGCGACCTGGCCTACATATATTCCAGCAGGCTCATCACCGCCGTCATGCGTTTTGCCGTGACCATCGTCGTGGCCCGCACCCTGGGCGTCGAAAGGATGGGGATCCTGACCATCGCCTCGGTCGTCATGGGGATCGCGGAGAGGGTTCTCGAGATGGGCCTGACGACGACGATGGTCCGGAAGATGTCCCTGCACTATTCGAAAGGCGAGGAAGAGAGCTATATCAGCCTTTTCCGGCGGATATACCTGATAAGGATGATGACCGCCGGGGCCTTCGTCGTCCTCTCATGGTTCGCCGCCCCGATGGTGGCCGAAAGGATCTTCAACAATCCGGTTTTGACCAATCCGCTGCGCCTCGCGGCGTTCGGCGCCCTCGTCTGGAACCTCTGGAACCAGTCCGACGCGGTTCTGCGCGTCACGGAGAGATTCAAGGCCGTGGCGGTCATCAGCATCGCCGGCCAGGCGGTGCGCACCGGCCTGATACTCCTTTTCGCGTGGAAGGCGCTCCTCGGCGTGAACAGCACCCTGATCTTCAACATCGCCGAGGTGTTCACCGCCTTCGTGATAACCTCCCTGATAATCCCGAGAGCGCTATACGGGAAGGGGCACGGAGCGAAATATCCCGTCGGCGAGATCTTCGCCTACAGCCGCTGGATGTTCGCGTTCAGCGTCCTTTTCATGCTCTTCGACCGCCTCGACGTCCTCATGCTGGGGTATTTCAAGCAGGAGTCGGAGGTGGGGCTGTACGGCGTGGCTTTCACGATGATCAGGCCCTTCGAGCTGTTGCCCGAGACCCTCAACACGATATTCCTGCCGAAGGTCTCCAAGTTCACGAAGAAGAGCGAGATTTCGAAGTTCTTCCGGGATACGCTTAAGATAACGCTGCTCGTGGGATCGCTTTGCGCGATACTCATCGTGGTGGCGAGGCCGATGATGCTCTTCTTCTACGGGCAGCAGTACGAGGCGTCAATTCAGCTGTTCCAGATCCTCGTCGGAGCCTTCATACTTCTCACGATCCTCAATCCGTTCACCCTCCTTGGGCATACGATAAACAAGCCGCAACTGTTCGTCATCATGGCGTCCATCAATTTGACGCTGAATTTCGCCGGCAACATCGTGTTCATACCGAAGTACGGAGCCGTCGGCGCCGCCGTCGTCAATCTCGTGTCGCGCGTCGCGGGGGGTATCCTCGGCCTCATGGTCCTGAAATTCTATCTGAACAGGTGGCAGGAGGAAAAAGTGGTGACGAAAAAGGGACCCGATGATATATTGGCGCCATGAGGGTTTTATACGTCACGAATCTTTTCCCGGACAGATCGAGGCCGGGATTCGCCCCCTTCAACAGGCAGCAGCTCGTCCACCTGGCGAAGCTTCATGAGATACGCTCGATCGTGCCTCTCGCCTGGCCCCACAGGCTGGGTCTTCTCGCGAAGGGCACGAGGCCCGGCCCGCCGGATGACTGCGCAGGCATGAAGTTCGATTTTCCGACCTACTATTATACGCCCAAGATCTTCCGGGACGCCTACTGGCGGTTCTACCTCTGGTCGATCAGGCAGGCCTTCATGAGGGCCGCCGCGGATCTGGAGCCGGATATCGTGTACGCGAGCTGGGCGTATCCCGACTGCAGGGCCGTGGCCGAACTCGCCGGGGCCTGCCGCCTGCCGATCGTTTGCAGGCTTCACGGGAGCGATATCAACGATTATTTCAGGTTCCCCGGGAGGAAGCATCTCGCGCTCGACGCGATGCGGATGGCTCAGGGGATCGTTTCGATCAACGAGGATCTCGCCGCCAGGCTCAGATACGAAGGGATCGAACCGGCGAAGATTCACGTCGTGTACAACGGAGTCGACCGCGATATTTTCAAGCCCGGGGATCGGGATCGATCGAGATCCCTGCTCGGCCTCGGCAGGGAAAAGAAGATCATCCTTTTCGCCGGGAACCTCAAGCCGGTGAAGGGGATCGACCTGCTTCTCGCGGCTCTTTCCGGGATGGAGCCTCCCGGCGTCGAGCTTCACCTGCTCGGGAGAGGGCCTGAACAGGGCCACCTGGAACAATTGGCCGTCTCTGAAGGGCTTTCGGGAAGGGTATTTTTCCACGGCGGCGTGAAATATCCGGCGATGGTGCACTGGTACAACGCCGCCGATGTTTTCTGCCTGCCGTCTCTTCACGAGGGAACTCCGAACGTGATCCTGGAATCCCTTGCCTGCAGGGTCCCCGTCGTGGCCTCCAGGACGGGCGGCATTCCCGAGATAGTGACGCCGCGGTCCGGGATCCTTTTCGAATGCGGGGACTACAGGAGCCTTCGCGCCGCCCTCGAGGAGAGCCTTCGCAGGGAGTGGGACAGGAGCGCGATAGAGTGTCCGGCCGAGACGTGGGCAATAAACGCGCAAAGGGTCACGGAGGTATTCGCCGACGCCATCCGGTCGTTTGCCGGGCGTCCCTGACGTGGCATACGCCATGCAGTTTCGATCCTGAGCAGATTGTTACTGAGGAATTAACAGCCATTGAGCCAACAACTTAATCGATCTCAGGAGAGAAAATGAGGGGCGACTGGAAACTCCGGGAAACAGGCGGGAACGTGCGGAAGGATCTTCCTGCGAAGCGCCGGCTGCCTTCGGCCGCCGACCCGACAATCCAAAAGGCGAAATATTTCGCATTTTGCTCCTCCGGTTCGTTGGCGTTGACAACTGCATCATCGAAGCATTACATTCCGTTCGACGCACGGGGGGAAAAAGAATGAGCACCCGGAAGATTTTATGCCTTGCCGGTCTGACCATCCTGCTCGGAGCCACGAGTCTCCAGGCGCAATCAGCCATCTCATACGCCGTGACATGGAATCCGATCGCCGATCCTTCCGTTTCGGAAATTCTCGTCTACCGCGCGGCCGCGGCGACCGACGCGGAACCGATCATCACCGATTACACCCTTATAACCGCCGTCGGCGTTTCGGCGAGCGTCTACGATGATGCCGCCGGCCTTCAGGCCGGCGTGCGGTATTACTACAGGCTGAGATCGAGAAACTACGTCGGCTCGACGAGCGGTTTTTCCGACGCGGTCTCCGCCCTGACGATACTCAGCGGCGACCCGGCCTGGCTGGCCGATCAATGCAGGATCGATTCGGTGACAAAGACGGGGGAATCGACATGGCTAGTGCAATGGTCGACCCTCTCCCCGACGGTCGGGAGCCTGGAGTACTGGAAGATGGGCGCGTCGAGCGCGGTTGAGAGCTCCGAGGAGACGGTTTTCGCGACGGAGCATTCGATGGAGATCTCGGGTCTCGACGCGGGATCCATATATTTTATCCGCGCGGTCAGCCATGGCGAGCAGTATAAGGACCTTACGATCTCAGGGGATTTTTCCTTCCTTACTTCCGGCACGGCCGAGCAGTTGACCTTCGTGCTCGAACCGTCCTCGCTCGAGGTTCCGGAGGGCGGCACGGCCGGTTTCACCGTGAGGCTGAGCTCGATCCCTTCGGAGGATCTTTCGGTTTCCGTGAGCAGGGCGGGGGGCGACTCCGATATCGAAGTCGAGTCGGGCGCCTCGCTGGTCTTCAGCGCGGGCGACTGGTACGTCCCCAGGGCCGTGACCCTGTCGGCCGCGGAGGATCCTGATCTGGAATGCGGCGAAGCGTCGATTCTCATAACCGGGATTTCCGGCCCCGACGCGGCGGACGCGAGCCTCGCGGCCGTGGAGATAGACAACGACACTGATGACGGCGGGCACGGCGATCTCGCCTCGGCGGGGGTCGCAATCTACCCGATACCGTTCAAGCCGGCCGACGGTGCGCTGACGATAGGCAACCTGCCCGAGAGCGGCAGGATAGGGATATACGACCTCAAAGGGCAGAAGGTGTGGGACGAGAGCTGGGAGAGCTCCACCACCCTCTCGTGGAACGGCGAGAACAGCTCGGGGGTGGGTGTTGCGAGCGGAAGGTATTTCGTCGTGATCACGACGGCCGGCGGAAGCGTGGCCGAGAAAAGGGTGATTCTCGTCGTGAATTAGATTTTTCTTCGACGGAGACTGCGAAGATGACCGGCAGGGCGGCAGGCGCGAGCATGGCCGCCCTCCGGTTTTTCAGGGCCCGCCGCGCGGCTCTTTTTACCGTGGAACGAACCTGTAGTCGAGAAGCTCTCCGACCGGAAGGTCGGCGCCGTCGTTGAAGGCCAGGACAACGTTGGCCATCTCCCGCGCGCTCACGTAGTACAGGATGAAATTCTTCCCGTCGTTGAATTCGGTCTCGAGCAGCCCGAGGCCGTCCGCGGTTTCTGGGCCGAGGAGCATCCTCGTGTTCTTCGGTTTGACCCCGTGAGTGTGCACCTTGACGAAGACGACGCTCTCCCTTCCCTTCACCGAGATCCCCGTATCGATCCAGAGTTTTATCCTGTCGCGCGTTATCGGGTTCGTCAGGCTGACGTCGCCGTTCTCTATGCCCGGCAGGAAACCCCTCGAGCGTTTCCTCCAGTTCAGTGCAAGCGGTCCCTGTATCAGAAGCAGGTCCCCCGAGCCTTTGCCTCCGAAGACGACCTCCCTGCCCGTATCGTGCGATTTCGGGCGGAGCGGGTCATCGTCGGCGAAATATATCGAATTTACCTTCCTCGTCTGCCCGTCGGCCGGCGAGCAGGGGAGGGTGAAATCGGCGTAGCAGCCCGTGTCGCGAAGCAGCGTCAGCTCGTTGTTGAGCCCGCACCAGCGCCCGTCCCTGCGGGAATTGTCGAGCGACCAGTTCCCGTGGACGAATCCGTAAGCCGTCGCGCCCGTCGCGCGGTCCACGGGGAGAAGCCCGTGGCTTTCGAGCTGTTTCTTGAACGTGTTGATCTTTTCGACGAACCCTTCCGGGGTGTCGTCGTCGTGGTGGATGTGTATCTCGACCTCGCCGAACCCCCTGCGGCAGTGCCGGGCGAGCATGTCGAGGATCGGCGGATCGTACTGTTCCTGGGGGAAGAAATAGGTGTGCCGCGGAGGCCGGCCGAGGCTGTCCGCGCGGCCGGCGTAGCATCTCTCGTATCCCTCTATCCAATCACTGACCCGCCCCGCCTGCAGTTCGAGGGAGTCGTCGGGCTTCTGCGCCGGCTCGAAATGGTCGGCGAAGGCGAACAGGATGCTGACGGGCCGCCGCGCCCTCCCCGTCCCGGCTTTCCGGGCGATGTATGAGGGCAGCCATATGCGGACATCCTTTAGCAACGGTTTTTCCTCCATCCTATAACATTACCAGAACCTTGATCGCCGCTATGAGGCCGATCATGAAGACGAGCGTCTGAATCAGAAGGCGCACGGGGAAGAGATGCTGGCTGTACCCGAAACGGTCCCTCGCGTAATATGAAAGGAGGGTGCAGACGGCGATGATGATGTAAAGCACTTCGTTGTAAGTCCTCGAAAGGAAAAAGGCCGACACGAAGAAGCCGGCCAGCGAGAGCTGCATCAATTCCGCGTATGTCGCGAACTCGGTTCCCCTGGCATATTTCTGCACGATCGCCATATCCCTGAACGAGGAGTATATCAACAGCAGCCAGACGTAAAGGCCCACAAGGCCCAGCTCCGACATGCAGAGCACGACCGAGTTGTGCGCGGTAAGATGATGATGCTCGGTGAAGTTGTGAAATCCGACCCCGAGGATCGGCCGCCAAAGGAGGAGGTTGAGCCCCGTGGCCCACGCGTCTATCCTGCCGCTCGCGGAAGCCTCGTCTATCGACATGTCGGACATGCGGCTCGGCCCGGCGACGAGCAGCAGTGATCCGAGAATGATTCCGACCACGAGCCCCCTGGCCAAACCGATCCTTTTGCACATCACGAAGATCAGTATCGCTAGAAGCCCTATGAAGGTTCCCCTCGAGTTGGTGAGATATAAGGCGTACACGAGCACTGCCATCGCGATCCCCCAGAGGATCCTTCGCGGGGCGGAGTTCTTCCCGTTCAGGAGATTGATCACGGCAAGGGGGGTGAAGGCGAGGATCGTGAGCCCCAGGTCGTTCGGGTCCGAGAAGATGCCGATCCATCTTATCCTTCCCTCGTACGCCGTCTGCCCGGCTATGTCGTAACCCCTGAAGTACTGGAGTATCCCGTTGAGGGAAAGGAGCAGGGTCATCGCGAAGAGAAGATGGATCGTCTTCCTGAGCTGGCCCGGGTTGTC
>JALOPX010000191.1 GCA_025453655.1 Candidatus Krumholzibacteriia bacterium
TTCCCGGTCCCGGCCCGCGCTCGCCGACTATCAATTCCCCCTCGTTTATGCAGATTCTCTTTTTCGCGAGTATGTATTCAAGGGCCATCGCTCTGGCAATGGGAGTCGAAACCCCTTCTGGAAGCATATCCCTGTGGAATTCGGTTAGAAGCAGGGCGCGTTCCGGCGATATTTCCGGCGCCGATTTCAGGCTTTGTTCACGGAGCCGTCTGATTCTTTCGTTCAATGGGCCCTCACCCTCCTATCGACGCGTCGAAGCCGGCCTCCAAGAATTTGTCCCTGATCGCGTAAAGATAACCGTCATGCTGAGCCTGAAGTCTCCCAGGCCTGTACACGATGTTCATCCTTGCGAACTTGTCCTCCGCCATCCTGTTGTATGGAAGCAGGCACACCTTCGTTATTTTATCATAACCACGAAGAAATGCGACAATCGAATCGATCTCCCCCGGGCCGTCGGTTATCCCGGGTATGAGCGGCACGCGAATCCATATCCTCCTGCCGAGGTCGTGGAGTTTCGCGAGGTTTTCGTGGATGAGCGAGTTTGATAAGCCCGTGTACCGCACGTGATCCCTGTCGTCGATCAATTTAAGATCGAAGAGAAAGAGGCCGACCATGCTTTCGATTTTCTCGAATTCATGCCATGGCGAATATCCCGACGTGTCGAGAGCGGTTTCGATCCCGTTCCCGGCGCAAAGACCGAGCAATTCCCCAAGGAACTCCGCCTGCATCATCGGTTCGCCGCCTGAAAACGTGGCTCCGCCTCCGGTTTGTTCGTAAAACGCCCTGTCCTTGAGAATTTCCGTCATGACGGCCTCCGCACTTACTCCAAAACCCATGAATCGGGATCTTTCGTCCAGCACCGGCCTCGACCGTTTTCGGAGCGTAAAACCGGGAGGCCGGCTTCCCGGCAGGCCGATTCCCTCGGGATTGTGGCACCACCAGCACGAGAGCGGGCATCCACTGAAAAAGACGGTGGTCCTGATTCCCGGGCCGTCATGGATCGAGAATTTCCTGAGATCGAAGACATCGCCCGTCATCCCTTCCCACCCCCGTCCTCCTCACCGTGCCGGTCGCGCCCGGCAAATGCCCTTCTCCCGGTCAGCCCGGCCTCGGAAAATCCAGCGACAAGAAGCCAGAGGAAGAATGGTCCACCCAGAAGAGCCGTTATCACGCCGACCGGTATTTCAGCGGGCGCGATCAGCGTTCTTGCGATCGTATCGCAGAATACCAGGAATGCGCCGCCGAACATTACCGTCGCCGGAGCGAGATATCGATGGTTCGCCCCGGTGAAAAGCCTGCATATGTGGGGCGACATCATTCCAATGAACCCGATGGGCCCGCATACAGCCACCACGCCTCCCACCATGAGGGAGGTCGCGAAGAAAAGAAGGGCCCTGATCCTGTCTACATTCATGCCCCTTCCCGCGGCCATATCCTCCCCGAGCGTAAACAGGTTCAGTTCCTTAAGCGACATGAAAACGATCAGCGAGCCGGGGACGACGAAGGCTGCCAGGGAATATACGGGCTCATAACCCACTATCTCGAACCCGCCCATCAACCATCTTACCATCCTGAAGGAATTGTCGAAATCGCTCAAGTACTGCATGAATAGTATGACGCTTGAAAATAGAAAGTTCACAGCCACCCCGGAGACGAGCATGGTCGCCGTGGAGAAACCTCGGCGCGCCCTGGTCAGGCCGTAGACGAGCAATATCGCCGCGACGGACCAGGCGAAAGCGCTGAGCGACTGCCCGGGAAGCCCGAGAACGAGAAGCGGGGCCCCGAGGTGAATGTAGAGTGTCGCGCCGAAAGCGGCCCCGCTCGATACGCCGAGCGTGAACGGGGTCGCCAGGGGATTCCTGAACATCGCCTGAAAGGTCATTCCGCTCAGGGCGAGGGCCGCCCCCGCCACGAATGCGGCGATTATGCGGGGAACCCTTATATTCCAGAAAATATCGGCCTTCACCCCGCTGATCCCGTCCCTCAGCGCCATGCCCGGCGTTATCCGCTCGACGCCGAAAAACGGCGCCGAAACAAGAACGGCCACGGAGATCGCCGCGATCAAAAACACCGTCCATGCTTTATTATCTTTCATTTTCTTATCGCATCCGGAATGGTTATAAGATCTCCTGTCACGGGGTGCCTGCCGTAAATAAAGGTCTTGCCGAAGGCCTCTTCGAGTATCCCGGAGCCCGTCATGGCCGACGGCTCCCCGGAATACAGGACTGATCCCGATTTCAGGACGACGACCCTGTCTCCCGCCAGAATCGCGTTGTTCACGTCGTGGGTGACTGAAATCACCGTCAGGCCCATCTTCCCGTTCAGGTCCTCCAGGATTCGATCCACCTGGGACGCGTGGCGCGGATCGAGAAACGCGGCCGGCTCGTCGAGAAGAAGGATATCCGCGCCCTGGGCCAGAACCGCCGCAATGAGCACCATCTGCCTTTCCCCGCCGCTGAGAGTCTCGAACATCCGTCCCGAAAGATGCGAGGTTTCCGTCGACTCGAGCGCTTTCGCCGCGATGTCCCTGTCTTCCTTTCCCACGTTCGAAAAAGGGCTGAGGTGTGGATACCTTCCAAGAAGCACGAACTCTTCGACGGAGAATGGAATCTCGCCGGCCGTATTCTGGCTGACGTAGCCTATCCGGCGGGCGAGCCTTCTCTGGCTGTAATCGCCGATCTCCTCCCCCATGATCTCGATTCTTCCGGCGGAGGCCCGAACTATTCTCATCAGGCATTTCAACAGCGTCGTTTTGCCCGCCCCGTTCGGTCCAAGTATCGACGTGCGCGATCCGGCGCCGATCTCCATGGAGACGGAATCGAGTATCCGTCTCCCGGATATTACGCAGCGAAGATCCGATACGCGGACTGCCGGCGGGTTCATCGTCGCTCCCTTCCGATTATCAGGGCGAAATCCTCCAG
>JALOPX010000079.1 GCA_025453655.1 Candidatus Krumholzibacteriia bacterium
GCCCAGATTCAAAAAGGAGGACCGTACTCGCTGCGGGTGGACGCGGCCGTATCATTCACAGACAGCGTCGCGGTGAGGACCCTTTCTATGGACGGCGCGGAGGAAGATTACAGGTTCGAGTTCAGGGGGATGCCCGTTTCCGTGAGGATAGACCCGGAGTTCGACCTCTTCAGGCGCCTTCATCCGGATGAGATACCGCCTTCCCTTTCCGGCGCCTTCGGCGCGGAGAGGGTGGCCGTCGTCCTTCCGTCGGCCGGCGGCGATCCGATGATGGAGGGGTATCGCGCGATCGCCGAGGCCTGGGCCGGTGATTCGACTCTGAGCGTCCTTGTCGTCGAAGACGGCGCGATCGAGGCTCTGCCGGCCGGCATGCCGGTATGGATTCTCGGGCGCGGGAACAGGTTCAGGAATCTGATAGAAGTTGGGCTCCGCGGCTGCGACGCGTCGATCGACGCCGATTCGCTCAGGTTCGGCGGCACGACCCTCACGTATGAGGGGAACAGCGCCGTTGTTTCCGTCCGGCATCCCGGCGATCCGGGATCCGTTCTCGTCTGGCTCGCGCTCGGCGATCCCGGAGCCGTGCCGGGGCTTCTCGCCAAGCTTCCCCACTACGGGAAATACGGGCACCTCGTATTCGAGGGGGCCGAGCCGGTCAATATCGTCAAGGGGCAGTGGGAAGCGGTGAATTCTCCGATGGTATCCGGGGTGAGGCGCGACGCAGGGGATAGAATCACGATCGAGGCGGGGATGCCGGGCAGGGCGGGGGGCGGATCGGGGCCTGGGGCGCCGGTCGAAAAAGGGCTTCCTCCACGCGAGCCCCTGGCCGTTCTTCCACCCGTCTTCTCGGCGGCATCGATGATGAAGGATATCGCCTTCCTCGCCGGGCCGGAGTGCGGCGGGCGCGCGCCGGGGACCGAAGGGATCGAAAAGGCGGCCATGTATATCGCCCGCCGTTTCGCCGAAGCGGGGCTCGAGCCGGGGGGCGACGACGGCACATTCTTCCAGGGCTGGGAGGGGGCCGTCGACGGGAAGGGGACGGTCGGCAGGCTGGTCAATGTCATCGGCGTTCTGCCGGGAGCAAAGAAGGGGCCGGGGGACGCCTCGGCCGTCATCTGCGCCCATTACGATCATCTCGGCCTCGGATGGCCCGACGTTAACTCGGGAGACGAGGGAAAGGTCCACCCGGGGGCCGACGACAACGCGAGCGGGGTAGCCGTGATGATAGAGCTCGCTTCCCGACTCGCCGGAACGGTCAAGCCGGCGAGAAACATCGTTTTCGCCGCCTTCACCGCCGAGGAGAGCGGGCTTCGCGGATCGCGCCGTTACATAAGCTCGTCGAAGCGCTTCCCGGCGCAAAGGTGCATCGGCGCGATCAACCTCGACACGGTCGGAAGGCTCGGGGAACGGAAGGTCCTCGTTCTCGGGACATCGAGCGCGCGCGAGTGGAGGCATATCTTCATGGGGAGCGGTTATGTGACCGGCGTCGAGGCGGAGATGCCGACCCTCGAGCTCGATTCGAGCGACCAGGCAAGCTTTATTGAAGCCGGCATCCCGGCGGTCCAGATCTTCGCCGGCCCCCACGGCGACTACCACCGACCGGGGGACACTGTGGATAAAATTGACGCCCGGGGCCTGGTCAGGGTCGCCTCGCTCGCCAGGGAAGCCCTCATATATCTCGCCGACAGGGAGGAGCCTCTCGAGTTTACGGGGCCGCCCGCCGCGCGGGAGAGCGCCGGCGTAAAAAGCGGCGGCGGGGCCGCCGGCGAAGAAGGTTCCCGGCCCGGCGGCGCCCCCCAGGGAAGCGGCGCTAGAAGGGCCGGCACGGGATGCATGCCCGATTTCGCCTGGTCCGGCAAGGGGGTCAGGGTAGCCTCGGTGACGCCTGCGTCTTCGGCCGAGAAGGCCGGCATCCTGCCGGGCGACGTTATAATCGGCCTCGGCGGCCGCGAAATCTCCGGCCTTAAGGAATATTCGGAGTTGCTTAAATCGTTCAGCCCGGGGGACGAAACCGAGATCGTCGTGCTTCGGGGCGCGGAGGAGAAGAGGATGAAGATCGTCCTCGGAGCGCGGTAAGTTTTCCTCTCGGGCCGGCTGCATCGATAGCGCGACGCGGATATGATAAAGGGGGGAAGCCGTCGAAAGCCTCCCCCCGTTTTTCCCTGAATCCGAAGCGTCGCGATTGTCACTGCCCCATCGAATCGAAGAAGGCCTTCCAGAAAGGATCGACCCTCGGATGGGCGAAGGGGCGCTCGGCTCCACCCTCGACCAGGGTCATCCCTTTCGCGGCGGGGGTCAGCTCTCCCGCCACAGAGGCCGATATCCCGCGCTCCTTCAAGGCCCGGACGATGTCCGCGGAGCGGTGCGGCCGGCAGGAGAGGATTAGGGTCCCCTCGCTGATCGCCGCGTATGGATCCTTTATCCCGAAAAGGCTGCATATCTCCTTTACCCCGTCCTCGACGACGATCGCGTCCTTGTCCAGTATCACGCCGAGCCCCGCCGCCTGCGCGAGCTCGTAAACGCCTCCCCAGATTCCGCACTCGGTGGCGTCGTGCATCGCCGTCACGCCGTTGTCGCGAATGCCCGCCGAAACGGCCGCCTCCGCGTCCTCCACGACCGACATCTTGTAGAAAATCTCCTGCGATTTTTCCGCGAACGGCTTTCCGATTGCTTTTTCGATCCTGTCCCGGAACATCGTCGCGAAGATCCCCGACGCCTCGATGGCGGGCCCTTTCGTGATGACGACGTGATCCCCGGCCTTCGCCATCGCCGGCGTGACGTAGGCGTCCTTCGGGCCGACCGCGATGACCGTCGCCCCTCCAACCATCGGGTAGTGGCAGTTCCCGTACCTCGCCGTGTGGCCGCAGATCACCGCCATCCCGAGTTTCTCGCATTCGCGGTGCATGACGGTCCACATCGTCTCCAGCTCGGCCTCGGTGATCTCCATCGGAAGGTTGAGGTCGATCGATAGATAGGTCGGGGGAAGCCCGCTCGTGACGATATCGGAGGCGAGAATGTGAATCGCGAACCACGCGGCCCGTTCCCACCCGTATTCCGGCACGATGAAGACCGGATCGGTGGTGATGGCCACGGCCTGCCCTCCGATCTCGACGATGCCGACGTCGACGCCGTTCTGGGGCGGCACGATGATCGAGCCGCGTTTCCTTCCGAGCCGCGGGTATATCAGTTCCTCGAATACCTCGGGGGATATCTTTCCTATGTCTGGGAGCTTCGATTTCATGAACATTTCCTTTCCGAATCGGCATGCCATTCTCTCGAAAACGAATCCCCAGTATATCCGCCATCCGCCGGGAGTCCAGCAAATTCATGAGAGGGGCGGTCCCGCCTGGCAACGGGAGGCGAATCGCCTGCCGATCGGGGGGCATCTCCGGTCAAAAGGGACGTCGTCGCCGATCAATTCGATTATCGCAAAAACAGATGCACGAATGTAATGAGTAAAGGCTCCTATTGATAATAAATATTAAATAATCTATAATATTACCATGTGGCCTGGTTGTTTCGACCAGGCATCCTTTTGTCGAAAAAGCCGGTACCGGCGAAAAAGGAGTGACAAATGCACCAGTCCACGCCCATCCGCTTTGTATTCAAGGGGTTTCGAACCTCGTCGAACCTTTTTCGCGGCAGGATCACTCTCTTTGCAGCCAGCCTTGCGCTATTATTCTGCCTGATACCGGGAGGTCAGGCCCACGCTGTTAAGGCAAACTCCGAGCCGTTGTTTGCTGTCCAGCCCGACGGGTCGGTCCTGAAGATATATCTCTTCGGCGACGAATACCTGCATTGGAATACCGACGAGACGGGGTATCCGATCGTCCTCTCCGCCGATGGCAGGACATGGGTCTACGCGCGCCAGGAGCTCGGAAGGCTTTTGCCGACCTCCCATATTGCCGGCAGCGTCGATCCTTCTTCGGCCGGCCTCTCCAAACCGGACGTGAAGAGCCTGATCCAGGCCTCTGAAAAACCCGACTGGCTGCAGGCCGGCTCCGATGATATAGAAATGTTCCCCCCGGCGGGGACGATGCGCAACCTCGTGGTGCTCGTCAATTACACCGACCTCACGGTCTCGAGCACGAGGCAGCAGTTCGACGATCTCTTCAACCAGACAGGTTATTCGACCGACGGCGCCTTCGGCTCGGTGAAGGATTATTTCAGCGAGGTGTCGCACGGCACGCTGATCGTGCAGTCGACCGTCGTGGAGCCGGTCACCGTGAGCCAGGGGTACGCCTACTACGGCGCGAACAACATCTACGGATACGACATAAGGCCGCGCACGATGGTGCAGGAGGCGCTGGCCGCGCTCGAGGCGAGGGGGTTCGATTTCAGGACGGTGGACGGGGATGGCGACGGATGGGTCGACGGGCTTACGATCATACACGCCGGTGGAGGCGAGGAATATTCCGGCAACGATCCCAATTATATCTGGTCGCACCAGGGGTATCTCTCGACGACCCTGATCTATGACGGGATCAGGATGCGTCCCTATCACACCGAACCGGCCCGCCGCGGGTGGGATTCCAGCCCCTCGACCTGGGGGATCACGAGGATCGGCGTCATCTGCCACGAGACGGGGCATTTCCTCGGGCTCCCCGACCTCTACGACTACGATTACGACAGCGAGGGGGTGGGGAATTTCTGCCTGATGGCCGGGGGATCGTGGAACGGTTCCGGCGGGACGACGCCGTCCCATCCGAGCGCCTTCTGCAAGGAGGGGCTCGGATGGTCGATGCCTTCGCTGATAACCACGGGAGGGTTCTACGCGGTTTCCCAGGCGGAGACCTCCACCAATCTCTACAAGATCCGCGTGGGATTCGCCGGCAACGAGTATTTCCTGGTGGAAAACAGGCAGGGGGTGGGTTTCGATTCGGCCCTTCCGGGCGCAAGCAGGGGGCTGCTTATCTGGCATATCGACTCGAATCAGCCCGACAACGACGACCAGACGCACTTTCTCGTCGATCTCGAGGAGGCGAGCGGGACGCAGCACCTGGAGCTCAATCAGAACGGCGGCGACGACGCCGATTATTTCAGGGAGGGGAACGCGACGGAATTCACCGGCACCTCCGTCCCGAACAACATCAGCTACACGAACGAAGCATGCGGTTTCGATATCCGCTCGGTGTCGGCCAGCGGTTCGATGATGTCGTTCGTGGTCAACGGGATGGCCGTGGCCGTCACCTCTCCAGCGGGGGGGGAGGTTCTCCAGGTCGGGGATGTTCATGAGATAAGCTGGACGGTGGAGGGGGACATTCCCGATTCGATCGGCATATTCCTCAGCCTGGACAGCGGGGCGAGCTACGGTCTTACGGTGGCGTCGGGGCTGGTCGGAGCGAACACCTACGACTGGACGGTGCCCAACCTCCCGGTGAGCTCCGCGCGCATAAAGGTCGTCGCCTACGCCGGCGGCGTCGCAGGAGGGTCGGATTCGAGCGACGAGGATTTCACGATCAAGGGGTACCGCCGCTACGTTTCCCTCACCGGCGGGAACATTTACCCGTACTCGCTCCCGGCCTGGGCGGCGCGCACCATACAGAACGCCGTGAATTCGGCCGATCCGGGAGATTCGATACTTGTGGAGGCCGGGACGTACACCTCCGCCGTGACGATCGATCGACCCGTGCTTCTGTACGGCGGATGGAGCCCCGGTTTCATTTCGAGGGATCCGTCTCTTTATCTCACCAAGATCCAGGCGAGCGGCAGCACCGTCTCCTTCGTTTCGATCGCGTCGGGGACTCCCGGCATCGAGGGGTTCACGATCACGGGCGGGACGGGCACTGCCGCCATCCTGCCGGCCAACGGGATATACGGCGGGGGTATCTTCGTCTATGGCTCGCCCGCGTCGATCAGGGACAACATCATCACGAACTGCGGTTTTACGAGCGTTTCGGGATTCAGCGGAGGGGGGGCGATCGCCTGCTACAACGGGACGGTGACGATCGAGAACAATTCCATCACGGGATGCAGGGCGCAGAGCGGGGGCGGGATCTATCTTTACCAGGCTTCAGCGACGATCTCGGGCAATACGATATCCGGATCCCTGTCGAATCAGGAGTATTCGGGGACGAGGAACGGGGGGGCCGTCTACGCCCTTCATTCGAACGTCGCGATGTCCGGCAACGTCATAAGCTCCAACACCGGCTACAGGGAGGGGGGAGGAATCTACGCGAGACTTTCCACCCTTTCCACATCCGGGGATTCGATCCTCTCGAATCATTCACTGTCGAACGGGGCCGGCCTCTGCGGCGACCATTCGCCGGTCTCGATCGTGAACAGCGTCATAAAAGGCAACGAGTCTTCCGCGTCGGGCGCAGGGATATGGCACAGGGGGGAACGGCTCGACATCGCCAACTCGCTTGTGGCCGGGAACGTCTCGAGCGTGATCGGCGGAGGGATATACGCGGACAGCACCTGGGGAGGGTGGGTCAACAACACGATCGACGGCAATAACGCCCTTTACGCAGGAGGAAACGTTTTCCTTTCGGCGGCGGTTTCCCTCGACGCGAGGAACAACCTCGTGACGTACGGCGCGCCGAACGGGTTCCAGTCGACGGATCAGGCCAACATCGTCTTCCAGTACAACGGCTGCTTCGGCAATATACCGGAAGACGTCGTCACAATCGTGCCGGACGCGACGAATATCGTCGGGAATCCCGAATACGCGGGCGCGCCTGGCGGCGATTACCAGCTCGCCGTGTTCTCCGCCGCTCTCGACGCCGGCGATCCGGCGCTTTTCGATCCGGACGGCTCGAGGTCCGATATCGGCATGTTCGGCGGCCCGGGCGCCGTCACCGAAGCTCCGGACCTGGTGCTGAACCTCGCAGCCGAGGCTTCGGGCGATACGACGATCACACTCTCGTGGGATCCGAGGCTCCCCGGGGGATTCGATTACTACGCGGTTTACGCCGACACTTCAGCCGGATTCATCCCGTGCGCCGCGAACTTCATCGGTTCGGTTCCGGCCGAAGAGAACGGTTTCCAGGATCATCCGGTTTCCGGATGCATGTATTACCGCGTCAACCTCGTCGACGATAACGGTTATGCCGGAGGGTATTCGGCGGCGGCCGGCGGCTGCACTTCTGGGCCTGACACGACGCCTCCCGTCGTCGTGGTCCTTAATCCAAACGGCGCGGAGACCTTCGCGCCGGGAGATACGATGGAAATCCGCTGGTCGGCCGTTGATGACAGGCAGGTCGACTCGGTCAGCATTTATTTCTCCGGCAACGCGGGCGCCGATTTCACGCTGATCGCCCACGGCGAGCAGAATGACGCCCTTTTCGCCTGGATAGCCCCCGATATCTCATCCGATTCCTGCGTCGTCAGGGTGGTCGCCTTCGATCCGGCGCTCCTTTTCGGCGAGGACGCGAGCGACAGCCTCTTTTCCATAGACAGAACCACGGGCGGCGATATTCCTTCGGCAGCGTCGTATCTGAAGCAGAACTACCCCAACCCCTTCAACCCGGTTACCAGGATAGAATTCTCGATCGCCGAACCGGCGAGGGTGTCGCTGAAGATATACGACGTCGCGGGGCGCCTCGTCGACGTCCTGGTCGACGAATCGCGGCCGGCGGGGGTGTACACAGAGACCTGGAACGGGCGGGACCGGTTCGGAAACACGGCGGCGAGCGGGGTCTATTTCTGCCGCATAGAGGCGGGCGATCTTGTCCGGACGATGAAAATGGTCCTTTTAAGATGAACCCCGCACCTTGTTCGGGACTTTTCGGGCCGTTGAAAGCCCGGCTGCCTCGTCAGGAGACGATTCGGCTGCCGGGCTTTTTCACGCGATCCACCCATAAGATTGCTTGACTGCCGTCCCGTATTATAATACCGTCTGCCGCGGACATGCCGTGAGGAAATTAAATCGTTGCCTTCCCCATGGAACTTCGGAGAGGATTCTTGGATCAGAGAAGAAAGCATATAGCGAATTTCCTGGCGGTCGTGACGCTGCTGTACCTGTTCCTTCTCAGCATCAAGCTTCTCGGCATCTCATTCAACCTTTTCGGGGGGGATTTCGCCGAACGGCTCGTCTGCTCCTGTTCCAATCCCTTCGTTGGGCTTTTCATCGGGATTCTCACCACGGCGATCGTTCAGAGCTCCTCGATGACGACATCCCTGACGGTCGCTCTCACGGGATCGGGAGTCCTCCCGCTCGAATACGCAATCCCTATAATAATGGGGGCCAACATAGGGACCAGCATAACGAACCTGATCGTCTCCCTGACCTTCGTCACGAGGAAGCTCGAGTTCAAACGGGCCTTCGCGGGGGCCGTCGTTCACGATTTCTTCAACATATTCACCGTCCTTGTCTTCTTCCCCATAGAATTGAACTTTCACCTGATTCAGAAACTCGCCCTGTCTCTGACGAGGGTCTTCGAGGGCGCCGGGGGGGCCAACATCACAAGTCCGCTCGGGGTCATACTCGATCCGGCGGCCGATGCGATCGAAGGATTGTTGGCGGGCGTGCTGGGGTTCCATGACATCACGGCGGGGATTATATTGCTGATATTTTCGTTGGGGATCATGTTTTCAGCTCTTCTTTTCCTGGTCAAGGTGATGAAGTCGCTGATCATCGGCCGGACCGAGGTCTTCATAAACAGGTTCCTTTTCAGGAACGACGGCATCGCCTTCCTGCTGGGCCTTCTTCTCACTTCGATCGTACAGAGCAGCTCGATAACGACCTCACTGATCGTGCCCCTCGTCGCCTCGGGTGTGATCACTTTGAACCGGTGTTATCCGTATACCCTCGGGGCGAACATCGGAACCACGATCACGGCGATACTGGCCTCGCTTGCCACGGTAAGCGCCGTTTCGGGCCAGGCCGTAAATACGATCGGGGTGACGACCGCCTTCGCGCACCTGACGTTCAACATTCTCGGAGTGAGCGTGTTTTACCCGCTCAAGAGGATCCCGATTTTCTGCGCGTCGAGCCTTGCCGAACTGGCGGCCGAATCGAAGAGGTGGGCGATTGTTTTCATGCTGGGGTTGTTTTTCGTCGTGCCGATTATTATTATAGTTTTTACGAACTAGGAGAAAATGAAAATGCTCAAAAAGATCATAGCCGTCTGGAACGGCGAACAGTTCATGAAGGGGATAGTCGAGAAATTCGGCGAGATGATCAGCGACGGCGATTATGTCTTCTATCACGCGTGGGGGGTGCTGATCGGGCGGATGGTGGCGGAGGAGGTCAGGCAGCCGCTGCACGACAGGGATCATATCATCAATGAATCGGAGAGGGAGATAAGGCGGATGCTCCTCGAGCATCTTTCGATCAACCCGAAGCAGGACGTCTCCGGATGCCTCGCCTTGATGAGCATGGTGAAGGACGCCGAAAGGATCGGCGATTATTCGAAGAACATCTTCGAACTCGCGACGATCCTGGGGCCGGAGGCGAAGGAAATGAAGTACATCGACCGCCTGGGCAAGGTCCAGGGGGACATCGCGCGGAACCTTCCCCCGCTCAAGAGGGCGTTTCTCGAGGGGGACGACAAGGTCGCGAGCGGGATCATGGTGGAGTACCAGAAGATCAAGGACGAATGCGGCGAGATCCTCGACAATCTCTTCCACGAGCAGCTCTCGACGCGCGAGGCTGTGAGCACGACGATACTCGTCAGGTCCCTGAAGAGGATCAATTCCCACATGTGCAACATCGCTTCGGGCATCGTCTATCCCCTCGACAAGATAGATTTTGTGCGGGTCAGGGACGGGTTGCTGGAGTAGGCGGGCCGGGGCTGACTTCCCGACTTCGATTGCCCCCGGCCTCGCGGCGCGATCAGGGGCTTCTTACGGATGCCGCGGGACAGGCGCGGCCGGCCCCAGCGCAGTTGTTATCATGTTTATTTTCAAAGAGTTGGAGAGTATTTGCGGGAGCCGTAAATTTCCCGCTTGTTTTTATCGCGGATTATATTATCCTGTAGCCATGAAACAGAAGGGCTTGGGATCGAATTAATAATCCACGAATACAGACGAAGAAC
>JALOPX010000080.1 GCA_025453655.1 Candidatus Krumholzibacteriia bacterium
GCAATGACAAGGGCTTGATCGGAGAATTTTCGGAAAGGAGGGCACAAAAATGCCGGGAGGAGATCGTACGGGACCGATGGGAATGGGACCGATGACAGGGCGAGGGGCCGGATATTGCGCCGGTTCGGGAATGCCCGGTTACGCCGGTCCCGCTCCGGGACGCGGTTTCGGGATGGGGTCCGGAAGGGGCTTCGGCGCCCGCGGCCGGGGATTCGGCGGCGGAGGGTGCGGCCGGCGTAACAGCTATTTCGCGACAGGCCTTCCGGGCTGGATGAGGTTCGGCGCCTTCGCAGCGCCATATGGATACCAGGCGGCTGAAGGGGGGGTCGATCCGGAAGCCGAGAGGAAGGCGCTCGTCGCCCGGGCCGAATATCTTCAGAGGGAACTCGATTCGATCCGCAGGCGGATCGACGAGATCGTCGGGCGGAGCGGCTGAAGGATCTTTCGTGTTCGGGGCGCTTGAATGGCGGGGGCGGGTTGAAAAGACTGGAAACCCGTCCCCCGCCCGTTTATAAATATAAGACGATGAGAACGCGGAGGGACACGAAAGAAACACGAAGGGAAGGAGCGCCATGGCAAAGATAGGGATAATTATATGCGCCCGATATAAAAACTGCGGCGGCGGCAAGTGCTTCCGCTCGATGAAGGAGCGCGTCGGGGCCTTTTCGATCTACCCCGAATCGGAGCCCCTGGAGATCGTCGGGTTCTCCAATTGCGGCGGCTGCCCCGGCGGGAACATCGAGTACGTGCCCGAGGAGATGAGGAAAAACGGCGCCGATGAAAACGGCGCCGATGTCATTCATCTCGCGACGGGACTTATCGTGGGGTATCCGCCCTGTCCGAATATCAGGCGTTTCAAGGCCTTCATCGAGAAGGCCTACGGATTGCCGGTCGTCATCGGTACACATCCTATCCCGCAGAAGTACATGGACGTTCACGAAAAACTTCCCTTCTGGAAAGAGGGCGGGATGGCGGAGCTCGCAGGCCTGCTTATCAACGAGCCCGTGGAGATAAAAAAGAAATATAACTGAACGCCGGAATCCGCGGACGGACCGGCAGGGAGAATATTAAATGAAAATCGCATTTACCACGTCCGGGAACGATATGAATGCGCCGCTGGACACGCGGTTCGGACGGGCCCCTAAATTTCTCGTTTACGATCTGGACAGGGAAACATTCGAGGTGATCGACAACGCGCAGAATCTCAACGCCGCCCAGGGAGCAGGGATCCAGTCGGCCGAAACGGTGGCGAGGCTCGGAGCGAAGGCCGTCGTTTCAGGTCATTGCGGCCCGAAGGCCTTTCGCGTACTGACGGCGGCCGGGATCAGGGTCTTCAACGCCGATTCAGGCACGGTGGGCGAAGCGCTCGAGCAATACCGCGCGGGAAAACTGGTCGAAGCCGGAGTGGCCGACGTTGAAGGGCACTGGGCGTAAACGAATCGATTTAACCTGCGGTCTTCGACCGTTCACAAGGAAGTGATATGTCAAGGAAGATAGTAGTCATAGGAGGCTCCGCCGCGGGGCCGAAGGCTGCCGCGAAGGCGAGGCGGCTGGACGAGTTTGCGGAGATCGTGATGATTCAGAAGGGCCGCGATCTCTCGATGGCGTCCTGCGGGTACCCCTACTACGTTGGCGGCGTTTTCAACGAGCGCAACATGCTGATATCGGCGCCGACCGGGGTGGTGCGGGACCCGAAGTTTTTCATGGCAGCCAAGGGGATCGACGCCAGGATTGAGACCGAGGTCACGCGGATCGATCCGAAGGCGAAGAAGGTGCAATGCAGGGAACTCAGGGCGGGGAAGGATTACGAGCTTGCCTACGACGTACTCGTGATCGCGACCGGATCGAATCCCACCATGCCTCGGGTCCCGGGAAACGATCTCGATGGGATCACGACGCTGCAGAGCATGGAGGACGCCGATTACCTGCGAGCCGTCCGCGACAACGGGAAGATCAAAAAAGCCGTCGTGATAGGCGGCGGCCTGATAGGCATCGAAACGTGCGAGGCGCTGCACCTTGCCGGCATCGAGATCACCGTCGTCGAACTTCTCCCGCAGATGCTCACCTTCCTCGACTGGGAGCTGGCGAAGCTCGTGGAGAATCACATGAAATCCAAGGGGATCAACGTGATTACCAGCAACGGGCTCTCCTCCTTCCTCGGCGAGGGCGGGAGACTGACCGGCGTCAAGCTTGCCAACGGAATCGAGCTGGAGTGCGAGCTGGCCGTCGTCGCGGTCGGCGTCAGGCCCAACTCGGCGCTGGCGAAGGAAGCCGGTCTCGAGATCGGCGCCACCGGAGGGATCGTGGTGGACGCCGGGATGCGGACTTCCGACCCATCCATTTACGCGGTCGGAGACTGCGTTCAGATAAACAACCGCATCACCGGCAAGCCGGTCCACGCCCCCTACGGGGACCTCGCCAATCTCGAGGGCCGGGTGGCGGGCATGAACGCCGTCATGGGGAAGGGAAGTGAATTTCCCGGCACGATTCAAACGGGGATATGCAAGATCTTCAATTATGCCGCCGGAACAACGGGACTGTCGGAACGCGGCGCAATTAACGCGGGGATCGATTATATAACGGCGATGAACGCGGGCCCCGACAAGCCGCAGTTCATGGGCGGATTGCCGCTCGTGACGAAGCTTGTCGCGGAGCGCTCGACCGGCAGGATCCTGGGCGCTCAATGCGTGGGCCCCGGAGATGTCTCAAAGCAGATCGCTATCTGGGCGACGGCCATCATCGGCAAGCTCACCGTCGATGACATGGTGAACGCCGATCTTCCCTACGCTCCGCCTTTTTCGCTGGCAATCGATCACACGATCGCCAGCGCGCACATAATGCAGAACAGGATGACGGGAAGGTTCGATGGGATCTCCGCGGTGGAGGTGAAAAAGATCGTCGACCAGGGGGGGGAAATATTCCTTCTCGACGTGCGCGGACCTGAGGAATACGAGGCGATGCGTCTCGGCATGGGCGAGACCCTGATCCCGCTCGGCAGCCTGCGCAAGCGGCTCGGCGAGCTGCCGGACGACAAGGATGCCCTGATCGTCTGCTATTGCAAGATCTCGCTTCGCGGCTACGAGGCGGCGTTGATCCTTAAGGCCCGGGGATGGAGGAACGTGAAGGTAATGGAGGGCGGTATCGCGGCATGGCCCTTCGGGCGCGAGAGGTAGAAATGACGCCCGAGATCGACAAGCCGGCGAAGACCGTCGCCGTGGCCTCCGGGAAGGGGGGGACGGGCAAGACGACAGTGTCGCTCAACCTCGCGAAGGTTTTCGGTTCGGACGTTCAGCTTCTGGATTGCGACGTCGAGGAGCCGAACGACCACCTCTTTCTCGACGGTCGTCCGGAGCAACAGGAAATCGTTGCCATCAAGGTTCCCGATGTGGACGACACCCTCTGTGACGGATGTGGGGAGTGCGGAAGGTTCTGCGAATATAGCGCCATCGTTTCTTTCGGCGCGAAGGCGATCGTTTTTCCAGAAATGTGCCATGGTTGCGGCGGCTGCATGATGGTGTGCCCGAAAAAGGCCATCAGCGAGGTGGACAGGCGCATCGGCGTCGTGGAGACGATACAGTCGGGGGAGATAACGCTGATACAGGGCCGCCTCGACGTCGGCGTGGCAATGGCTCCGCCACTCATTCGCGAGGTGAAGTCCCGCCTTCGCGGGGGGATCCCCGCCATACTCGACGCCCCTCCCGGGACCTCCTGCCCGGTGATAGCGACGCTCCGCGGGACCGACTTCGTGGTGCTTGTGACGGAGCCGACACCGTTCGGCCTCCACGACCTGGAGCTTGCCGTGGAGATGGTGCGCGAGATCGGGATTCCGTTCGGGGTCGTCGTCAACAGGGTGGGGATCGGCGACGACCGGGTGCGCGAGTTCTGCGCCATGGAGAATATCCCGATACTACTCGAGATACCGGACGACCGCAGGATCGCTGAAGCCTATTCCAGGGGGAAGCTGATCGTCGACGCGCTTCCAGAATACACGGGGCTTTTTAAGAGCCTGATCGGGAAAATAATGTGACTTTATCGCGGGGAACGGATAAATGAAGGAACTCGTCATAATCAGCGGCAAGGGCGGTACGGGCAAGACCAGCCTTACGGCCTCATTCGTCGCCCTGGCCGGCCGGCCTGTCATCGCCGACTGCGACGTGGACGCCGCCGATCTGCATCTGGTTCTTTCTCCGGCTGTCGAAGAGCGCCACGAATTCCGCGGCGGGCACGAAGCAGTCATTCGTGCAGAGGCGTGCATCGGATGCGGAGTATGCATGGATAATTGCAGGTTCGGGGCGGTGCGTGCGGGAGACGAGTCCGCCGGGGAGGCCCCTTTTTCAATCGATCCGATCGCCTGCGAGGGGTGCGGAGTGTGCGTGCGGTTCTGTCCGGCGGAGGCCATCGATTTTCCCGAAAGACTCTGCGGGGAATGGATGGTATCCGGGACCCGGTACGGCCCGATGGTTCACGCCAGGCTCGGAGTGGCTGCCGAGAACTCGGGCAAGCTCGTTTCCACCGTCCGGACGGAAGCCAGGAGGATCGCGGAGGAAAAGGGTCACACGCTGATCATAGTGGACGGTCCGCCTGGGATAGGATGTCCCGTTATCGCCTCGTTGACCGGCGCGGCGCTCGTTCTGGCCGTAACGGAGCCCACAGTTTCCGGCGAGCACGACCTCGATCGAGTCCTTTCGCTGACGCGGCATTTCAGGATCCCGACTGCCGTCTGCGTGAACAAGTGGGATCTCAACCCGGACATGACGGAGCGAATCGAGGATAAGGCGCGTCAATCCGGGGCGAGAGTCGCGGGGCGCGTCAGGTACGACCGCGCCGTCACGCTGGCGCAGATGCAGGGGAAGGCCGTGGTGGAAATGGAAGCCCCGTGCGTGGAGGATATAAGGGGCGTCTGGGAAAGGATCGTCCACGGGAATGATTCCCGAAGCGGACTTTGTTGACGGGGGAAATCAATAAGAAGGGGCAATCAAATCGGCCGCGACGACGAATCGCCGCGGCGGCACACGAGGAGGACGGAATAATGAAGATAGCGATACCGCTTGCGAACGGGAAACTCTGCATGCATTTCGGGCATTGCGAGTTTTTCGCTCTCGTTGACGTGGACCGGGATGCGGGGAGGATAATGGGCCGCGAGGATCTCGCGCCGCCGCCGCATGAGCCGGGGCTGCTTCCGCCGTGGCTCGCGGAGCGCGGGGCGAATATGGTAATTGCAGGAGGGATGGGGCAGCGCGCACAGGAACTGTTCGCGCGGAGCGGAATCAGCGTGATCGTCGGCGCGCCGGCCGGGTCGCCGGAGAGCCTTGTCGGAGAGTATCTCGCGGGAACACTGGCAACGGGAGAGAACGCCTGTGACCACTGAGGGTCACATCATCCTGATAACGAAAGGGAGAAATCGCCCGCCGAAGCGACGGTAAACCTTATCGATTTCGCCGAAAGAAGGGCCTTCTCGACGTATATCGCGATCCCGCATGTCTCGAAACGCTCGAAGCCTGCGGGGTCGACCCGTTCCTTCATCATTTCAGGGGCGCACATCCGACCGGATGTCATCCTTACGGCTTTTCATCAGCCGAAGACCTCCCAGAAAAGGCCTACGGTGATGACGCCTCCGCCGTCCTTCACGAGGCGGACGAGCTCTTCATCCGCGGCGATCCTCATCGGCACCCTCCGGGGCTTCCGGGCTGGGACGGCGGCAAACGCCTTTCAAGGCGGCGAATCCCCTCCGGCCGCTTCTATCAGACCGGGGCGAAACTGCCGGCGCTCCCCGTTTCCAGCCCGCGTTCGACCGGGAAGGAATGATCGGAGGCCCCGCTCCTGCCCATTATCTCGAGGGAAAGGTTAAGGTAGTCCTCCGCCCCGTAACTTCTCGGCCGGTAGCTGAAGATGTCCTTGCCGAAGCGCGGCGACTCGGCAAGGGCGATGTTTTCCCGGATCACGGTCTCGAGGAAGAGCGCGCCGAACCGTTCCCTGAGGGTCTCCACGACGGCCCGGCTCAAAACCTTCCGGTTGTCATAACGCGTCGCCACGAGGCCGCCTATCACGAGATCGAGATTCAGCCCGGTCATCACCAGCTCGATCTTGCTGAGAAGGCTCTCGAGGCTGCTCAGGGCGAGGTATTCCGTCTGAACCGGTATGAAGACCTTGCGCGCCGCGGCGAGCGCGTTGAGGGAAAGCAACCCGAGGCTCGGGGAGCAGTCGAACAGCACGTAATCGTAATCGTCGGCGACGCGGCCTATAGCCCTCCTGAGAAGGAACTCCCTGTCGGGCCTGTTCGACAGCACCATCTCTGCTTCGGCGAGGTCGATCGTCGAGGGTATCACCGAAAGCGCGAGGCGCGACTCCTTCCCGTCGATCAGCATCCTCGCATTCATCGTCTTGCTGATGATCGCGTCGCGCGGGTGGACTTCGCCGAGCAGAACCCCGTAAATCGTCTTGTCTATCGCGCCGTGGTCGATCCCGAGGAAATTCGTAAGATGGCCCTGGGGATCGAGGTCGACGATAAGAACCCTGTTCCCCATTATCGAAAGGCCCGCTCCGAGATTGACTACCGAAGTCGTCTTGCCCACTCCGCCCTTGTGATTAAGGAATGCTGCGATTTCCGACCGGTGCATGGTTCCTCCTTGACAGTTAATCCGGCTGCGATGCCGTCGTTTTTTATCGCTTTGGATCCCGTAGAAGAGGAGATTATCGCCTGAATCGCGGATATATTCAATGTTTTTTTGGTCATGCTTGAAGCTTTACAAAAAACGACAGCTCCTATAATATCTGGAATCGGAGAGAACCGATTTCGATTTAAATACGGTTCTTGAAGGAACCGCGAAGCAAAGGCGGGAGGAATGTTGAATTGGGCTCTGCTGGTTGTTGGATTCCTTCTTCTGGTGAAGGGGGCGGACTGGCTCGTCTCCGGTTCGTCCACCCTCGCGAGGCGAATGGGCGTGTCGGAACTGGTGGTCGGGTTGACCGTTGTCGCGTTCGGGACGTCGGCTCCGGAGCTATTCGTGAATATCTTCGCGAGCGCACAGGGAAACGCGGGGATCGCCATAGGAAACGTGCTGGGGAGCAATATATTCAACACTCTTCTCATCCTCGGTGTCGCCTCCGTCATTTACCCCCTTGCCGTGACGAAGGGGACGGTATGGAAAGAGATACCTTTCAGCCTGCTCGCCGTGCTGGTCCTGGGGGCGCTGGCGAACGACGCCCTGTTCGACCACGCCGACTCCTCGTGCCTCGGGCGGATCGACGGTTTCGTTTTCATAGCCTTTTTCGCGATATTCCTATATTACATAATGAGCATCGCCAAGGTTACGGGGCACCCGCCTGGTGACGGCGCCGGAGAGGCCGACTGCAGCCTGTCGCGGTCCATCATCAGGGTCACGGCCGGGCTTGCGTCGCTCGTCACGGGGGGAAAGCTTGTGGTCGACGGGGCCGTCGGCATAGCGACCCACCTCGGAATCAGCGAGACGCTCATTGGATTTACCATCGTCGCGGCGGGAACTTCGCTGCCTGAGCTTGCGACCTCCGCGGTCGCCGCCTACAGGAAAAAACCGGACATCGCGATCGGCAACATAGTCGGGTCGAACATCTTCAACATTTTCTTCATACTCGGGATATCGACCCTGATCAGGCCTCTGCCCGTGACCGCGCAAGTAAACTTCGACATATTCGTTCTGGCCGGAGCCAGTCTGCTGCTCTTCTTTTTCATGTTCATCGGGAAGAAACATCACCTGGAAAAAAGGAACGGGATTATTCTCGTTCTTCTGTACCTGACATATCTGGCTTTCATCGTCAAAAGGGGATGACCGGACCCATGAAAAAATTATTTCTCCACATGAAGCAGTTCATGTTCCGCGGCCTGCTCACCCTGATCCCCGTCGGGCTTACGATCTTCGCGATAAGGATCGTCTACGTCTTTATCGACAAGCGCGTGACTGAGGTCATAGCCCGTTACACCGGGCACCACATTCCGGGGCTGGGGCTCCTCCTGTTCATCATCGTCCTGTATCTGACCGGGCTTGTCGCCAGCAACATGGTCGGCAGGAAGATGATCAGCGTCATGGACAGGGTTTCGGCGCGCATCCCCCTCATCAAGATGACCTACCTCGTCGGCAAGCAGCTCTCGAACACCCTTTCGCTCCCCGAGAAGCACATATTCAAGAAGGCCGTTCTCGTCGAATTCTTCACGCCGGGAATGTGGATCACCGGCTTCATAACAGGCGAGATCCGGGACGCGAAGAGCGGAGAGGTCTACGTCAAGGTCTTCATCCCCACTGTTCCGAATCCAACTTCGGGATTCCTGGCCGTGATGAAGGAGTCGCAGGTAAGGGATCCCCACTGGACAGTAGAGGAAGCGATGAAGATGGTCATTTCGGGCGGTATTATAGGTCCGGAGCGAGCCGGGATGACGGGCGAATGATACGGGGGCGTCGCGCCGTCCGGGAAAGGATGTAATGGATTTCCGAAACGTGTACGAGGACGCCGTCCGGGCGGCGGCGTATAACGAGCTCGAATTCGGCGGGACATATCACCTGGCCTTCCGCGATCTTCCGGAGATGATCGGAGAGAGCGCGAAGGGGGGGCGCGCCGTCGATTTCGGATGCGGCACGGGGCGTTCCACCAGGTTCCTGAAGAGGCTGGGATTCGAGACGGTGGGCGTCGACATAGCCGCCGAGATGGTCAGGATCGCGCGAGAACGGGACCCGGGCGGAGACTACCGCGTCATCGAAGACGGAGATTTCAGCTCCCTGCCGAAGGGAGGAACCGATCTCGTTCTCTCCGCCTTCACCTTCGACAACATTCCTTCGCGCGAACGCAAGGTCAGGCTCTTTCGCGGGCTCGGGACTCTGCTCGCCCCGGGAGGCCGGCTCGTGAACATCGTCTCGACGCCGGAAATCTACCTCAACGAGTGGGCGACCTTCTCCACGAAGGATTATCCGGAGAACGGCGCGGCCCGGTGCGGCGACGTCGTGCGGATAGTCACCACCGAATATTCGGACGCCCGCCCCGTCGACGACATACTCTGGCCCGACGCCGATTACCGGTCGATCTATGAAGAGGCCGGCCTCGAGCCCGGGCGGGTCGAGCGCCCGCTGGCCCGGGGCGACGAGGGGATCGCGTGGGTCAGCGAGACGAGGATCGCCCCGTGGGCGATATACATCCTGCGACCCGTGACGCGCGGCTGAAACGACGGCGGCCGCGCCCGGACCCGTCCGGCCTGATCCTTCCCCCGCGCAACCTCCGACGACCGGGGCCGCCGATATAATCACGCTACACTTTTACGCCTCGTCGTGTTACAAATATGCCGTTCGTATTACCAGTCCGGCGTCCGCCGGACGCGCCTATTTTCGACAGGGGGATCGAATGGGATATCGTCGAAGGATCGCGGGCTTGCGTCTGATCGCGGCGTGCGTGGCCGCCGCCGCGCTTTCATTCATCGCCGTCCCGGCATCGGGGCACGGCGTGGCGGTCAGGGTGATCATCGACACCGACGCCGCGCTCGACGACATGAGGGCGATCGCCCTTGTTCTTTTTGACGGGCATTTCGAGCCCCTCGCCATCGTCACATCGGACGGTTCCTCGGCACCCGCGGCTGGGGCGGAGAATGTCGCGCGCGCCCTCGCTTTTCTCGGGCGACCGGAGATTCGGGTCGGCGCCGGAAGGGAGCTTGACGCGCCGGCCCCGCCGTGGAGACCGATGTCGGAGGCGATGGGGTGGGCCGATCTTCCGGGAGTCCCCGCGGATGACGCCTTCGAGCCGGCGGTCGGGACGATACTGCGAGCCCTGGGGATGGAGGCTGCGCCCGTGATCTACATCTGCCTCGGGCCGATGACGAATCTCGCCGCGGCCCTGGCCGCCGATCCGTCGGCGGCCAGGAAGATAGGGACGGTCTATTTCCAGGGGACGCCGGACGGCCCGGGGGAGGGATCGTGGAATACGGCCCGCGATCCCGGGGCGGCCGCCGCGGTCGCGGCCTCCGGAGTCCGTGTCCGCTACTGTGCACTTCCCGACTCGTCGCTTCTGAAATTCGACGCGCCCTTCCTCGAGATGATATCGGCGCTGGATTCGCCTGCAGCGGAATTCTTCAGGCGGCTTCACGCGGATCCGGGGGTCATGGAGCTCGTTCGCGCCGGCCATTTCAAGGCATGGGACGAGACGGTCGCCCTCTGCCTGATCGAGCCCATGCTCGCCGGGTTCGGGACGGATCGGCCCGGCGGCGGCCCGATCCGTCTCGCGTCGTTCGATCTTCATGGAGCGGAGAATGTTTACCTTCAAACGGTGAAGTACGGCGGAAAGGCCGCCGCGCCCCGCCCCGACGCGGTCGTCTTCCGGGGGTTTCCCGTGGATCCTGCGCTTTTCAGGGACGACGTGGCCTCCATCGCGGACGAGATCGTCGTGCGGCACGGGCTGGAGGAATGGAGGGCCGCGGTGATAGCGAACGAGCTCCACCGCCACCTCGGGATTTACTCGATAATAGGCGTCAAGATGGGGATCCGGGCGCGAGAGCTTATGAACGCCACCCTCGACGACCTCGAGGTGACAAGCCTCGCCTCGAGCGAGCCGCCGCTGAGCTGCATGAACGACGGGCTGCAGGCGTCGACGGGGGCGAGCCTCGGGCGGGGCTCGATCTCGGTCGATCCGGCGGGAAAATCGGCCGGGGCGATATTCATG
>JALOPX010000192.1 GCA_025453655.1 Candidatus Krumholzibacteriia bacterium
CCACGGCGGCGAGGGGCCTGCCGAACAGCCTCATCTTCAGGAGGCTGCTCCGGGGCCCGCGTACGGTGACCTCGACGAACTGCGGCACCTCATGGACTATGGTGAGGCTGTCCGGCATCCCTTCAAGAACGAGCGGTATGCGAAAGGACTGGTCCTCTCCCTGTTGGGCCGTCACGTGAAGCCATAGAAGTACCGCGAAGACGACCGATATTATCTTTCCCCCGATGTTCCTGAATATAACCTTGTGTATTTTAAAGGATGTCAAACAATTACCTCTTGTCCGACTGCTGCTGCCGCGCTTCGGGCCGCATGATTATCTTAAGTTCCTGGCCCGATTTCAAACCGGAGTTTTCATTCATCCCGTTGAGGTCGAGTATATCGGCGACGGAAAGGCCATACTGCCGGGCGATCCCCCAGAGGGTCTCGCCCTCCGAGACCACATGAGTGATCGTCTGACCGGAAACCTTCCCGTTTTCAATTGGAGGGTTTTCCGTCAGGTAGTCCACGATCCCCGCGGCTATATTTGACGCCATCTCCTGCTGGACGTTTTCTTGGGTGATCAGTTCGGCGTCCCTGGGATTCGACAGGTACGCGACTTCGACGAGGACGGAAGGTCTCTGCAAGCCTCTCAGCACCACGAAATTGTCCTGTTTGACGCTCCTGAACGGAATATGCCCGCTACCCCTCAGGCGGGAACCGATCTTTTCCGCCAGCCTCGCGCTTCTTTCCATGTCCTGATAACGGCCCATGTCCGTGAGTATGAATTTGGCCAGGTCGCCGAGATCTTCAGCCTCATCGCCCATCTCGGCGATCATGTTTTCCCTTTCAGCCACCGTCTCGGCATTCTCGTCCCGGGCGCCTTCCAGGTCGAGAAACCAGACCTCCGAGCCCCTTATCTTGGACGAATTCTTTGAGGGGGGCATGCTGTTGACATGAACGCTGACGACGCAGGCTCCGCCGAAATCCCTGGCGATTCCCACCCTTTTGCCGAGCCCCACATCGTAATCGCCGTCCCTTGTCATGACCGCCCTGAATCCCTTGTTCGAGTCGATCTCCCTGGCGATCATTCTGGAGATCTCCAGGGCTATATCCTTCTCCCTGATCCCGTTCTTCGAGCAGGTCCCAGGCATGCTTCCCCCGTGCCCCGGATCGATGATCACGACAAAATCGCCGCTCCCGGTGACCGTTTTCACCTGTTCGATCTTTTCTTCCTGTTCCTTCTCCGAGAGAATCCTGTCAACGTCTATCACGATCCTGTGCGGAAGTTCCTTGTTCGGATCGAGGGCGAAATCCCTGAAGGTCGATTTTTGCGGGAGATCGAGAACGATCTGGGCTCCCGATTTCAGTCTGTTCACCCTTATTCCGGCAATGACCCCGTCATTCACCTCCACGTCCGAAACGCCGGAAGCCAGGCTGCCCGAAGGTATGTCTATCACTATCCTGTGCGGATTATCGAGAACCCTTGAGGTGTACGCCGACCGGCTGCTCATATCGAGGACCACCCTCGTATGATCCGGCGCCGTCCAGCTGCGAATTCTCCTGACCTGGCGCGGCGCGGCGGCGGGGGTAGCGGCGCAGATCGATTCTGAATGGATAAGGAGCGCGGCGGCCATGATGAGGCAGCCGCGTATCGGTCTGCGAGAACCCGGGCACATTCCGGTATACCTCCGCGCGGGAACAGGTCTGGAAACCCTCCACGAGGTGTAAAGTTTATTGGCAAGTTGCTTTTTTGACAAGGGAAAACGGCTTGGTCGACTCAAATTCGCCCGATCAGTCATAAAAAACGTCTTCGGGGATTATATATTCCAGGGGATTCCTCAGGCTGTTTCTGAAAGCGACCTCGTAGTGCAGGTGCGGGCCGGTGGAGCGGCCGGTGTTGCCGACGAGCCCTATCGTCTCTCCGCGCCTGACATCCTGGCCTCTTTTTACCAAAATGCCGGACAGGTGCGCGTATCTCGTCTCGAAGCCGTTCCCATGGCTGATTTCGACCATGAGCCCCATGCCGCCATCCTCACGGGCCATCGTGACCGTCCCGTCGGCCGTGGAGATCACGGGCGTTCCCGCCCTCGCGAAGAAATCGACGCCTTTATGGAAGGAGATCCTGCCCGTGTACGGATCCATCCTCCTTCCGAACCTGCTGGATATGAATCCGCCCCTGAGTGGTTTGATCGAGGGCGTGCACTCCCTGATCTCGATCTCCTTTTCGAGGATGGCGAGAAGCTCGGTGTAGCTGTCCTTCTGAAGTTTCGACTGCCTCAGTATCCTGTCGAGATCTTTTTCTATTTTGGAGAAGATGACGTCGGTTTCCCGAAGCTCCCTCTCGACGATCAAGGGTTCAGGGCCCCCGATGCCCACCTGCCAGACGTCCTCGGAGATCGGATCTAGGTTAGCCATGAGCATGGCCTTGTTCTGGAGCTCCAGGTTGATCTCCATCCTGCCCTTCAACTCTTCCACTTCGGTCCTGAAGGTGGAAAGCCGCTTCTTCAGCTCACTGTTCTCGTCCTGCATGTCGGCCAGCCTGTGCGTTTCCAGGGCCAGGCCGGAAAACCGGGTTATCATGGAGATCGAGGTGATTATGAGAGCCAGCAAAAGAGAGGCGGCCCCGATTACCAGGGATCTTCTTATCCTTATCGATTTGACCCCCGCGTTGCCGCGGCGAACGTATAGAAATGTGTAATATCTGTCCATCCAACCCGCCATGTTTATCCAGAGCCGTTCCGGTTTTCAGGAAAAGCTACCTTTGACCGCCGCTCAAGTCAATGGTTATTTATACTATTCGCTGCAAGGCCCGTTCCAGAAAACAAAAAAAGGGGAGGTGCTTTCGTCCCTCCCCTGATTCGGCAAACCCATGAAAACCCGGCATTTTACTCCTGGACATACCCCCTGAGATAC
>JALOPX010000081.1 GCA_025453655.1 Candidatus Krumholzibacteriia bacterium
ATGTCGGCGTCGCTCCACTTCGACAGGGCGTGCTGGATCATCGTCTTCCCCGTCCCGAAACCGCCCGGCACGACGACCGTGCCCCCCTTGGCCACGGGGAAAAGCGTATCGATAACCCTCTGCCCGGTTATCAGCGGGATGGTCAGCGGTTTTCTTCCGGCCGTCGGGCGCCCCTTTCGCACGGGCCAGCGCTGGCTGAGCTTCACTTCAATTTCAGCGCCCGATCCGCCGTCCACCCTGGCGACCGTGTCCTCGACGGTATATTCCCCTTCTCCGGCGGCCCAGACGACCTTGCCCGCCGTTCCGGGAGGAACGAGCACGCGGTGCTCGATCAATTCGGTTTCCTTCACCCTTCCGGCGATCTCGCCGCCGGCGACCTTGTCGCCGGCCTTCAGGACCGGCAGATAATGCCATTTCTTCGTCCTGTCGAGGGAAGGAACGTGGATTCCCTTCTGGATGTACTGGTCGGAGGTGTCGCGAATCACCTCGAGAGGCCTCTGTATCCCGTCATAGATCGTGCCGATCAGGCCGGGGCCGAGCTCTACCGAGAGGGGCACGCCCGCGCTGTATATATTCGCGCCGGGGGCGAGGCCGGTCGTGTCTTCGTACACCTGTATCACCGCCCGGTCGCCGTTCAGCTTGACAATCTCCCCAACCAGATGGAAATCGCCCACCTCGACGAGGTCCAGCATCTTCGCCTGGTCAATCTCCCTCGCATGAACGACCGGGCCGACGATTTTGTCGACTTTTCCGATAATCTCAAGCACTGCCCGAGCCCTCTCTTCCTTCCGGTTCGAATACTTCCCTGAAGATCATATTTCTTATTTCATCGCGCATCCTGTACAGGCGCGCTTCGAAGGTATTGTCGAAAATCACCTTTCCGTCCGGCACCCCGACCCTCGCTCCGCCGAACGAACTCTTTTCCAGTTCCACCGCTTCTAGGACGGCGATCTGCCTCGATTCGGCCGCCATTCTTTTTCTTATCTCGGGGAAAACCTTCTCCCTCAGCGTTCCAAGGTCGCGGCGGTCCACGTGCACGAAAAAGGAGTCTCCCCGGAGCTTACGGATGGCCTCCATGACAAGATCAGTGAGGATCGCCGGATAATCCGCGTCCTTGCGGACTTCCCCGAGGACGCCCCCGACCTTCGCGTTTATCCTGGAAACGATTTCCTCGCGCGATTTAAGCTTTGCCCGCTTGACCTCGATTTTGACGCTGGAAAGAAGGCGCCGCATGGCAAGGTCGCCTTTATCCCGCGCATCCTTTATTATACCGGCGGCAATTTCGTCGCGGTTCTTTTCGGCCTTTCCGGTGATCTCGGAGGCCGTCTGCCGGGCTTTCTCCAGGATCGACAGCCTTTCCTTCTCGCCGTCCTCCCGGATCTGGGCGACTATCCTGTCGACTGATTCGTTGTTGACCAATACTTCCACTCCCTTTTACGACTCCCACCCGTGACCATCGTCCCCACACCCGGCGAAAACTCCACCCCGGAGGGGGCCATGACAGACGTGAACCAGGCGGTTATACCTTCACTCCCACCGCGGAATTGACGAGCTGTCTTATCGAGGTTCTTCCTTCGAGCGCGCCGCGCCGGTCGGGAATCTCGATTATCAGCGGGAAGGAGTAACCGAAAACGAAAGCCTCCATCTCCGCCCGTACGGAGGAGGCCACCCTCTCGGTGATCAGTATTATCCCGATCTCGCTCGATTCGAAGGCTTTTGTCAGGGCTTCGCGCGCCTCGTCGGCGCTCTCGACCGCCTCGCCCTCGATCCCGACAAGCCTGAAACCGGTCACCGTATTTTCATCGCCGATCACGTAAAACTTCATCCGCCGGTCCTTTTACACGACACTTATATCTTCGTCAGAATCATGATAGAGATGATCAGGCCGTAAATCGCGATCCCTTCGGCAAGGCCGACAAAGATAAGGGCTCTTGCCGCGAGTTCCGGTTTCTCGCCGATGGCTCCGAGGGCCGCCGATCCCACGTACGCCACCGCTATGCCGGCTCCAACGCTCCCGATCGCCGTGGAGAAAGCCGCGGCGGCGAATCCCCATCCCATGATCCTGGCCTGTTCGGGATTTATCCCCTTCCCGGCCTCGATGGCCTGCCCGTCGACCGGATCATGCGCCTGGCTGTTGACACGAGCCGCGGTTATCGCCAGGGTAAATAGCAGAACAATTATGACCGCGGAGAAAACCGCCGTCGCCGAACGGGTGATCCACCTTTTCATCCTGATCCTGTGTTCCTGCTGTGACATTTAAGCTGTCTCCTTTCCTTCCTTGCGGTCCGGCCCCGCGCCAAGACCGATCGGTTTGTAAGCCACTCCGCCACCCATGAAGAACTTGCCGAAGAATTCGTAGTACTCCAGACGGATGGCCTGTATCGTCACCACCATGCCTTCGAGCGCGATGATGACAGCGTTTCCCACAATTAAAATCAAGGCCGAGTAGACGTATCCCGCGCTTTTATCCTTCACCATGTCGACCAGGCTGAAGACCGCGATGAAGAGACCGACATGGGCCAGCGCGAATGCCGCCACACGGATAAAGGAGACCGTGTTTCCAAGGTACCCGGTGACGATCTCCATCACCTCGATGGCGGTCTCCATCAAATAGGTCATCAGGCCTCTCTCGAATCTCACCCTGCGCCGGGCGAATACCGCGGCGAGAGGTTCGCGCAGGAAGAGCAGGAGTACCGGCAATCCGATACCCAGGGAGATCAGCACTACCGGAATCGGCTTGTTGGAGAGAAATATCGATACCGCGCCTATTCCGCACCAGTAAATAATCGCGCTCACCAGCCCGGCGTGATCGAAAAATATCGCCTTGAAGTTTCTCGTCCTAATCGCGTTTATCACGTTGAGCAGTATCCCGAGCGATATGAAGACTATCCCGAAATAAATGGCCACCTTGAAGAAATAGAGCACGTTGTGCATCGGCTTCATCCAGAGCCCCTCCATCAGGTTCTCGAGCCCGAAGACGCTGCCGTAGAGGAGCCCGAACAGGATCGAGGAAAGGCCGCACCAGAAGGCGAGTTTGCCGACGGTCACCGTGCCGTGGTTTCGCTTTTCGCCCCCCCTTCTGAAACCGAGAAACCATCCGATGAAGGCGAGTATCATGCCGTGGCCCACGTCGCCGAACATCATGCCGAACATCATCAGGAAGCTTATCGCGAAGAAGAATGTCGGGTCGATGACCGAATACTCGGGAAGGCCGTAGTTCGAAACAAGCATCGCGAACGGCCTGAAGAACGAGGGATGCTTCAGCATCACCGGGACCTTCAAGCTGCCGTCCCTGACCTCGGTTATCTCCTCGGGACGGACGATCTGTATAAATGCCCGTCCGCGCGCCGCGCGCATGATCTCGTTTTCAACCAGCCGTTTCCTGTCGCTTGGGACCCATCCCGAAAAGATGTACGTCTTTTTCGTCTTCTTGAGGTAGCTCTTCACCCTGATCAGAAGCTCGGCCACCCTGAGCGACCTGTGGTAATCGGTGATCGCCGCCGAGTTGTCCTTCCTTACCTCCCTGATTTCCGCTCCGAGGGAATCGACCTTCTCCTTGATTCCCTGAATCTTGTCCTCCAGGCCCTCGACGACGAGCGAGGAATCGCCGCCCTTTTCCCCGCCTTCGGGCATCTCGATTTCATCGAAGGCCGCCTCCCGCAAAATCCGCTTTATCTTCAGGCGATCGGTCTTCAGCCCTATCAGCAATATGACCTCCATCCCGCCCCTCTGTACAAGGGGAAGGACCACGGCGGCGAGCTGCGCGGTCTTTTCGTTGACGTATTCGAGGTTTTCAGCCCGGACCTGGCCGTAATGCACCTCCAGAAATGTATATGGGGTTTTGATCCCGGCAAGGCCGACCTGCGCGAGCGGCGACACGTCGTTGAAGATTCCCTTCATCCTTTCGAGGTTAACCTCAAGTTCCTTCCGGCGGCGCACCATATCCTGGACCCGCGCTTCGAGAGCCGTCACGTCCCTTTCCATCCCGTCGAGGTCGCCGACCGACATCTCGAGCAATTTGCTGTCGCGCTCCTCGAGGGGCAATTCGCGTATCTCCAGATCCTTCATAAGGTTCGCGACTCTCTGGTCGAGGCGGTATATCTTTTCGCTGAGTTTCCCCGCGTCGAACTCTCCGAGTTGTTCCACCCACGGCTGGCTGTCGTCGAGGCGAACGAGGTGAAGGATGCCCAGGCGCACAATCTCCCTGGTGACCTCTTCGATTTCGCTCTCGAAGACCATCACGTTGATCTGGTGCATCCGTTCGGGCGTAAACATATGTCAACCCTCAGAACGATATTCTCAGATGGCTCTCTATCTCGCTCCGGTCCATCTTGTAAATTTTTCCGTTCATAATGGTTATAAGGTTCCTGATCTCGGTGCGTTTCAATATCAGATAGGATAAAATCGTTCCTATGGTAAAGGGGAATCCCGCGAGGGTCTTGCGGGCTTCGGTTATAAGGTGATTCCACAGGATTATCTCCAGCAGATACAGCCTGCCGATTTTCTGCTCGTCGCCCGTCAGAATGTCCGAGGCGTTTTTGAAAGACTTCCCGAGGGCCAGCGAGATCACTTCCCTTATCGAGTCGGCCATGAGCGCCTTGTGGAGCCTGTCCTGCTTGATCCTGTATCCGCCCGGTATGTTATAATCCATCAGATCGCCCGCCGGCACGTTATAATAGAACTTCAGGCGCACCATCCATCCGAGATTCATCTGATCTATCTCCAGGCCCACCAGTCTTCTCGCCACATCCCTGTCCCTTTTCGAAAGGTCGCCGATCAGCGACCTGAGCCTGTCGTAATAATCTATCTCGAGATTGATTTCTATCGGGAAAAGGGTTTTTTTCTCCCTGTATTCGTCGTAAACCGCCTCGACCGCCTTCAGGAAGGGCGAACCGCGCAGGTAGGAGACGGCGTCATCCATCGTGGCCGCTTCCGATATCGCCTGGTATGCAAGGGAATGGGGAAGTTCCTTTCGGATTATGTATTTTATCTCTTCGGCGCCGCGTTTTCCTTCGCGTATCCTCAGCGCCACCTTGAGATTTTCGATCTCGTATTTCTCCAGGAAATGTGAAACGAGGTCCTTCTCGGCTCCGCGCAGATCCCTGAGGAGTTCCGAATGCCAGCCGGCTTCCTGCTCCATCAGCAGTTTTTCCCCGACGCGAGGATCGAAGGAAATCTCCGGCTTCGAAAGAATCTCCTGATACACGGTCCCGTCGAGCGCGGCGTAAAACTCGGCGAGATCGCGCGCCTCGGCAAGGCGATTTATATGCTCCGGCGTAAGCAGTGTGCTCAGCCGCGACCTGACCTTGGCGTTGACCAGCGAATACTTGCTTACTGCCGAAAATATCATCTTCAGAAATCCCGTTCCCGCGGTCCCGCACGAACGAGTAGAAACCCGGCGTTCCGCCTCGGAACGCCCCTGAGACGACCGCCGTTTACATGCCGTTTTTACCGGTGACAAGGTCCTTTATAATCGCCACAGTCCGATCGATGTTCGCGCCGCGCTTTTTCATGATTTCATCGGGGTTTACGTTGACCTGTGAAACCCGGGCCTTTCTCTCTTCCTCGGCCTCGCGCCTCATCTTCTCCGCGAGGTTCTGGCCCTCCTGGACCGCCTTCTGGCGTCCCTGTTCAACGATCTCCCTGCTCTTCGATTCCGCCTCGCGAACGATCTTCTGGGCCTCGGCGTGCGCTTCGTCGATCCTGGCGCGGACCTCTTTCTCGGACTCCATGATCTTCTTCACGATCTCTTTCAAAGCCGCTCCTGGGAACGGGGCCTTCCGGTAAAAATGAAAGCTCCCGCCGGAAACCGATCGTTGCGCCCTCCCCCGGGGAGGGCAATTCAAAATATCATGGGAGTATACCCGAGGGGACATCCGGTGTCAACCTGAGATGCCGTTAAATCGGACCCTGCGCCCCCCCGGCGGAAGGCTTTCGGGAGGGTGTTCGGAGGGTTTTACCGGTGTTTCGCGGAAGCGGCCTACCCCAGTCGTTTCCTGAATTTCATGACCCCGGAGGCAAATATCGCCAACCCGTACAACCCCATGGGCAGCATGTCTTTCCAGAGGCTGGAAAGGGGCGTTCCCTTCTGGAAGAGGTCCCTGACCACGGCGAGGAAATACCGCATCGGGTTGAGCAGGGTCAGCCGGCGGAGGAACGGCGGCATGTTTTCGATGGGGATGAAAAACCCGCTCATCAGTATCATGAACATCATGAAGAACCACGCCACGAACATCGCCTGCTGCTGGGTGCCGGTTATCGTCGAGATGAATATTCCGAGACCGATGGTCGTCGCGAGGTAGACCAGGGCCGCGAGTGCGAGGTCGGCGTAGCTGCCGCTCATCGTTATGCCGAAGGCGAGGACTGCCACGACCGTGACGATCGCGAGCTCGATGAACGACAGGATGAGAAAGGGGGTGAGTTTCCCCGCGAGGAGCTCGCGCCTGCCGAGCGGAGTCACCTGCAGCTGCTCGAGGGTGCCGATCTCCTTTTCCTTCACGAGGCTCATCGCCGACAGCATCATCGGAAGGATCGTGAGGAGCACGACCACGATCCCGGGCACCATGTAGTTCTTCGAATCGAGATCGGGGTTGTACCACATCCTCTCCTGCATCCTGGCGGGGAAGGCTCCGCGGCCGGCGGCCCCTGCCGGCGCCCCGGCCGCGCTCTTCTCCGCGTAGTCCTGCAGTATCCCCGCCGCGTACCCCATCGCCACGCTGGCGGCGTTCCCGTCGACCCCGTCCATCACGATATTGACCTGCGGGGCCGGCCCGCGCGCGAGGTCCCGCCCGAAGCCGGGGAGGATCACGAGGCCCACCTGGGCGTCCCAGCTTCGCATCCCCTCCTTGACGGCGGCGGGATCGTCCGTGACGATATTGACGTCGAAGCGGTCGGTGTTCGCGAAGGCCCTCGTTATGGCGCGGGTGGCCACGCCGTTGTCGAGATCGGCGACGGCGAGCTTTACGTGCTTTATCTCGGTCGTGATCGCGAAGGACAGGACGAGCATCTGCACGACGGGCATGACGAAGATTATCGCGACCATCGGCGGATCGCGGAAGATCTGCCTGAATTCCTTTTTCATCATGAAGTATATGCGCCGCATCTCATCTCTCCAGTTTCATCCCGAACCGCCTGACAGCCACCGTCAGCAGGATCGACGTCATTACGAGAAGGCTCAGGGCGGGCTGCCACAGGTGGGCAAGCGCGCTTCCCTTCAGCAGTATCCCCCTTATGATCTGGAGGAAATACCTCGCCGGGACGATATAAGTGAACAACTGCAGGGGCTTCGGCATCGATTCTATCGGGAAAACGAGCCCCGAAAGCATGATCGTCGGGAGCATCGTGATCGTCAGGGCCATCATGATGGCGACCTGCTGGGTGCGCGCCACGGTCGATATCATCAGCCCGAGGCTGAGGGCGGTGATTATGTAAAGGGTCGAGAGCCCGACCATCAGGAGAAGGCTCCCGTTGAACGGAACACCGAAGAGCAGTATCCCGACGACCAGTATGAAGGTCCCGTCGAGAAAGGCGAGGAATACGTACGGCAGGACCTTTCCCGCTATTATCTCCCTCGGCCGCACCGGCGAGACGAGAAGCTGTTCCATCGTCCCCGTCTCCTTCTCCCTCGCGACGGTTATGCTTGTGAGGAGGGCGCATATCATCACCATGATCATCGCGACGATCCCCGGGACGAAGAAGAAGGCGCTCTTGAGGTCGGGATTGTAGAGGATGCTCGTGCGAACGTCGAACGGCATCGCTCCGCCCCGCCCGCCTGATTCGTTGAATCCGGCCAGGACCTGGCCGAAGTAGTTCTTCATGAGCTGCGCGCTGTTGGGATCGGAGGCGTCTATTATCATCTGCACGTCGGCGGCCGGCCCGCGGGCGAGGTCCTTCCCGAACCCGGGCGGGATGACGAGGACGGCCCTCGTCTTCCTCGACTGGAAGGAGGCCTCGACGTCGCCGGAGCCGGCGCCGGCCTCCGAGAGGCGGAACAGGTCGCTTCCCCGGAAAGTCTCGATCAGACGGCGCGATTCGGTCGAGTTGTCGCGGTCGATGACGCCGACAGGGATCATGTGAATCTCCATGTCGAAGGCGTACCCGAACATCACCAGTTGCAGGAGAGGCATGATGAAGACGATGAGAAGGGTCCTCGGATCCTTCATGATATGCATCAATTCCTTGCGGGCCAGGGAGGCCGCGCGATTCATCGAGGCGTTCACGATCCTTCGCCCCCCTTCCCCGCCGGGCCGGCGGAGTCGCCGGAGCCGCCCGCGCGGGCCTCTCCGCCGCCTGCCGCGGTCCTTCCGGAAGCCACCTCTATGAAGACGTCCTGTATCGTCGACCGGCCGTATTCCCTCTTGAGCTCTCCGGGGCTCCCGAGGGCTATCACCTTTCCGTCGCGCATGATCGAGACGCGGTGGCAGTACTCGGCCTCCTCCATGAAATGGGTCGAAACGAAGACGGTCTTTCCCTTTTTCGACTCCTCGTGGATGACGTCCCAGAAGGCTCGCCTCACCCTCGGATCGACGCCGGAGGTCGGCTCGTCGAGAAAGACGATCTTCGGATCGTGAAGGAGGGCGGTGCCGAGTGCGAGGCGCTGCTTGAACCCGAGCGGGAGGTCGCGCGTGAGCTTCCGCGCCTCGGCCTGAAGCCCGAGCATTTCGAGGAGAGCGTCCCTGCGGACCCGTATCTCATCCATCTTCAGGCCGTAGATCCCGCCGTAGAATTCGATGTTCTCCTCGATGGTGAGATCCTCGTAAAGGGAGAAACGCTGGCTCATGTACCCGATGTTGCGTTTTATGCCTTCGCTCTCGCGGTAGACGTCGAACCCGGCGACGGTCGCCTCCCCGCCCGAAGGCATGAGAAGTCCGCAGAGCATGCGTATCATCGTCGTCTTGCCGGCGCCGTTCGCGCCGAGAAACCCGAAGATCTCCCCGCGCCCGACGTCGAGGCTCACGCCGTCGACGGCGGTGAACGATCCGAACCGCCGCGTCAGCCCCCTGGTTCTGACCACCGTATCCATGGCCCTGCCCGTGCGGGGGTCATTTTCCCCGCCGGCCTCGCGGCCCGCCGTACCAGTCATTCGCGTCTCATCCATTCGCGTCCCGCCCGTCGCCTATCAATTCGAGGAAAACGTCCTCTATCCCCGGCTCCTGCCGTTCCCACGCGAGAAGATCGTCCCCCGATTCCCGGCGCCAGGTTTCCCAGAGGCCGGCATCCGGGTCGCCGCTGAAACTCACGTGGAGGGAGTCGCCGAAAAGCTGGGTCCCCCGCGCCAGCGCGGAACCGTCTCCCGCGGCCCCCGGATTTTCCAGGGAATCCGATGAACCTGCCGCCCCCGCCGCGCCGTGCGCCATTACGGAATCCGCCCCCGCGGAATCCGCCCCCGCCGCGCCGTCGAAGAAAATCCTGAGAGCGTGGAGGTCGCGCCCGGTGATCCTGTATAGCGGGTAAGGGTACCCGGCCTTCAACTCGCGCGGGGTGCCGCCGGCGATGATCTCCCCGCCGAAGAGGAGGGCCACCCGGTCGCACATGTCGGCCTCGTCCATGTAGGCCGTGGAGACGACGATCGTCGTCCCCCCGGCGCGTATCGACCGGAGCAGATCCCAGAACTCCGCCCTCGAAACGGGGTCGACGCCGAAGGTCGGCTCGTCGAGAATGAGGATTTCCGGCCTGTGTACAAGCGCGCTCGAAAGGGCGAGCTTCTGCTTCATCCCGCCGGAGAGGGCCGACGCCCTGCGCTTTTTGAACGGCTCCATCCGGGAGAAGACGTAAAGCTCCTCCATGTGGCGGTCCCTTTCCCCGTGGGGCACCCCGAAAAGATCC
>JALOPX010000193.1 GCA_025453655.1 Candidatus Krumholzibacteriia bacterium
GCCGTAAGGGCGATCATCGAGGCCGAGGCGTTCGACGGGCCGTCCCTCGTGCTGGCCTATTCGCACTGCATCGGGCAGGGCGTGAACATGAAAAAGGGCCTCGAACAGCAGAAAAAGGCGGTGCAGTCGGGGCACTGGATTCTCGCAAGGTACAACCCCGCCCTGATAAAGGAAGGGAAGAACCCGCTTCAGCTCGATTCCGCGGCTCCCAGCATTCCCCTGGAGGAATACATTTACAACGAGAACAGGTACAACAGCCTCAGATCGCTCGATCCGGAGATCGCCGCCGGGCTGCTGAAGGAATCGCAGGAAGATGTGCTGCGCCGGTATAAGATATACGAACATTGGGCCGCCATGCCGGGGGCCTCGGAGTAGTGTGTTCCCGGAAGGTCCCCGTATGATCCTGCGCCCGGGCGCAACGCGCCGCAGGCAGGGGGATGCGGAGACGCTGTTTTGCAAAAAGGTACTTGATTCCGCGGAATTACGGCTTTTATTTAGGGGGTTGACACGGCCGGGACGGGACTGTATCGTCCTAAACTCGGATTAAGGCCCAAGATGGCTTTTGAACGATAGATTATTCACTTAACACACGGCAAACCGTACGGGAGGTTGCAGATGACGGAACAGAAGAAAACGATCACTTCGATGCTGGACGAGAAAAGGCAGTTCGCGCCGCCGGCGGAGTTTTCGAAAAAGGCCCATGTCAAGAGCATGAAGGAATACGAAGCGCTCGCGAAAAGGGCCGGGGAGGACCTCGAGGGATTCTGGTCGGACCAGGCGAATGAATACGTGCACTGGTTCAAGAAATGGGACAGCGTCCTCGAATGGAATCCACCCTTCGCCAAATGGTTCAAGGGCGGGAAAACGAACATCTCCTACAACTGCCTCGACAAGCATCTCGAAGACGGTCGCGCCGACAAAACCGCCATCATATGGGAGGGAGAGCCCGAGGGAGATTCCAGGAAATACACCTACAGGGAACTCCACAAGGAAGTCTGCAAGTTCGCGAACGTCCTGAAGAAGCACGGGATAAAGAAGGGCGACAGGGTCACTCTGTACATGCCCATGATCCCGGAGCTCGCGATAGCGATGCTCGCCTGCACGAGGATCGGCGCCATCCATTCGATAGTGTTCGGCGGATTCAGCGCGAACTCGATCATGGACCGCAACGTGGACGCAAAGTCGAGACTCGTCGTCACCTCCGACGGTTCGTACAGGAGCGGGAAGAACATCCCCCTGAAGCACAACGTCGACGAGGCTCTGAAAGGCTCTCCCACGGTCGAGAAGGTGATCGTGTACGAGAGAACCGGCGTCAAGGTGGACATGGTTCCGGGCCGCGACGTATGGTGGCACGATGAGATGGCCGGCGCAAGCGCCGATTGCCCGTGCGAGGAAATGGACGCCGAGGACGTCGCCTTCATCCTCTACACGAGCGGCACGACCGGCAAGCCCAAGGGCGTCGTTCACGCCACGGGCGGCTATCTGGTCTACACGGCGATGACGAGCAAGCTTGTCTTCGACATAAAGGACGAGGATGTCTTCTGGTGCACCGCCGACATCGGCTGGATCACCGGGCATTCCTACATAGTGTACGGCCCCCTCAACCTCGGCGCCACGACGCTGATGTTCGAGGGCGTGCCGAGCTACCCCAACCCGGACCGGTTCTGGGAGATAATCGCGAAGTACAAGGTGAACATATTCTACACCGCCCCCACTGCGATTCGCGCCATCGCGCGTACCGGCGACGAATGGGTCAAGAAGCACGACCTGACGAGCCTGAGGCTTCTCGGAACGGTCGGCGAGCCCATCAATCCCGAAGCGTGGATGTGGTATTACAACGTGATAGGCGGGGGCAGATGCCCGATCGTCGATACCTGGTGGCAGACCGAAACGGGCGGGATCCTCATCACTCCCCTTCCGGGCGCCTTCCCGATCAAGCCGGGCTCGGCCACGAAGCCTTTCCCCGGCATATTCCCCAAGGTAGTCCGTGAAGACGGGACCCCGGCCGACACCAACGAAGGCGGATACCTCACGATTCAGAAACCCTGGCCCGCGATGCTCAGGACGATCTGGGGCGACGACCAGAGGTTCAAGGACACCTATTTCACCCGGTTCAAGGACGTCTATTTCACGGGGGACGGAGCGCGCCAGGACGAGGACGGCTACTTCTGGATCATGGGCCGCGTGGACGACGTCATCAACGTTTCGGGCCACAGGATCGGCACCATGGAAGTGGAGAGCGCCCTTGTCAGCCACGCGAAGGTCGCCGAGGCTGCCGTCGTTCCCATGCCTCACGAGATCAAGGGACAGGGCCTTTACGCATTCGTGACGCTGCAGGAAGGTGTCGAGAAGACCGAGGAGCTCAAGCAGATCCTCAGGAATCACGTGAGCGAGGAGATAGGTCCGATCGCCAAGCCGGACGTGATCCACTTCGCCGACGCCCTGCCGAAAACGCGAAGCGGCAAGATCATGCGCCGGATCCTCAAGAGCATCGCCTCCGGAAGCGACGAGGTCGGAGACACGACGACCCTGGCTGATCCGAAGGTCGTCGAACACCTGCTCGAAGAGCGCAAGAAGTAGGCATTCCGAAAGATTATGCCTGCGAGGGCGGAACCGCGAGGGTTCCGCCCTCTTTTTTGACCGTTACCCGGCCCATGTCGTGGATATCGGGCCGGGAACGTGTTCCGGAGCCGTCGATATCCCTGTACGGCGCGTCCGGGGTGCGGTAGAATTGCCTCAGACGGGTTGACACGGAGCGGGATATAAGTTAGCCTCAATTGCCTTTCGGCGACGGGTCGATTTAATGAAAAAGGAGCGTATCTTGCCGGCGGGGAATGGTTCTTTGATGGTCAGCGTATCAGGCGTCATAGACCTCGGGATCGCCTCGACTCCAACGGTTGAGATCATGGTCGGGGAACTCGGGGCGGACGGCGGGATCATCGTCACGGCGAGCCACAACAACGAACGCTGGAACGCGCTGAAATTTCTCGATGGCAACGGTGAATTCATAGATTCCGCGGCGGTCCGGTTCATCAGGGAAAGGGTCGAAATCGCGGGCCCGCTTTTCGACGCTCCATCAAGGATGGGAACGTACGAAATGTTCGGCGAGGCCGACAGGATCCATATCGGCAGAATAACCGGGCTCGAATGCATCGACAGGCGGCTTATAGCTTCAAGGGGTTTCAGGGTCGTCGTGGACTGCGTGAACGGGGCCGGCAGCGGCATCCTGCCGGGCCTCCTGTCGGAGCTGGGGGCCGATGTCGTCAGGCTCCATACGGACACGGACAAGCCCTTTCCGCATGACCCGGAACCCAGGCCCGCGAACCTCGGCGACCTTTCAATGGCGGTCGTGAGGGAGAAGGCGGATATCGGCTTCGCGTGCGATCCGGACGCAGACAGGCTGGTTCTGGTGGACGACCGGGGAACGGTATGCAGCGAGGAGCTCACGCTGGCGCTCGCGGCCGACTATATACTGGGGGTGGAGAAGGGGCCCGTGGCGGCGAACATCTCATCAAGCAGGCTTGTCGATGATATCGCGCGAAGGCACGGAGTCGAAGCGCACCGATCGAAGGTCGGAGAGGCGAACGTCATAGCCGTCATGAAGGAGAAGAAGGCTGTTATTGGAGGAGAGGGAAACGGAGGAGTGATCTATCCGCGCATCCATTATGGAAGGGACGCGATGACCGGAGCGGCGATAATTCTTCAATCGCTTGCGAAGGGGGCCGTTTCGCTCAGGGAAGTCATATCGGGATTGCCTCGATACGAGATCGTCAAGGATAAATACGAGTTCGACGGCGACCTTGATTCGATCGCAGGCAGGCTTAAGGACGAGTTTCACGGCGAATTCAGCGATCTGGATGGGATAAAAATCGACATGGAGGAGGGTTGGATACATCTCAGGAGATCCAACACCGAGCCCATCGTAAGGGTGATAGCGGAAGCCGTCTCCAGGGAAATGGCGCTCAGTCTCGCCGGAAAGGCGGGCGACATACTCATGTCGTCGCGCTGAGTAAAACGGTCTTCAGCCGGGCGGCCCGGCAAGGAGTCAAAATGTGCGGTATTATTGGGTATACCGGTAAAAGCGGGAATGTCGGACAGATTCTTCTTGAAGGCCTCAAAAGGCTCGAATACAGGGGTTATGATTCGGCGGGCCTCGCGATCATTCGCGACGGCGAAATGATAACCGAAAAGACGCCGGGCAAGATCGTGAAGCTTGAAGAAAGCCTCAAGGACGTTGACCTCAGCGGAAGCCTGGGCATAGCCCATACGAGGTGGGCGACGCACGGCGTTCCCAACAAGGTCAACGCGCATCCGCACTACGATTCCCGGATGAAGATCGCCCTCGTTCACAACGGCATCATCGAGAATTACCAGACGCTGAAAAAATCGCTGATAGCGGAGGGGCACACCTTCGTTTCGGATACCGACACGGAGGTGCTGGCCCACCTCGTGGAAAAGTTCTACAAGGGCAGGGATCTCGAGCTCGCCGTCCAGAAAGCGCTTGAAATGGTCGAGGGAACCTACGGCATATTGGTCGTTTCGGTCACCGAGCCGGATAAGATAGTCGGCGCCAGGAATGGCTCTCCGGTCGTGGTGGGAGTGGGCGACGACGAATATTTCATAGCGAGCGACGTTGCCGCGATACTGAAACACACGAGGCAGGTCATCTACCTGGAGGACCAGCAGATGGTCGTCGCCACTCCGGATCATTTCACGACCATGACCGTGGCGAACGAATATGTCGAGCACGT
>JALOPX010000011.1 GCA_025453655.1 Candidatus Krumholzibacteriia bacterium
CTCTCCCCCCTTCCCCTCCCGATCGCCGGCCCTCCGGAGAGGAAAAATGGGACGTCGGAACCGATCCGAAGCCCCAGTTCCATCAATTTATCCCTGCCGAGGCCGGCCCCGAGAAGGGCGTCGAGCCCGAAAAGGACGGCGGCCGCGTCGCTGCTCCCCCCTCCGAGCCCCGCGCCGTGGGGGATCTCCTTGCGGACCTCGATCGATATCCCCCCGTCGTACCCGGCGGCGGCTCGAAGCTCCGCTGCGGCCCTGTGGCAGAGGTTGGTCGAGTCCCAGGGAATCGCCGGATCGTCCCCCGAGAGGCTGATCCCCCCGCCCGACAGGGTCAGGCGAACGCTGTCGTATATGGAAACGGGCTGAAAGAAGGTTTCGATGTCGTGATAGCCGTCGTCCCTCGCGCCGGTCACCGCGAGGTAGAGATTTATCTTGGCACTGCAGCGAAGCGCGAGCGAATCGCCGGCGCGCATCGGGACCTCCGGCCGCCGGGAGGCGGCCCGGTTAAAACTTCCTGTAGCGTTCCCACAGGGCGCCCCATTCGGTCCGCCCGAACTGTTTTATCCTGGCGCGGCCGATCGTGGGATACCAGATGAAGTCGTGATAGAGATTGCTCGCCGCCGGGGCCCAGACGACGAGGGGCGAATGCAGGGCGATCCTTTCGAGGAACCGCAGCGGGCCCTTCCTCAGCATCTGATCGCCCCATATGACGAAACTCTTTTTCATCCTGAAGTGGAAATTCATTTTCTCGATGTCCTCGCCCGCCACCTCGATCTCGGAGATGCGCGCCTCGCCGAGCCCCCGCTCCGTCGTCCAGCGCAGGTAATCTATCGACATCGGGTCGAAGCCCATTATCTTGGCCGCGACCGCGTCTATCGCCACGGGATCGGAGCTGGCGAGTATTATGTTCCCGATGTAAGGCTCCATCGTCCTCGGCCCGGCGCCGTTGCCGCAGACCGTTCCGTCCATCACCGAGAAGATGTTCGGATGCAGCTCCTTCTGCATGATCAGAAGATCCACCAGGACCTCGTGCATGTATTTGTGGGCGTAATGCCTCACTTCCTTGAGAAGGCCGCCGAACGAGTTCTTGATCGATCCCGTGGTTGTCGAATGCCCGTGCGTTTTGACAGTCGGGAGATGCAGGACGTCCTTCCCTGCGTAGAGGGCCGGGATCTCTATCCCGCGCGGGAATATCTCGCTGAGCTTCATCAGGGGCGTCCTGAATTTATGCACGGTCCATTCGACCTCGGTGAGGGGCTGAAAGGGGATCCCGTACCTGTCGAGGACAGGCATCCAGAGATTGTTCGCCGCGCCCTTGCGAGGGTCGGTCACCACCGTCCTGTTCTCGACCGGCAATATCTGGTCCTTCCGATATCCCCTGCCCAGGAGATCCTCCAGGACCCCGTGAAGCTGCCACGGCTGGCTCGAGCAGGCTGGAAAGTACCTGGTCCACGAAAGGTTGAGCTTGATAAGAAGGTCCCTCTCCGCCCTGAGGACGCTTCCCGCGCCGGCGAGATCCATCGCCCTGTGGTAATCCCGGATGACGGTTTCCGGTCCGGTGCGCACCACGGCCACTTTCGATTTCAAACGGAACGCCTCCTTTTCAGCGTCAGGCGGTGGTGATGATGATCACCGTCGCGGCGAACCAGAGAAAAACGTCTATGATGATGGCCTTCTCGGTCAGGAGGACCCCCGAAGGGTCCCCGCCCTCGTGCCTGCTGTAGACAAGGAAGAGATATCTCATTATGCCGAAGACGACGAAGGGTATCGTATACACGAGCCTGGTCGTCCCGAACTTCGAGACGGTGGAGGGCCAGACCGTATATATCGAATATGAAAGAAGGGTCGCCGTAGCCGTCAGCCCGACGAGCTGGTCGAGAAGCTGTCTGGAATAGTCCTTCAGGGATTTCCTGTGCTCGCCTGCGGTTTCGAGAAGGGTGAATTCATTCCGCCTCTTGCATATCGCGAGGAACAGCGAGAGAAAAAGGGTGCATATCCAGAGCCACGGGGAAAATTCCAGATCGGGCACCCGCTCGTGAAGAACTGCTACCCCCGCGCCCGCCCTGATGAGGAAGCTGAAGCTTATCGCGATGACGTCGAGAATCACGATATGCCTGAGAAAGATCGAGTACATGGCGTTGACCGCGACGAACGCGACGGCCATGAGAAAGAATTCGAAGCCGAGGAGCGTCGACGCGGGGAGGAATACAGCGAGGAGGATCCCTCCGGCCGTCGCGGCCGCCCCTTTCGAAAGCGCGCCCGAGGTGATCGGCCTCAGTTTCTTGACCGGATGCTCCAGGTCGCGCTTACGGTCGAGAAGATCGTTGAACAGGTAGATCGCCCCCGAAAGCATGCAGAAGAAGAGGAATCCCAGGAAACTCTTCCAGACGCAGGGCATTTCGAGAAATCTCTTCGAAAATACGAGCCCGGCGAACAGGACGAGGTTCTTCGTCCACTGCTTGGGGCGCATCGACGCCGTTATCTGCAGGATCGTGTTCATAAAAGTAATATTAACCGCAAATCCCCCGACGGTCAAACGATTCCGCTCCCGCGCCCGCGGCCGCGATCACGGGGAAATTTTCCGCCCGCCGCCCGAGACCATTTCCTCTACGAGGCCGCAGAGGATGTGGCCCGCCGCCATGTGTATCTCCTGGATCCTGGCGAAATCGCCGCCGTCCACCCTGAAGGAGATGCCGGCGGCGCGGTAAAGGGCCCCGCCGTCCCCGCCCGTGAAGGCGAGCGATGTCATGCCCAGCGAGCCGGCCGTCTCCACGGCCCTCATGACGTTCGGGGAATTCCCGCTCGTGGAAAGGGCGAGAAGGACGTCCCCCGGCCCCCCGACGCTTTCGAGCTGCCTCGAGAATATCTCGTCGTAGGAATAGTCGTTCGCGATCGAGGTGACGACAGACGAATTGACCGTCAGGGCGAAGGCCCTGTATCCCGAGGCTTTCTTCCTCCTGAACCGGCCGACGAGCTCCCCCGCGATGTGCTGCGCGTCGGCCGCGCTCCCGCCGTTGCCGCAGGTGAAGACCGCCCTGCCCCCTTCTATGGCCGCCGAAATCACGCGGGCCATCTCGACCAGCCTGTCGATCTCGGAGGCCGGCAATTCATCGATCGCTTTTTTCAGCGCACGGAGTTCGCCGGCGGCCTGCGCCCTGTATCGATCCTGTTCGCTCATGGCATCTCTCATTTCGTCAGGACTATGATCGATATGATCACCGTCCCCATCGTGATCAGATTGCTGAAGACGCTTCCGAATATTTTCGCCTTCGACCTTTTGACGATGATGACGTCGCCCCTGTTCGGCCTCGTCTCGCCGTCCCCTTTTCTCGATACGCCGTCCGGCGAATATATTACGACACGATCGACGCTTCCCTCGTTTGTGGGGCCCCCCGCGAGGCCGACATACTGCGCCACGGTCCAGTCGCCCTCATAGGGGAATTTCCCGGGAATCTGCACCTCTCCCCCCACCGCGATCGTCTTGCTTATCTCGGGTATGTGAAGCATGTCGCCGTTCTTCAGTTTCATGTGCCTCGACGGATCGGGCGGAAGGTATTCCCTGAGGTCGAGCCTTATCACCTCGCCGCTGCCACGCTCGATCGAAGCGGCGCTGAAATCCACGCTCGGGCTGAAGCTGCCGATCCTCGCCAGCAGCTGCGTCAGGCCCTCACCTTCCGTGATGTAGTAGTGGCCCGTGTTGTTCGTGGCTCCGAAAACGTACACGCGCGCCGTTCGCGTCATGCCGTCCATAACGTTGATCTCGTCGCGGTCCCTCAGGACGACGCCGCCGAATTCGGCGCGGCTGACCGGAGTCGTCGAAACGGAGCCGTCCGTCTCGATCCTGCTGAGCAGTATCGTGTCCGAAACGGCCTCCCCCGAGAAACCGCCCGCGAGATCGATCAGGTCCTGCACCGTCTCCTCCGGCAGGACTTCGAACACCCCGGACCTGTTGACGCTCCCGCGGATGATCGCGTGCCTGTCGGCGACGGGCACGTGTATCCTGTCGCCGTTCGACAGGAACGGGTTGCTGGAAAAATCGCCCTCGAGAACGAACCTCAGCACGTCGACCTCGATCTTCTTTCCTACGCGGTCCAGGAGGACCCTTCTGTTGGAGCCCTTCGATTTGATGCTGCCGGCGATCTCGATCGCGTCCGAGATCCTCATGGCGGCGGAGACCAGCACGGCTCCCGGCCTCTCGACCTCTCCGGTCACGAAGACGCGGAAAATCCTCGGCTGCTGAAGATAGCAATGAATCTCGATGTTCCTGAAAAATTTCCTCGTCTCCCTTTCGAGCTCCCCCCTGAATTGCGTGAGCGTCAGGCCGTCGGCGTATATGGCCCCCACTCCGGGAACGAAGACGTACCCCTCCGGAAGGACCATGAGCGGGAACGACTCGGACTTGGGACCGACCAGGTTGACGAGCACCTGGTCGTACGGACCCAGGATGTATTCGTCGGGATCGATCGCCTTCTCGAGCCGCGGGAGGGAGAGGCGCGGATTCAGATCGAGCCCGGCCTGTTCCTTCTCTTCCTGCGGAGTCTCCGTCACTCCCTGCCCGAAGGCCGCCGGCGACGCCGTCAGGGCGGCGACGACAAATGCGAGAATACCGCAGAGGCAGTTCCTGTTCATAATTTTCCTCATTCCGCTATCAGCCCCCTTAACAGACCGGGCAGCGCGGCGAAAACCTTCTCTTCGCTGTCCATCTCCTTCGTCCCGAGCTGCGCGAGATGTTTCTTCCCGCCCCCGCCCCCGCCCGCGATCCCGCCCAGCCTCCTGACAAGCTCGTCCGCGGCGATGCCCCTCGCCACGAGATCGTCCGTCACCGTCACGACATACTGCATCTTGCCGCCGAGCGGCATCGAGAGGACCGCGATCCCGGAGGCGACCTTCCCGCGGAAGACGTCGGCCTGGTTTCTCAGGGCTCCGGCGTCCTTCACCGGCATTCTTCCCGTCGCGACCCTGATCCCGTCGACATCCGCCGCCGCCCTGATAATCGCGTCGAGCGAGCGCGAGGGCCGGGGCGCCGGTGAGCGCCTCTATCCTTCTTACGCCCGACGCTACGCTGCTCTCGGAGGCGATGACGAAAAGCCCGATCCTCCCCGTATGGTCGAGATGGGTCCCGCCGCAAAGCTCGACGGAGACATCCCCGGTCTTCACCACGCGCACCTTCGCGCCGTACTTCTCGTCGAAGAGCGCGATCGCCCCGGAGGCGACGGCCTCGCGATAGTCCATCAGTTCCGTGCGAACCGGTAGCGACGCCCGCGCCCACCCGTTCACCTTTTCCTCGATCTCCCTTTTCTGCAGGGTCGAGAGCGCCTCGAAATGGTTGAAGTCGAACCGCAGCCTCTCCCCATCCACCATCGAGCCCGCCTGCGCGACGTGGCTTCCGGCGGCCTGCCTGAGCGCCGCGTGGAGAAGGTGCGTCGCCGTATGGTTGCACGCGGTGGCGAGGCGCCACCGGGCGTCGACCAGCATCGACGCCCTTGCCCCGGGCCGCAGGATCTCCGCGCCCGGGGCGGTCCCGTCCTCCGCCTCCACGAGGTGGATAGTATCCCCCCCGCGCTTGAAGACGTCGCGGACCGTGAACCCTTTTCCCCCGATCCCGATCGTGCCCCTGTCGGCCGACTGCCCGCCCGAGGTCGCGTAGAAGGGGGTGCTGTCCGTCACGAGCTCGATCGCCTCCCCGCCGGGGCCGCTCCAGGCTATGTCCTTCCTGTCCGATTTTCGAACGACGCGGTAGCTTCTGAGCTCCCCCTCGCCCGAGAGATTCCCGTACCCGGTGAAGACCGAGCTCTCCCCCTCGCTGAGCGGGACCATCTTTACGATCTCCGCGCCCTCCGCGGCGAAGCCGTGCTTCTCCTGGGCCCTTCGCCGCTGCCGCTCCATAGCGCCTGCGAACCCCTCCTCGTCCACCTTCAGCCCCTCGTGCGTCGCGAGGGCGACGGTGAGCTCGAGCGGAAATCCGTGGGTGTCGTAAAGGAGGAAGGCCATCTCGCCGCCGATCAGGTCGCTTCCGGCCCCCCTCGCCTCCGAGACGATCGAAGCGAACCTGCCCCTGCCGTCCTCGAGGGTCCTGAAAAAGCTCTCCTCCTCGGATCTTATTATCTTCGCGATGCCCGCTTCCTTCCCGGGAAGCTCGGGGTACTGATCGCTCATCACCCGGGCCACCACGCCGACGAGCCCGCTGAGGAAGGGCTCATGGACGCCGAAGAGGTGCAGCCTCGTCAGGGCGCGCCTGAGGATCCTGCGAAGGATGTATCCCCGCCCCTCGTTGGACGGATAGATCCCCTCGGCTATCGTGAAGGTGAGCGCCCGCGCGTGGTCGGCGATCATGTTGACGTCGAGGCGTTCCTCCCTGCCGACCGCCGTCCCCGCGGGAAGCCTGCCGATGACCTCGTTGACCACCGGGGCGAAGACGTTCGTGTGGAAGTTGTCCTCGACCCCCTGCATGATCATCGCGATGCGTTCGAGCCCCGCGCCCGTGTCGATCCCCGGCTTCTCGAGGGGCCTGTAGATCCCCTCCCTGTCGAGGAAGAACTGGGGGAAAACGAGGTTCCAGAACTCGAGGTAGCGGTCGCAGTCGCAGCCGGGGGCGCAGTCGGGGCTTCCGCATCCCCGCGCTTCGCCCGCGTCGTAATAGATCTCCGAACAGGGGCCGCAGACCCCGGTCTGCCCGACCGGCCCCCAGAAATTGTCCTTCCTGCCGAGCCTGACGATCCTTTCAGCCGGCACGCCGGTATCCGCGTTCCATATCCCGAAGGCCTCGTCGTCGTCCTCGAAGATGCTCACGTAGAGCCTGTCTTTGGGAAGCTGAAGATGGTCGACGACGAACTCCCAGGCCCAGGCGATCGCCTCCCTCTTGAAATAGTCGCCGAAACTGAAATTCCCCAGCATCTCGAAGAATGTGTGGTGGCGAAGGGTCCTCCCGACGCTCTCCAGGTCGCCGGCCCTGAGGCACTTCTGCACGCTGACCGCGCGCCTGTATGGAAGGTTGCCCGGGTCGAGGTAGAAATCCTTGAACTGGACCATCCCCGCCGAGGTGAAAAGAAGGGTCGGATCCCCCCTCGGGACGAGAGGGGCGCTCGGCACCTCGGTGTGCCCCCTTTTCAGGAAGAAATCGACGTAAGCCCTGCGTATCTCGTGCGCTGTCCTTATCCCGCTGTTCATTGACCCTCTCCGGTATGATCTCCCCTTAACACCCCGGCGCAGATATCGTTGACCAGGCCGGGCGAAAAACCCCTGCGCGAGAGGTAGGCGTGCATCCTTCTTGCCGCCTTCTCCCGGTCGACCCCCTTCATCAGGGCCAGCTTCCCGGCGGCGAGGCTGCGCGCTATCCGCTCCTCGTCGGCTCCGGGATAATGCCTCTCGATGCTGTCCTCGACGACCTCCGCCGCCACCCCCGCCTCCCTGAGCATCCGCCTGAGAAACCCCGGCCCCGTCGGCCGGTATCTCTTGCGGGTGAGGATCGTCTCCTCGGCGTACCGGCGGTCGTCGACATACCCTTTCGCCCGAAGCGATCCCAGGATATGCCCGACGGTCTCCGGATCCTCAATCCCCTCGGCTGCGAGGGCGCTTCTGATCTGGGATTCCGTCCGGTCCCTCCTGGAAAGAAGGGCGCACGCGAAGATCAGGCCCGCCGCGCGGGCCCTGGGGCCTTCGAGGTCGTCGATGTCGGGCCCGTGGAGGACGGCGCCCTTCTCGAGATACCCGGCGGCCGACGGATCGTCCGCGACGAGATATCTTCGGCCGTCCGAGGTCGTTATCCTGAAAAGGCCGCCCGCCTTCCTTCCGACCCCGACGACCTCCACCGGCCGCCCGTCATTCGCCGGCACCCGCCGGCTCCTTCGGCGGCACGGCCGCCCCGATGCCGTAATGCGCCTTGATGGCAGCCTCGATCTCGTTCCTTATGTCGCGGTTTTCCTTGAGGAAGATCCTGGTATTGTCCTTGCCCTGCCCGAGCCTCGTCTCTCCGAAGGAATACCAGCTGCCCATCTTCGAAATTATCGACGAGGCTGCGCCGAGCTCTATGAGGTCGCCCTCGTAGCTGATCCCCTCGCTGTAGAGGATCTCGAACTCGGCCTGCCTGAACGGGGCCGCGACCTTGTTCTTGACCACCTTGACCCTGGTCAGGTTGCCGGTGATCGTCTCCCCGTCCTTGACCTGGCCGATCCGCCTTATATCCATCCGGATCGTGCTGTAGAACTTCAGCGCGTTCCCGCCGGTCGTCGTCTCGGGATTCCCGAAGAGGACGCCGATCTTCATCCTTATCTGGTTGGTGAAGATCATGCACGTCCTCGATTTCGACACGGCTCCCGCGATCTTGCGAAGGGCCTGCGACATCAGCCTCGCCTGCAGGCCGACGTGGGAATCCCCCATCTGCCCCTCTATCTCGGCCGCCGGAACGAGCGCCGCGACCGAATCGATGACGACGACGTCGATGGCGTCGCTTCGTATGAGGACCTCGGCTATCTCGAGCGCCTGCTCGCCGGTGTCCGGCTGGGATATCAGTACGTTGTCGACGTCGACCCCGATCTTCCTCGCGTACCCTATGTCGAGCGCGTGCTCGGCGTCGATGAAGGCGGCGACCCCGCCCATCCTCTGGACGTTCGCGATGATCGAACAGGTCAGCGTCGTCTTGCCCGACCCTTCGGGCCCGTATATCTCGATGATCCTCCCGCGCGGAACGCCCCCTATCCCGAGGGCGATATCGAGGGCGAGGCTTCCCGTGGGTATCGCCTCGATCTCGGCGAGAGCCCCCTCCTCCCCGAGCCTCATTATCGAACCCTTGCCGAACTGCTTTTCGATCTGATCCACCGCCAGCTCGATCGCCCTCGCCTTGTCATCGGTCTTTTCCGCGGGTTTCCCCTCTTTTGCCTTTGACTTTTTCAACTTCTGCCTCCACTTCATCCCCCGGTTCCACGATACGGTTGATTTACTTTCCCCATTCACCGCAACCGGATATGTCTTTATATCATCATGTGAAGGATAATTCAACGAAATTCAACTGCGGCCGCCGGGGCCCGGGCCCGCGAGGGGGAACCGCTCGATCGTGTCGTAAACGGCGCCCGAACGCTCGAGGGTGCTTTTCACGAGCTCGAAGCGATCGACGGGCGAGACGGTGTCGCCGGGCAGGGGGGGAACGAGGCGCAGCCTTTCGCGGTCCCGGGGCCCGGGAGGGATCTTCACCCTGGCGAGGGTGAGGTGGGCGAGGAAGGGCCTTTTCTCCACGGGGAATCCCAGGGGTTCGACGGCGCGGGAGACAAGCTCCGAGAGGCGCGAAAGCTCCGGGGCCCCCTCCTCCGCCTCGTAATAAAGGACCCTCGGGCGGGCGGGGTCCGGGAGGGCGCCGAACCTTCCGAACCTTATCCGGAACGGTTCCACCCGGCGCGCGACCTCCCTGGCGGCCAGGCAGAGCGGCTCGACGGCAGGAAGGTCGACCTCGCCGAGAAACTTCATCGTAAGGTGGTAATTGTCCCAGGGTATCCATCGCCACGGCGGGTCCGACGGCCACGAGCCGCGGGCCGCGGCATATATCCTCTTTCGAACGTCGTCGGCGATGGGCACCGCGAAAAAGAGCCTCATGAAACCGCCTCCGCGGCGCTCCGGTCCCCGGCCGCGATCAGACATTGAAACGGTAGGAAATTATATCCCCGTCCTTCACGACGTAATCCTTCCCTTCAAGCCTCACCCTGCCGGCCGCCTTGAGCGCCTTTTCCGATCCGTATTCCCGGAGCTCGTCGTAGGCCATCGTCTCGGCCCTGATGAATCCCCGCTGGATGTCGCTGTGAACCTTTCCCGCCGCCTCGAGCGCCGCCGTTCCCCTCCTGATCGGCCACGCCCGCACCTCGTCCTCCCCGACGGTGAGGAAACTGATCAGCCCCATCGCCTCGTAGCAATGGACCGCGAAGCTTCCCGCCGCGCTCTGCGCGATGCCGAGCTCCTCCATGAATTCCTTCCTGCTGCCCGGATCGAGAAGCGAAAGCTCCTTCTCGAATGAGGCGCAGACCGTCATCACCGGGATTCCCGAAGCCGCCGCCGCGCGAAGCTCGTAATCGCGCCCCAGCATGTCGTCGCCGACGTTGACCACGGCCATAAGCGGCTTGAGGGTCAGGATCCCGAGCGACCTGACGATCTCCAGCTCCCTCGCCGCGAGTCCCGCGGCGGAGGCCGGCATCTCCTTCTCCAGCGTTTCGCGCAGTTTCATCTGAACATGCAGCTCGTCCTTTTTCTGCTGCTCGAATTTCGACGCCTTCCCGACCTCCTTCTCCAGCTTCCCTATCCTCCCCTCGACCATCTCGAGATCGGCGAGCATCAGCTCGGCGCTCAGCGCGGCGAAATCCCTCTCTGGATCGGCCGGCGCGCCGGCGCCCTCCCCGAAGGCGCGAACGACCATGACCAGCATGTCGGCCCCCCGCGCCTTGCCGAGGATCTTCCCGGCCATCGATCTCCCCGCGTCGTCCCCCGTGTCGATGCCCGGCAGGTCTATGCAGTTGATCGTGGCGTTCACGACCTTTTTCGGCTTGTAATACGAGACGAGCCATTCGAAACGGTGGTCGGGCACGATCACGACGGCTTCGTCGGCCTGCCCGGCCTTCCCCGGGTGCGGCTCCTTCCCGCTCACCGCCGAGAAGAGCGTGCTCATCCCGGACCTCGCGAGCCCCGTAAGCGCGGCTATCATTATATCTCATCCCCCTCATTCGTCATTGTGCATCCTCCGCCGCCATGAACGGCTCGAGCCTTTCCCGCTCGCCGATGAGAAAAAGCCTCAGCGTGTCGAGCGCCGTGTAGACGGCCCTTGTCCTCACCATCCCCCTGTCCCCCGAAAATCGCATCATCCTGCAGTACGCCGCGCCCTCCGCGGCGAGGCCGACGTAGCAAAGCCCCGCGGGCTTCTCCGCGCTACCGCCGCCCGGGCCCGCGATCCCCGTCGTCGAGACGGCGACGTCGGAGCCCGATCTGTCCCTCGCCCCCCGCGCCATCGCGAGGCAGACCCCGGCGCTCACCGCCCCCTCCCGCGCGATGAGGGCGGGATCGACGCCGAGCCTTTCGCTCTTGGCCCTGTTGCCGTAGGTCACGAACCCTTCGATGAAAACGTCGCTGGCTCCGGGCACCGAAACGAGGGTCGAGGCGAGAAGCCCGCCCGTCACCGATTCGGCCGTCGAGAGGGTCAGCCCCGCCTTCGCGGCGATGCGTATGGCCTGTTCCTCGATGCTCCCGGGCCCCCACGTATATATAAAGCTCCCGAATCTTCGGCGCAATTCATTCATTGCCCCGGCCGGGATCGATCCGGGCCGAAGGTAGAGATTGACGCCCGACGGCCCCGCGATGATCGAGACCCCCTTCATCCGCCCCTCCCCGACGCAGCCTTGCAGGATCCTCTCTGCGTCCGTCTCGGAGAGGCCGAAGATGCGTATTACGGTCCTTCCCTCCGAGCGGCGCCCTTCGAGCATGGGAAGGACGCTTCCCTCGAATATGTCCCTCATCTCGGCCGGCACTCCGGGGAGAAGCCAGAGCTCCCTGCCCCCTCTTTCGACGTAGATCCCCGGCGCGACGCCGACGCCGTTCGGAAGGGCGCGGGCACCCGCGGGCACCCGCTCGAGATCCCTGTACGCCTCAGGCATCCTCCGGCCGAGACGGGCGAAAAGTTTCTCCGCCGACTCCGTGATGCCGCCGAGGCGTTCCGTTTCACCGCCGAGCGCCTCGATGGCGGCCTGTCGCGTGATGTCGTCGACGGTGGGCCCCAGCCCGCCGGTCACGATGACCCCGTCGCTCCTTCCCATCGCGCGCGAAAGCTCCGAGGCTATCGTCCCGAAGTCGTCCGGGAGGACTGTGATGCGGGAAGGCTCGAGGCCGATCGACATGAGCGATTCCGAGATGTACCTGGCGTTGTCCTCCCGGGTCTCGAACCTGAGGACCTCGTCGCCGACGGTGATGATCTCGAGATTCATTCCGGGAAACCCCCTTCCGGCGCGGCCGGATCGGCCGCCGCGGCCGCCGGCATCATCCAAGATCGACGAACCGGCCGAGCAGGTAAAGAGCGGCCAGCGAATAAAGGCCGGCGAGGAGATCGTCGACGACTACCCCGAAACCGCCCCTGAGCCTCTGCGAGCGCCCGACGGGAAAGGGTTTGACGATATCGAAGAACCTGAAAAGAAGAAATCCCGCCGCGCCCGCCCGCCAGGCCGGCTCGAATATCAGGAGCGTCACCTGCATCCCGACCACTTCGTCTATGACTATCTTCGAGGCGTCCGTGCCGTACCAGCCCTCCATCATGAACGCGAGCCATATCGCCAGGGGAACGACCGCGGCGAGGGCGGCCGGGTGGCTGAGCCAGCGCCCCCCGGGGAGGAAAAGCCAGGCGAGCAGCCAGACGAAACTGGCGAATGTCGCCGGGGCTATGGGGAAAAATCCCGTGTAGAAAAATGAGCCGAGAAGCGTGGCGAAGAATTTTTTCATTCCCTCCTCCAGTCGATTATCGCGGAGCATAACGGGAATGAAGGCGGCGGGCAAGAACAATATCCCGCCCCGTATCGGATCGGGAGGTTCGTCACGGCGCGCCGGCTGGTACCGGTTGCGGCGATCCGGATTCTACGAAAGGTTGCGGAGGACGCCCTTGGCGACCGATTTGAGGGTGTCGAAGACGCCCGCTCCGTTCACCGCCACCGCCTCGAAGGCGGGGTAATGCTTCGGATTGAGCTCCTCCTCGAGGGCCGGGACCTCGATGGCGTCGGGAAGGTCCCTCTTGTTGTACTGTATCGCGTAGGGAAGCTCGTCGAGCTTCATGTCGTACTCCGCGAGGTTCTCGTGGAGGTTGTACAGGCTTTCGATGTTGGCGTCGTACCTGCTGTTCTGCGAATCCGCCACGAAGACGACCCCGTCCACCCCCCTGAGGATGAGCTTGCGGCTCGCGTCGTAGTAGACCTGCCCCGGAACGGTATAGAGATGGAAGCGGGTCTTGAAACCCTTGACCGTCCCGAGCTCGAGGGGAAGGAAATCGAAGAAGAGGGTCCTGTCCATCTCGGTCGCGAGCGTGATCAGCTTTCCCTTGGTGTCCGGCGAGACCTTGTCATAGATGTACTGGATGTTGGTCGTCTTTCCGCAAAGCCCGGGCCCGTAGTAGACAATCTTGACGTTGATTTCCCGCGACGAATAATTTATAAGCGACAACTTGCATCCCCCTAATCCGAGAACAGACTGTCGATCTCGAGTTCGGCCTCGGCGGTGAATTCCTTGTCGAATTCCGAGTATTCCTCGTTTTCGTACTCCAGCTTGTCGTAAAGCCTGTTGATGACCGTCCCCAGGCCGTCCACGGCCTTCTTGGTTCTCAGCCTGACCAGCCCGAGGGTCGTCTTCTTGTCGAAAAGAACAACGAGGATGATGTCGTTCGCCACCCTGGCGAGGTACATGCTCTCGTTGCTCCCCTGGTGATAAAGCGTGGAAAAATCCTTTTCTCCGATAAGCTTGGCGAGCTGGGCGTTCGCCTCGAAATCGGCGGCGCAGAGTGACGCGAAGCTGTGCATGTCGAATCGGGGCTCCTCGCCGACGCTGGCGATCATCTGTCCCGTCTTGTCGAGTAGAATGACGCTTGTGGAGTTCGAGTTCCTGAGCAGCTCCTGGAGGGTGGTACTGATCGCCCAGTAATCCTCTTCGAAAACCTTCCAGTTTGTTCTGACCATCTTTGATCTCGCTTTCACCTGCCCGAAGGGTTCAAAGCCGGTCTCATATCGGTTCTCTTCCCTCGAGGGCTTTGGATATCGTGCCCCTGTCGACGAATTCAAGGGAGCTTCCCAGGGGTATCCCTCTCGCCGGTCTCGTCAGCTTCACGTCGCTGTCCTTCAACATCCTCGAAATGTAAAGCGACGTCGTGTCGCCTTCGACACTCGGGTTCGTCGCTATTATTATCTCCCTGATCCCCTCGACGGCCACCCTCTCCCTGAGGCTCTCTATATTCAGATCTTCCGGTCCGATTCCATCAAGTGGCGAAAGAACTCCGTGCAGAACATGGTAGCGGCCCCGGTATTGTCCCGATCCTTCAAGAACGTAAATGTCGGCCGGCCGCTCAACGACGCATAGCACGCCTTCCGTTCTCGACCTGTCGGCGCAGATTGAGCATATGTCGCTTTCTGCAAGGTTTCCGCACCTGTTGCAAAATCCGATCTTCTCTTTGACCTGCAGGAGTGTTTCGGCAAAATTCCTGACCTCTCCGTCCTCCATGTCGAGGACCGCGAACGCCAGCCTTCGAGCCGTTTTTTCGCCCACCCCAGGCAATTTTCTGAAGTGTTCCACAAGCGCCTGAAGCAGCGGGAGCCCGTATTTCATCACTCTCTCCTTGTCGTAAGCAAGAATCTTGCCTTAAATAAGCATATTACAGGATAATACAGGAAACAAGTCCCCGGTATGCGGCGCAGCCGGGTATCAGAACAGGCCCGGCATCGATATTCCGCCGGTGAGGGAGCTCATCTCGGCCCTGATCATCTCGTCGATCCGCGACCTGGCTTCGTTAACTGCAGCTATTACAAGATCTTCCAGCATCTCAACGTCCGCGGGATCGACCACTTCCGGGTCGATCTTCAGCGATATCACCTCGTGCCGGCCGTTCATCGTCACCTTGACCATGCCGCCCCCCGCGGAAGACTCGATCGTTTTTTCCGCAAGCCGCTGTTGCATTTCCGCCATTTTTTCCTGCATCTGCTGGGCCTGCTTGAGCAGTTTGCCGATCTCCTTCATCAACCGGTCCTCCTGTCATTCCCTGAAAAGCTCGCCGTCGAATTCCTTCATGATGCGGTCGACCATCGGGGCGTCGGCGGCGATCTTCGCGCCGTCGGCGTCCCTGCCCTTCGTGCCGTCGCCCGGAGGCCGTTTATTATCCGCCGGACCCTCCCCCGCGGCACCGATATTGGCCGGTTCCCCGGCTTCGACGATAAATTTCCTTCCATAGAATCTCTCGAGATGGGTCTCTATGTAGCGGCGGTTCTTCTCCTCTCGGATCATCTCGCAGGCGAAACGGTTCTGCGGGCTGAAGCCGAGGATGAGGCGGTCATCCTCCACCCCGACGACCTCGGCGGACATAAGCCATATCCCGAGGGTCAGCTTCGACTCCCTCACCTGGGCGAGGAACCTCTCCCACTGTTCCCTCCCGCCGAGCGGGGCCAGGGCCGCTTCGCCTCCTGCCGAATTCGCGGCTGCCCCGGGTCCCTTCGGCGCGTTCTTCTTCGCCGGGCCTTCCGCGCCGCGGCCGCCGCCGTCCGGGCCGGAGCCTTCGAAATCCTCCCCTTCGCCTTCCCCGGGACGATCGACCGGGGCGGGATCCCCGATCCCGGCCTGCCGCGCTTTCCTCACGGCGGGGGCCGCGGGCCCCGGCGGCGCGTATTCGGGGCGGCGCGGCGCCGTTTTCGCCGGCGCCGGTCCGTCTCCGTCTATCCTTCTTATCAGCTCTGAGAGCTCCAGCGCCGACTCCCACGACGCGGCGTCGGTCACGGCTGCGTCGAGAATATACCTCGGCTGGCTCGATCCCTTCATCTCCCTGTGGAACCGGGCCGCGTTCCTGAACAGCATCAGAAGATCCTCGGTCCTGAATACCGACGCCGTCTTCCTCAGCCTTTCGACCTCCGCCGCCGTCAGGTCGAGCCCCGGCGAAGCGCCGCCCGTCCCGACGCCCAGGATCATCAGGTTCCTGATCCCCTCGATGTAGGCGAGGAAAAATTCCTCGATATCCATCCCCGACGAGACGACCCTGTCCACTATCGCGAGGGCCTCGCCGCGGTCGCGCGCCGAGACCGCCTCGAGAAGCGAAGCGATCGTCTGCGAATCGACGAGACCGAGGACCCTTCTCACCGTATCGAGATCGATCCTTCCCTCGGCCGCCGAGATGCACTGGTCGAGGAGGCTCTCGGCGTCCCTCATGCTCCCGTCGGCTCTGCGGGCGATCATCAGGATCGCCTCGGGGTCGAACCCGATCTTCTCGTCGCCGCATATCTTCTCGAGCTGGCCGGAAAGCTCCGCGAGCTCAAGCCGCTTGAAATTGAACCGCTGGCACCTCGAGAGGATCGTCGCGGGAACCTTGTGGGGCTCCGTCGTCGCGAATATCAGGTAGACGTGCGAGGGCGGCTCTTCGAGGGTCTTGAGCAGGGCGTTGAACGCCTGCGGGGTGAGCATGTGCACCTCGTCGATGATATATATCTTCGAGGCGCTCTGAGACGATGTGTACCCTATCTTTTCCCTGAGATCGCGGATCTCGTCGATCCCGCGGTTGGAGGCGCCGTCGATCTCGATCATGTCGAGGTGGCTGCCTTCGTTCACCGCGACGCACGAGGGACAGGCGTCGCAGGGCTCGGAGCCCTTCCTGTCCTCGCAGTTGATCACCTTGGCGAGAAGCCTCGCCGTGGAGGTTTTCCCGCACCCCCTCGGCCCGGAAAAGAGGTAGGCGTGCGCCAGGCGTCCCTTTTCGACGGCCTTTTTCAGCGTGAGCGTCACGTGGTCCTGCCCGATGACATCGGAGAATTTCCTGGGCCGCCATTTTCTTGCCAGTACCAGATAAGTCATCGCAGATCCGTTTCGCTTTTCGATAAGAGATCGAGACCGTGCACCCGGCCTCGAGAGGGGTCTTCGGCTCCTGCGGCAGGGTTAACTCCTGTCAGGATTGGCCGCGGCACACAGGAATGGCTGCGTACCGCTGCTACCTTCCGGTCCTCACGGGGTTGGCAGGTTCCCGTTGCGCGGGTCCTGGCAATCAACGTCACTTCCTGCAGCCGATCGCTCGAAAACCGCGCCCCCCTCAACCGGGGATTCAGCCCCGCTGTAGCGGATTGCGGGTGCAGGGCACCGCTAATTCCCCGCCTAGCACGATCTCAAGAGGTAAAATGGTGGAGATGATCGGGCTCGAACCGACGACCTCCTCGTTGCGAACGAGGCGCTCTCCCAACTGAGCTACATCCCCACCCTCTTCCCGCGTCGACCGGCGGCCCGGCGAAGATTCGCCTCCCGGCCGCCGCCGTATCTATCATTCCCGCCCGGCGCCCTTCACGGTGCGCCGGAATCCCTTTAATCTGGCGGAGAGAGAGGGATTCGAACCCTCGGAGCGGTTACCCGCTCAACGGTTTTCGAGACCGTCCCATTCAACCAGCTCTGGCATCTCTCCGCTGGTCTTTTCCGAACCGTTTCGCAAGAGCGATATAATGGCGGAGAGAGAGGGATTCGAACCCTCGGTGGAGTCACCCCCACACACGATTTCCAATCGTGCCGATTCAGCCAGCTCTCGCATCTCTCCGATCTTTTTCCTCGACCCTTAATCTAGCGAAAAACTTCTGAAGAAGCAAAACAGATTCTTCTTCCAGGACCCCGCCCTTCACCTCTATATCGTGCCCGTAGAGATTCTTCTCGCAAAGGTCGCCCGCAGACCCGCAGGCGCCGCTCCTCGGCTGCCTCGCGCCGAAGACCACCTTCCCGACCCTGGCCAGATAGAAAGCGCCCATGCACATGTAGCACGGTTCCACCGTCACATACGCCGTTGCGCCGTCTAGCCGCCAGTCGCCGACCGCCCCGGAGGCCTCCGCGAGGGCGATCATCTCGGCATGGGCCGTGCAAAGCCCCCTCCCCTCCACCTCGTTGTGCCCCCTGCCGATCACCGTTCCATCGATCTCTATCACGCATCCGACCGGGACCTCCCCCTCTTCCAGGGCCTTCCCGGCCTCCTCCAGGGCCTGAAGCATCATTCTCTCATCCATCAGTCCCTGTTTATCACCTTTTCCGGTATCGCGCCGACGAGCGACTGCAGGACGAGCAGGGCCACGTCATCGAAGGGGGGGGCCGCGTAGACGTCCTTGCCGGACATGGTCTTCCCCGAGATCCGCCTGTCGATGCCGTCGATGCCGCCGGTGCCGCCCGTGGATGCCTGTATCCTCTCGCCTTCGGTCCTGACGGCCTCCTTGTAGTTCTCGTCGGTGGCCTCCCAGACGATCTTCCCCGTCATCGGATCGACCATGCTCAGCGTGATCCCCACCTGGGTGGCCGACGCGGTCGCCGTTTCCCTGTAGTCGGCCTCGTCCTTTTGCCAGAGGTAGACCTGCGGGACGAGTATTATATCCACGTTGAGCGAATGAAGGGCGCCGAGGAGATCGTCATGCAGGACGTGGCTGCGGATCCATGTATCGTTGAACTCGTGAAGCCTGGTCCCCAGTCCCGCCCTGTTGACGGCGAGCCTGAACTGCTCGGGGGAGAGGAACGAATAATCCTCCCGGCCGGAGAGCTGGTCCCACAATATCCTGCCGGAGAGCGTCTCCGATTCCCTCGCGGGATCCTCCGCCTTCGTGATGGAGCTTATGACGGGAAGGACGAGGATCGTCCCCACCCTTCCCGCGTCGAAATCAGGGTCGAGCTTTATCGCCGAAGGATGCTGGGACTTGCACCCCGATAACACGATCATGGAAAGAACCGCCGCAAGACCCGCGAGTCTCCTCATGGCCCTCTTCCTTTCAAATTAGATCCCCGTTCAAACCGGTCCGTCAGCCTGCCTAACATAACAGCGGACGCGGGCCGTTGTCAACACAACTCCCTCCGGCGCGTCGAATCGGGCCGCAGCGAGAACCGCGGCATCCCCGCGCCCCGGGCGCGGTCGCGGCGGCAAAGCGAAAACCCGGAATCGGTTCCGGGTTTCCTCAAGCTCAGCCGTCGGGGGCGGTTCTCCCCGGCATCAAAGGCCGGGGATGGAGGCGAGCATCCTCTCCTTCGCGAGAAGCCTTTCCCATTTCGCCTCCACGTCCTTCTCGATCCCGGCTATCTCCGCGTCGCTGAGATGGCGGAACCTGCCCTGCGCCTTCATGTACTCTGCGATCGGCGTGGGCTCGAAATCCTTCCAGACCTCCAGTTTTTGGCCGTGATCGGTGATCTCGAGGAGCGGATACATCTTCGACGTGACCGCGAGGCGCGCCATCTTCACCGAGAGCTCCGGCGCGAGCTTCCAGCCGGTCGGGCAGGGGGCGAAGATCTGAATGTACTTCGTGCCCCGGAAGGTGTTCGCCTTCGCTATCTTCCTCATGAAATCGTGCGGATAGGCTGTCGAGGCCGTCGCGATGTAGGGTATCGAATGGGCCGCCATGATGTCGATCATGTTCTTCTTCGGTTCCCTCTTGTAGTTGGTCACCGGTGTCGTCGTCGTCCACGCCCCGACCGGCGTCGATGACGAGCGCTGGATGCCGGTGTTCATGTATGCCTCGTTGTCGTAACAGACGTATATGAAGTCGTCGTTCCTCTCGGCGGCGCCGGAAAGGGACTGCAGGCCTATGTCGAATGTCCCCCCGTCCCCCGCCCAGGCCATGACCGTAGTCTTCGTGTCGCCCCTCATCTCCAGCCCCGCCTTGAGCCCCGAGGCGACCACTGCGGCCGTTTCGAAGGCCGTGTGGTAGATCGGAAGATCGATGCAGGAATGGGGGAACGACCCGTCGATAACGGCCCAGCAGCAGGCCGGTATCACGAGCGCCGTATCCGGCCCGAGCGCCTTGAGGGCGAACCGCATCGCCTGCGTCGCCCCGCATCCCTGGCAGGCAAGGTGGCCGGAGCCCATCAACTCTTCGGTCGGCATCGTCGCTGGTTTCATCTCTTGACTCCTATCCAGTTGATATATCTCTCGGGATTTTTGTTGCTTATCGCGTTCTCAGCGATCTCGCGTATGACGCCGGGGGTGACGTCCCTTCCCCCCAGCCCCGCGATGTACCCGAGCACGGGTATGTCGGTCCTTCCGTAAAGGGCGCTCTTGATCTCCTGGAAGAAGATGCCGTGACAGCCGAAGGAGATGTTCCTGTCGATGACCGCGACCTTCTTCGCCTTCGAAAGGACGGCGAAGATCTCCTCGAAGGGGAAGGGGCGGAAGACCCTGATCTTCAGCGCTCCGATCGCGACGCCCTCGCCGCGCATGGCGTCTATGACCGCCCTCGTCGTCGAGGCGACGGTCCCGGAGGTCACGAGAATGATCTCGGCGTCGTCGCACCTGTACGGCTCTATCAGGCCGTAGCCCCGGCCGAAGACCTCCCTGAATTCGTCGTCGACCTTCTTTATCACGTCGAGGCCCTTCTCCATCGCCTCCTGTATCATGTACCTCAGCTCCATGTACATATCGGGCCCGGCGAGATTCCCGAAGGAATGCGGGTCCTTCGTGTCGATCTTTATCTCCGGATTGTACGGCGGCAGGAATTTGCGGACCTGCTCCTTCTCGATTATGTCGACTATCTCGTAGGTGTGGGAGAGGAAGAAGGCGTCGAGCACCAGCATCACCGGCATCTGGAGCTGCTCCGCTATCTTGAACGCCTGCGGGACGGTGTCCTGCGTCTCCTGGTTGCTCTCGCAATATATCTGAAACCAGCCGACGTCCCTCTGCGAGAGGGAGTCGTTCTGGTCGGTCCATATGCTCCACGGAGGGCCGACCGCCCTGTTCACGTTCGCCAGCACGATCGGGAGCCTCGCCCCGACGGCCCAGTGCAGCATCTCGTGCATGAGAAGCAGCCCCTGCGAGGAGGTGGCCGTGAAGGCCCTCGTGCCCGCCGCGGAGGCCCCGATGCAGGCCGCCATCGCGCTGTGCTCCGACTCGACCTTGATGAATTTCGCGTTGATCTCGCCGTTTCCGCACATCTCGGAGAGGAGCTCGACGATATGGGTCTGCGGAGTGATGGGGTAGGCGGAGATCACCTGCGCTTCCGAAGCCCTCACGCCGTAACTCACCGCATGGTTCCCCATGATGACCTTTTTCATTTTCCCTCCTCCCGCGTCGAAAGGGCGTTGCGCGGACATTCCTGAACGCATACGAGGCAGCCCTTGCAGTAGTCGTAATTGATCTCATACTCGTTTTCATGCCGCATGATCGCGACGTCCGGGCAGAAGACCCAGCAGTTGTCGCAATAGTTGCACACGCCGCAGGAGAAGCACCGGTCCGCCTCCCTGTGAAGAAGCGCGGCGTCATATCCCGTGTGTATCTCGCCGAAACCCTCCCTGGCGCGGCCGACCGGGATTCGCGGCATCTTCGTCTGTCTGGTCTTAGAGAAATAATCGGTGTTTATATCGTCGATGCCGACGGTCGCCGGCTCCGCCTCCCCGCTCTCCGCCCGACCCGTGAAGATCCGTATGATCTTCTCCGCCGCCTTCCGTCCCGCGGCGATCGCTTCGACGACGCTCGCGGCTCCCGTCACGGCGTCGCCCCCGGCGAAGACCTTCTTCCTGCCGGTCTGTCCCGTCGCCTCGTCGGCCTTGATGAGGTTCCACTCCGTTTCGACGGCTTCAGAGATCCCTTCGAGATCGGCCTGCTCGCCGATGGCGGAATAAATCCTGTCGGCCTCCATCCGGATCGTTTCGCCTTCCACCGCGACGGGCTTGCGCCTTCCCGATTCGTCGGGCTGGCCGAGCTCCATCCTCTGGAAGACGATCCCGGCGAGTTTTCCCTTCTTCCTTAATATTTCCTTCGGCGCGGCGAGGAACTCGAACTTCACGCCTTCCTTCTCCGCCTCCTCTATCTCCTCGCGGATCGCGGGCATCTCGTTGACGGTCCTCCTGTAGACGACCGTCACGTCGCTGCCCGAACGAAGGGCGCACCTTGCGACATCCATCGCCGTGTTGCCGCCTCCGATGACGATCGCCTTTTTGCCGGGGTCGACCTTTTCGCCGCCGTTGACCTTCCTGAGGAAGGAAAGCCCCGGCTCCACCCCTTCGCCATCCTCACCGTCGACATCCATCGACCTGCTCCGCGCGAGGCCGATGCCGAGGAATACGGCGTCGAACTCCTTCTCGAGCTTGTCGAGGCCGATATCGCGTCCGACCTTGACGCCCGTCTTTACCGTTATGGGGCCCGAATCGATTATCGCCTTGACGACCTTGTCGAGGGTGCCGTTCGGGAGCCTGTACTCGGGGATGCCCCATCTGAGGACCCCGCCGAGCGCCCCGTCCGTCTCGAAGAGGGTCACTGGATAGCCGGCCCTCGCGAGGTAGAAGGCGCAGGACAGCCCGGCCGGCCCGCCGCCGACGACGGCCGCCTTTTTATCGCCCGTCGCCTTTGCCTTCGCCATCCAGCCCGGATTCTCGAGGCCCATGTCGCCGAGCGAACGCTCTATCGCGTTGATATTGATCGGCTCGTCGTACTCGCCGCGCGTGCAGTTGCTCATGCAGGGATGAAAACAGACCCGGCCGGTGACGGCCGGCATCGGATTGTTGTCGATTATCGTTCTCCAGGCCTCCTCGTACCTGTTCTCGGTCACAAGCTGGATGTAGCGCTGGATGTTTTCCGACGTGGGGCAGCCGACGATGCACGGGGAACGCTTGAAATCGTAGTAGGGCCGTACGTTCCTCCACGAGCCGGTGAGATTCCAGAGCATGTCGCCCACCGTCATCGGCCGAATCGGCATCTCCCTGTAAGTTTTGAATTCAACCTTTTTGATCATGTATCCTCCAGCGTCAGGAGACGATCTGCACGCCGTTATAGGCGTCGACCGCGGCCTGTATGTTGTGCTCCTTCTTAAGGGGAACGAAACCATCGATCGCCTTCTTCACCGCTTCGATCCCGACGAGCTTAGTCGCCCCGGCGAAGGCGCCGACGATCGACGTGTTGACGATCGGGGCGGAGCGCGAGCCGAGCCCGTGGTCGAGGGCGATCCTGTTGGCGTCCACTATGGCGACGTGAAACCTCGAGGTGAGGTTCGAATTCTCCACGGGCTTGTTCGTGTTGATTATGATCCAGCCGCCTTCCTTGAGCCCCTCGGTGATATTCACCGTCTCGATGAGCACCGGATCGAGGACGATCAGGTGATCGGGCTCGTAGATCTGGCACCGTTCCCTGACCTCGCTGTCGGAGACCCTGGTGAATGCCATCACCGGGGCTCCGCGGCGCTCGACGCCGAAGGCGGGAAATGCCTGAACGAATTTACCCTCGTGAAAGAACGCGTCGGCCAGAATCTCGGAAGCGATAACCGATCCCTGGCCTCCCCGGCCATGGGTCCTGATCTCTATCATGGATCATTCCTTCCTGGCGGCTGGTTCGTGTTTTGTTTAACTGCAAATCCTTTACTAATATAACGATAACCGGGCACCCCGACGGGGAAAACCCTGCTGCATTCTACCCCCGGCGGCCCCGGCCGGTCAAGCGGATTCTGCTATCTCGCATAATTTACCCTGCCGCTGGAATGAGCGCAAGCCAATTAATCCCGGGGTCTGTTCATCCCCGAACCCGCGCATTTTTCATCCGGGAAGAAGAAGAGAATCGATCCTTTGAAAGGGATGTCGCACAGGGGGATTCCGTTCCGTGGAGGAGGCGCGCTCCGGCGCCCCGGGGCATAAAAAAATACGCCCAGGAGGATTTGAACCCCCAGCCTTCTGGTCCGTAGCCAGACGCTCTATCCAGTTGAGCTATGGGCGCATAAAGATTCTTCTCATAGGGGCCGTCCCCGGCGGGAAGCGGCTGTGCTTCAACTATATATATTCCCGCGGGGTCCCGGTCAATCAAAAACTGCAGGGTGGAGCTTCCCGCCCCCGACGCGAATCGACCTCGACGTGACCGACCTGAGAAAGCTCTCGTCGTGCGAGACGATCAGCATGGCCTGCGGCAGGGTATGGAGTATCGCAGTTATCCTCTCCGCCGATTCCGGATCGAGCCCGGTGACCGGCTCGTCGAGAAGGAGCAGGTCCGGTTTCATCGCGAGAACGGTCGCGAGCGAGACGAGCCGCTTCTCGCCTCCCGAGAGGTGATGCGTGATGCGGTCTTCGAACCCGCCCAGCCCGAGCATCCCCAGGACCTCGCGCGAGACGGCCGCCGCCTCCTCCCGGCTCTTCCCCTGGTTCAACGGCCCGAACGCCGTATCCTCGATCACGGTCGGACAGAAGAGCTGGTCCTCGGGGTCCTGGAAAAGGAGGCCGGCGCGAAGGCGGACGTCGAGAAAATCGCGTTCCTCGCTTCTCGCCCTGCCGAAGACCTCCAAAAGACCGCTCCGGGGCCTCAGCAGGCCGACGATCAGGTGCAGCACCGTCGTCTTCCCCGTGCCGATGTGCCCCACGAGGCCGACCCTCTCGCCCCGGCGCAGCTCGAACGACGCGCCGTCCAGAACGGCCCGCCCTCCGTCGTACGCGAAGACGACGTCTTTCATCCGGATAAGGATTTCGTCTGCTTCCAAGCCGACCCTCCATGCGCCCGGCTCCGGCGCCGGGCGGTCACTCCGCCGTTTCGGAGCGGCGCCTCCCGCGCCCGCACCTGCCGGGCGCGACGTCACCAGACCGCGGCCGCGCCGGCGAGCTCGGCCGCCAGAAAAAGCGCGAGAACCGCGAACGAGACGGCCGAGAAGGCCGCGTCGGCCGCGGAGAAACGAAAATGCTTCAGCACGTGGAACTCTCCGCTGAACCCCCTGCATTTCATCGCCTCGAGTATCCTCTCCGACCTTTCGAGGCTTCTCACGAGCAGCATGCCGGTGAGCCATGCGTAGCTCCTGTAGGTGTGAAGCCGCATCGAGGGCCTGAAGGAACGCGCCTTCATCGCCCTGAGGAGGGTGACGTACTCGTGATGGAGCACGTCGAGATACCTCAGCGTGAAAAGGAAGAGATGGGTAAGCTTCACCGGCACCTTCAGGTGATGGAAGGCGTGGCCGAGGGTGAACAGGTCTATCGTCCCCATCAGCGCCGCGAATACGAGCACGATAGCGTTCGCCTTCATGGCCGTCGAAAGGCTCCACAGCAGCCCCTCGACGCTGAAGGGGATCGAGAAGAGCGCGAACGCCGTCCTGCCCGGAAAGGTCGGAGGAACGGTCACGAAAAGTACGACCGTGAAGATGTTGAGCCTGAGAAGGCGCCTTCGGAGCGCCGCCGCCGGTATCCTCGCGAGGACGGCCAGCGCGAGCCCCGCCGCGAGTGCGGCGCAGAGGACCCCCGAATTCGAGGAAAAGGCCGTGACCGCGGCGAAGGCGAGTGTGACGATTATCCTCGGCCTCGGGTCGAGCCTGTGTATGAATGTGTCTCCGTCGAAGAAGGTCGTGCAGCTCAAAGCCCCTCCCCCTCCGCTTCAAAGGCGGGCGCGCCGAATATAGCCGGATAGACGCGCGCGAGGAACGAGACGATGAACCCCGTGAAGATCCCCTCCGCCGCGGCGAGGACAAGGTTCGGCAGAAATGCGATCGCGACGATCGCGGCGAGCTGCCTCCCGCAAAGAAGGAGCGCGCCGGCCCAGAGGACGAAGGAGGCGAGGTACGCGGCGATCCCCGCCGCGGCCCCCAGGCAGAACGCCTTCCGGGTGTCCCTCTCCCTCCTGATCCTCCCGTTGAAGAGAAGATACACGCCGACCGCGGGCATCCCCATGACGAAGGTGTTGATCCCGAGGGTCGTTATCCCGCCGAACTGGAAAAGGAGGGCCTGCAGGAAAAGGGATATCAGGAAGGCCGGCATCGCCGACCAGCCGAGAAGGAGCCCCGCGAGCCCGCCGAGAAGAGGATGGACCGAGGAGGGGCCGAGGGGGAGCCTCACGAGAAGGGTCGAGAGGAAGAGGACCGAGGAGACGAGAGCCGCCGCCGGTATCCTTTCCTCCTTCAGAACCTTCAGCCCGGCCGCGATCCCAGGCAGCGCGGCGAGAGCCCCCGCGACTGCGACCGGAATCGGCGCGACCCCGTCCGATATGTGCATCTGCCATCCCCTTTACACGTTTATTCAGGGCGCCTGCTTCTCGCGAGCGCGTAGATTCCGAATATACCGAAGATGACGCCGACCCCGGCGACCCCTCCGCACACCCTGCCCGTCCTCCCCCCGCGCCCGCCGCCATCTGCGCCCGCCGCGGCGGCGGGATCGGCTCCCGTAATCTCCGCCCGGGCCGAGTGCCCCATCCCGTCATCGACGACGACACGCCACGGCCCCCCCGATCCCGGCACGAAGGCGAACCTTCCCGCCGCGTCGGTCGCCCCCGCAAGAATTACCGAATCACCGGAGGCCGCGCCGTAGACGGCGACGTCGCAGAAGGCCATCGGGCTCCCGCTGTCGTAGAGGCATTCCACGGCGACCGCGCCGCCCGCCCGCCTGCATGTCGCTCCGTGAGCGAGCGCGTTCCCGTGCCATGCGAGGGCCGGCGCCAGTACCGCCAGGGAGAGGATCCCCCTCCTCCACGTCATTCCTTCCCTCCCCTAACCTCGAAAACAAGTGAACATTCGCGGCCTGCGGCTTGCGCCACAAGAAGATACCTGCCTGCGCGTTTAACCGCGACGAGGGCGGGGCTCTCCCTGTCAGCCTTCAATGCGGCGCTCCCGCCGCCGTCATCGAAGAGGGTCAGAGACCCTTCGATCCGTTCCCCGTCGAGAAGGATCCCGCACGGGATCCCGCAGGGGGCCGCGGCCTCCGCGAGAGACGCCAGAGGCACGATCTCGAGCCCCTTCCCGGTGGAATAAGCCGAAGGATCGTCTTTGCCGCCCGCCACTATTATCGCCTTGAGCTCGAATGCCGGATCGGCCGCCCCGGGCCGCCTGAGGGCGAGGCTCAGGATATGAACGCCCTCCGTCGCCGTGGTGAACGATCCGGCGTGCGAGATCTCCCCCCTCGCCGTCGGAACCTTCGAAGTCCCGCCCCCCGGCGCCGCGAGGATCACCCCGCCGAGAACCTCGTCCTTCACGGCGAAACCGCTCTCCGGGTAATGGTGCCCGCTGCAGACGCGCAGGGAGGTCGCCGCCCCCGCCGACGGGTAGAAATCGCCTGGATCGAACCAGTGCTCGTGCGAGCGGGCCGCCGGCGCGAACGAAAGAAGAGGCGCCGCCGAAAAGAGCGCCGCCAGGGCGGCCCGCGCCGCCTTACCCCTGAACGAAATCATCTTTCTCATACTTTCCTCCCCGGGCCGCGCCCTAAAGATCCCCTCCCGTCGAAGCCGCCGCGAGCGAGCAGTACTTGACGCCCTTCGTGGCCTTGAGCCTGTTCGCCAGCTCGGCGACTTTCGCCGGCTTTCCCCTCACGACGACGATCTCGAGGCAGTTGTCGTGATCGAGATGTATGTGCTGAGAGGAGATGACGAGATTGTGATAATCGTGCTGGATGGCGGTGAGCCTGTTCGAGAGATTCCTCCTGTGGTGGTCGTATACCATGATTACGGCCGCCGCGACCTCCCTGCCCCCCTTCCACTCGTCGGTGACGATGTTCCCGCGGATAAGGTCCGCTATCGCCTTCGACCTCGTGGGATACCCCTTCTCGAGAACCTGTCTGTCGAACCTCTCCAGAAGCCGCTCGTCGATCGAGACGCTGAATCTGACCAGTCCCGGCATCGCGCTCCTCCTTCGTATTACCTTTCAGCAAATACGTAACACATTTAAAGCGACGCCGGGGGCGCGAGTCAAGAAATTATTCGGGGGGGGAGCCGGACATAAAATGGCGGAGAGGGAGGGATTCGAACCCTCGGTAGAGTATTACCCCTACAACCGCTTAGCAGGCGGTTGCCTTCAGCCTCTCGGCCACCTCTCCGTCGCATGCCGTATTATTTTGGCGGAGGGCGAGGGACTCGAACCCCCATGGGCTTGCGCCCGGCGACTTTCAAGGCCGCTGCCTTACCAATTAGGACTAGCCCTCCAGAAAAAACGACCCCCTTCCGGGAAGAGGGTTTCGTTCAGTATAAAAAGCCGCGGTCGCCGTGTCAACATAATAGCAAAAAAGGCCCGGCCGGCGGACCTTTCCGGAGGCTGCGCGCCTGCCGCATCCAAATCGAGGCCCTCGCAGCGCCACTGCTTCAATCGAGGCCCTCGTCGCGCCACTCCTTCAGCCTCCTCCGCCCGCGAATCCTCTTGAGCGCGTACGCCGAAAGGAAAAGGAGGACGACGAAGATCCAGAATGGGGATGATTGCAGAACGGCGCCGGCCGTCCGGTATCTCTTCTCCAGCTTCATGTGAAAGGCCGCGGTGAATTCCTCCGGAGCGCGGCCGAAGGTCAGCAGGAAGGCCCGGTCGAAATCCCCCGTGTCGCGAACGAAGGAGATCAGGGTGACGAGATCGCCGGGATTTTCGCCGAAAAGTTCCTCGACGGCCGCGTAGCTCAGGCGGTACGCGGACGAAGCCTCCGCCGCGGGCCCGGGGAAAGCGCCGCCCAGGTCCTCGAGATCGGGAAGCCGCCCGCTCCAGATCGAAGCGACGAGGTTCCACTGGTCTACGAGGGTCCATTCCCTCGACTGCCTCATCGCGAGCCCCTCCATGAACCAGGCCGGGCACCGGACGCCCCTCACCTTCTGCGAGAAGAACAGGTGCGACAGCTCGTGGCGCACGACGGTCCTCAGCGGCCGCGGCGACCTCAGCACGGCGCCCGCGTCGATCCCCATCATCATCCGCCCGAGATCGCTGTACGCCTCGCCCCACTCCTGGATGGCGCCGCCCGAGAGCGAATTGAATTCGTTCCTGTCGGGGACGGTGTAGACTTCGATCCCGCCCGGCTTCTCGAGGCCGATCTCCGCGGCGATATCGCCGGCCGATTCGCAGATCAGCTTTTCGACTTCACGGGAGATGCGCGAGGTGCGCTCGGAGTAGTGCATGTGGAAGGGGCCGCAGGGGGCCTGCCGCACCATGTAACCCGACTCGTCGAAGGTGACGCGGCCCGGTTCGCCGGCTGCGCGCCCGGGCGCCACGCCGGCGCGGCATGCCTGCGGCGCCGCGAGGATCACGGCCGCCGCCAGGACGAGTCTTGCCGCCGCCCGTATCATCCGTCCGTTCCGCTCCCTGTTATGATCCCGCCGCCGACGACCCTCGCCCCGTCGAAGAGTACGAGGGACTGCCCCGGCGTCACGGCCCGCTGCCTCTCGGCGAAAACGACCGTGCAGGCGCCGCCTTCGACGTCGATGCGCGCCACCTCTGCGGGGTTGTGGCGGAAGCGGATCTTCGCCTTCAGGGGAGGCGCGGGGCGCCTGACCCTCATCCTGAGGCGGAAGCAGGATGCCGATCCCGAGAAGAGCCGGTCGTTCTCCGCGAGAACGATCCTGTTCGCCGCGGGATCGATGCTTCGAACGAACATCGGAACGGCCCCGGAGATCCCGAGACCCCTCCTCTGCCCTACGGTGTAACGGTGGACCCCCTCGTGCGAGCCGATCACCCGCCCGCTCTCGTCGACCACCTCGCCGGGAACCGGCCCGATGCGCGACGAGAGGAAGCCGGCGAGATCGCCGTCCGGGATGAAGCAGACGTCCTGGCTCTCCCTTCCCCCCGTCTCCGCCCCGCCCCGCGTTCCGGCCCGTTGGAAAAGACCCGCGGCCGAAGCGGCCTTCCTCACCTCCTGCTTGGTGGTCCCGCCGAGCGGGAAGAGGCAGCGTTCGAGGAGGCTCACGGGAACCCTGTAGAGGAAATATGACTGGTCCTTGGACGGGTCCGCCCCCTTCTCGAGCCAGACCTTCCCTGAGGCGTCCCTCGATGCGCGGGCGTAATGCCCCGTCGCGATCATCGCCGCCCCGATCGAATCGGCCACGGAGGCGAGCGAGGGGAACTTCACCGTCTCGTTGCAGACGACGCAGGGGTTGGGGGTCCTGCCTCGCCGGTACTCGCCCACGAAGCTTTCGACGACCTTCTCCCCGAAGGGCGCGGAGGCGTCGACCGCCATGTGCTCGATCCCGAGGGCGCGGCAGACCGAACGCGCCCTCGCGACATTCGGATCCTCCGCGAGACCGCGCCCGCCGCAGCCGCCGCAGTGAAACCTGAAGGTGACCCCGACCACGGCGTACCCCGCGTCCCTGAGGAGAAGGGCGGCCGTCGAGCTGTCGACCCCCCCGCTCATGCCGAGGACGACGCCCTCCCCCGGCCTTGCCGGCGGTTCGACTCCGAATCGCGATGTGTCTGATTTTCTCAAATGGCGCACCTGTCCCGCGGCGGGGCCGTTCAGCATTTTCCCCTGATGGGCGACATCTCCCGAAGGCGCGCCGCCACGCGCGGCAGCGCATCGAGGAAGGCGTCCACCTCTTCGTCGGTGTTCTCCGCGCCGAGGCTTATCCTGATGCTTCCCTGCGCGTCGACCGGATCGAGCCCCATCGCGATGAGCACGTGGCTCGGGTCGGTCTCGCCGGTGGCGCAGGCGCTCCCGCTCGAGAGGGCGAATCCGAGAACGCTGAGGTAGAGGGTCAGCGCCTCCCCCTCGACGCGCCTGACCGTCACGTTGCAGGTGTTGGGCACCCTTTCGGCGCCCGCCCCGTTGATCCCCACGTCGGGGATCGCCGCCAGTATGCCCCGCTCGATCCTGTCCCTCAGGCGGGCGATGTGCGCCATCTCGGCGCCCAGCCTATCGGCGCTTATCCTGCAGGCCTCGCCGAAGCCCGCTATCGCGGGCACGTTCTCCGTGCCGGCCCTCAGCCCCGATTCCTGGTGCCCACCGGTGAGGACCGCCTCGATCCCGGTTCCCCTCCTTATGTAGAGGGCGCCGATCCCCTTCGGCCCGTAGAATTTGTGCGCCGATATCGACATCAGGTCCGCTCCGACGGCCCCGGCGTCGACAGGGATCTTTCCCGCCCCCTGCACGGCGTCGACGTGGAAGGCGATTCCCCCGCGCCTCGCGACCCCGGCGATCGCCGCCGACGGCTGAATCACGCCGGTCTCGTTGTTCGCCAGCATCACAGATATCAGGAGCGTTTCGGGCCTGACGGCGGCCTCGACCTCCTCCGCGGAGACGGCGCCGAGGGAATTCACCGGAAGAAAGGTGACGTCTACTCCCTCCTTCTCGAGGGCACGGCAGGTGCGAATGACGGCGGGATGCTCTATCGACGAGGTGATGACGTGGGGCCTTCGGGCCGGGGTCCTCTTCGCCGCGACGACCCCTCTTATCGCGAGGTTGTCCGACTCGGTCCCCCCCGAGGTGAAAATTATCTCCCCCGGCTCGGCGCCGATCAGGGAAGCGACCTGGGAGCGGGCCCTCTCGACCGCGTTCCTCGCCTCCTGCCCGAACAGGTGGAGGCTGCTCGCGTTCCCGAACCGCCGGCTGAAATACGGGAGCATCGCCTCGACCACCTCGCGCCTCGCGCCTGTCGTGGCGTTATGGTCGAAGTATACCCTCGTTCCCTTCTCGTCCCTATCATTCATCGGCAATGACCTTCCGTCGAGCGATTTCAACGATATATGTCACTTCACGCCCGGCGGGTCAAGCCTTAATGACGGGCGGGAAACGGAGCCTGGAGCCGCGTCGCCTTTCCGTCTTCATCCTGTTCAGGACGGGACGGCGACCCCCGTCACCTGATTATTTCCATCTTCTTTATCTTGTCGTTCTTCTCTATCGAGCCCACCAGTTCCATCCCCTCCACGACCCTGCCGAAGAGGGTGTACTCCCCGTTGAAATTCGGCTTGTGCTCCTTGACTATGTAGAACTGGGTGGTGCCGGAATCGTAATCGTCCGGCAGCCTCGCCAACCCGACCATCCCGGGCTCGTGCGTCAGCTTCTGGTCGAACATCTCCCCCTCGATCCCCGGGTAATCGTGGTCCTTCTTCCCCGCCTGCACGAGGAATTCCTCGACGCGGTGGAAACGGATGCCGTCATAGAAACCGTCCTCGACGAGCTCGAGGAAACGCTCCACCGTCTTCGGGGCGTCCTGCGGGAGGGTTTCGATCACGATCCTCGCGTCTTCGTCGAGAATTATCGCGACCCTCGGGCCGCCTCCCGCCGCTTCCACGGCCGCGCCGGAAGAATCGGGCCCCGCGCCCGGGCCGTCCTGCGCCGCCGCGCCTGCCGCGAAAAGAAGAGAGACGAGGACCGCGAAGGGCAGCGCGCGGGTCCCGCCCCTCGCCGGAGAATAATTACCGAGGATCATAAGAGTACCCCCTTGTGCTTTAAGAGCCCCTTTCCGCCGGGGCGACCCCCTTCAGCTCCGCCCCGAAATTAAAAGCCTCCCCGGCAGCCGGGGAGGCCTGAAGAAAAAACTGATGCAATTCCTGTCGCCGAACGAGTCTTATTCGTACTTCGCCTTTTCCTTTTCGGCTTCCCTTCTCTTTATCAGCTGCTCCTGCCTCGTCACCTGCTTGGCCGCCGAGGCCGACCAGTTGGGATCGTTGAGGCCGACAACCTTCTGGAATTTTACCATGGCTTCCTCGTAATTATCAAGCTTCGAAAGAGCCCATCCCCACTGGTAGTAGAGGATCGCCTCCTGCCCGTCGTTCAGCTTCAGTCCCGCCTGGGCCGCCTCCACCGCCTTCGAGAAGTTGTTGTTGTCGTTGTAGATCTTCGCGAGGATGGCGAAGGTGAAGGCGTCGCCGCCGTTGAGCGCGACCGCCTTCTCGAGCTCGGCCGGAGCGTCCTTATCGCGTCCGCTCTGGGAATAGGAGTAGCCGAGCCGCTGATGGTAATCGGCCGTTTCCGGATAGATCCTCGCGAGTTCCTCGTAGAGCGGCACCGCCTCGGTGTATTTCTTGTCGTTGAAATACGCCTTCGCCAGCTTTTTCTTGAACTCGTGATTGGTCGAGTCCGCCGCTATGGCGCGATGCAGGTAATCGTATTTCCTGTCCTTGTTGCCGAGATTATCGTAAAGGTCCGCGAGGGTTCCCATCGTCGTCGCGTCGGTCGGGTTGGAGAGGAGCGCCGTCTCGTAGTAGACGATCGCCTCCTCGGGTTTTTCGCGCCGCTGGGCTATGAAGGCGAGGTTGACGTTCCCGTTGTAGTGGTTCGGATCCTTCTCGAGAAGCATCTTGAAATATTCGTCGGCCTTGCTCCAGTTCTCCATGCGAAGGTAATTGTATCCGACGGCGCTTATCAGGCCTTCGTCGCCGGGGGAAAGCTCAAGCGCCTTGAGATAGGCCTCGATCCCCTTGTCGTAGCTCTGGCGGTTCGAGTATGCCGAACCGAGCTGGGACCACGCCTCGAGATATTGGGGTTTTATCGACACGGCGTCCAGAAGGTGGGAAATCGCCTCGTCGTACTTGCCGGCCGAGAGAAACTGCTGGGCCGACTGGTAGGCTATCTCGGCGGGGCCGAGATTGAAGCCCTGGGAGTTGGTCATGTTTCCGCCGCCGGTCGAAGCGGCGGGATCGACCTTCGTGCTGACGCCGCTCCCCGAGGTCGGCCCGCACCCAAGATACAGTAAAACGCCGAGAGCCAGGATCGATGAAAACACCTTTCTCATCTTTACTTCCTTTCGTTTCCGTTCCGGTTGATCTTCCGTTCGTCTTTCCCTGCCTGGTTTTAATCTATTAGGGAGCTTTCCGGGTGTCAAGCGCAAGTTGCCGGGGGGAGGGGGCGGCTCTCGATGCGGGCCTTGAAAGAGGGGCGCCGCGGGGCCGCGGGTCGTTCTATCTTTTCGGCTGCCAGTCGCCGGAAGGCGCGGGGGAATTGAGTGCGTTCTGAAGCATCGCGATATTCTCCCTCGCCCTGGCGGCAAGATAGCCGCCCGGGTCGAGTTCGACGACCTTTTCCCATTCGACCAGGGCTTCCCTGTACATTCTGCTTTCGAAGAAGAAGATCGCGAGGTAGAAAACGGGCTGTGGATTTCGGGGCCCTGCCTCGAGGGCCTTCGAGAGGTGCTTCCACGCCGTTTCGTAATCCTTCTGCTGGAACAGCATGAAGGCGAGATGAGAGTTCGCGAGGACGTCGTCCGGTTTCACCGACACGGCCGAACGGAAATACACCTCCGCCTCGGGCGTCTTGCCGAGGTCGTCGTAGAGGACGCCGAGATTGACGTACGCCTTGAAATGCCGCGTGTCCTTCTCGACGGTCTTCATGTACCAGACGATCGCCGAATCGAGCGCCGAGCTTTCGTGGAAGGCTATCGCCATCTGGAAAAAGACCTCGGCGTCATCGCGCCCCTCTTTCATGAGGTGCCTGAGGTACGCCATGCGGGGGGCCGGCGCAAGGCCGCTCAGCTCCTCGGAGAGGGTGACCTCCCCCTGCCCCTTCTCCTGAGCCTCCGCCGCCGCGGGAATCAGCGCCAGGGCGAGCGCGACAGCGGCGGCTCGCGCCGATATGCCGGCTAATCGAACCATCAGTGCCTCTCGACCCTTCTCTTCGTCCACTTCTCGGAAAGGCTCATGCCGATCCCGACGCGGAAGACCTTTTCGTCGATGGCGTTATCGGATACCGATCCGATCTTCCCGAACTCGAGGGTGACGTCGATCCCGCCCGGGCCGCCGGGCATCCCGAACCCCGAGCCGACGCTGAAGAATCTCGAGACGACGCGGTTGCCATTCGGAATCTCGACGTGCCAGCGATCCTCGTAATAACCGAGGCGAAGCGGCATCCTTCCCCACCTGTGCCCTTCGGCGCTTCCCCTTCTCTCGACACCGAACGAAACGACGGTCTCGTCGCCGAGCGAGCCTTCGAACTGGCTGAATCCCTCGATGCCCGGGGCGCCGCGCATCCAGAAGGACGACGTCGCCCACCACCTCTCGCTGATACCGTAGGCCGCGCCGATGCTCCAGGCCGCGGGCAGGGTGAAATCGTATGTGGTCCTGGTGTTGAGACGTTCAAGCGTGTACTTGACCGTCTCCTCCACCGAATAATCCACCGATTCGTCGAACGAAGCCCCGAGCCAGAGCCTCGGGTGGGCCCTGACGAGCGCCGAAGCGGACCACGAGGTCCCCGAGAACCCCCTCGTCCTTATCGACTGGGTGTCCTTGTACGCCGTATCGTCGAAGTCCGAATAGATCTCGTCCTTTATCGAGCCCTTCTCGAGCTGCACCGACGCGGAGACGCTGAGCCAGTCCCTGGGCGCCCACGCGACGGTGAACGGAACGGAATAAAGGGAGCTGTTGAATTTGTAGAGCTCCTCCGGCGCCGGCGTGAAATCGACATCGGCGGGGTAGCTGAACTCGGCCTTTCCCGCGAAACGGGTCCGGTATCCGATCCCGAGCACGAGCCCCCTGGAAACGGGGAAGGCCGCCATGGCCGACGGGAGCTGATAACGGGTCTGGTCGGAGGTCTGCTCCTCCGTGTTGACCCTGCTCATGCTCGTCACTTCGTAGAGCGAAAAGGTGAAGGAGCGGAGCCCCGCGAGCGAGGCGGGATTCATCGTAAGCGCGCCGCTCGTGTCCGGCACCGCGATCCCCGACCACCCGATCGCCGAGTAGCGGGCCCCTCCCGCGTTGTTATGCTCGCCGATGAAGTTTAGCCCGAAGACCGACTGAGCCCCGGCCTGCCGCGGGCAGGCTAGAAGGGCGACGACGAAAACGGCTGAAATCGCTGTTATTATATTTTTCATTTATTCTCCGGTAAAATCGGCGGGCAGTGAATAGATTACCTCGATGTACGGCCTCAGTGAATCGACTGACGCGATGCCGTAAAAGAGCGCCTTCTGGTAACGGACCGCCTCCAGGTCGGACTGAAAGACGAGCCCGAGGTTCTCCCTCGCGCCGGCGAGGAGGTCCCGTGTGAATCCCGCGAGCGGAATCCTGACCTCTTCGGAGACGGTCGGGACGAAGCTTCCGGCGGCAACCCCGGTCCCCGAGAGAAAGCCCGGATCGAGCATGTCGCCGGTGCCGGGCGCGTAGAGGTAATAGATGAAGTCGGTGGTGAAACTGCTCTCCAGCTCTATCGCCGACGCCCCGAGCCCCTCGGCGCCGTCCGTATGAAGTACGAGCGCGGAATAGTTCACCATCGCGTCCTCGTGAATGCCGGCGAGATCGAACTCGAAGTATATCCTGGTCGCGACGCCGCCGACGCAGGCGAGGCCGCTCCCGACATGCGACGCAATGTTGTAATCCTCCGAGGCGGGGAAAACGGTATTCGATCCGTCGGTGAAGGAAACCCTGATCACGGGGGGATTCGAACCGTAATTTTGC
>JALOPX010000012.1 GCA_025453655.1 Candidatus Krumholzibacteriia bacterium
GCCCGGCGATCTGGACCTGCCGGGAACGGCCGATCCGGAGCCCGGCCCCGAGGGCCGGGAAACCGGATCGTCCCCGGCCGGCGAACCGTCAACCCTCAAGGCGGCACGCGACGAGCTCGAGCGCCGGATGGTGCTCGGGGCGCTCCTCAGGTACTCGGGGAACGTCTCCGCGGCGGCGCAGGAGCTCGACATAAGCCGTCCCTCCCTTCACGACCTGATGAACAGGCACAGGATCGATCCCGAGGATTTCAGGTCGATGGGCAGGAAGAAAAAAGGGTAGCGGCCCCCCGCCCGCGCGCGGCAAATCTGCAGATTTTTTCCAGCGGACATTGCGGCCCGACCGGTTCTTCGCCGGATTTGCCTTTCCAGGAAGAGGCTCTTCGGTCATTTCCGCATCTTCCCCATGATTCTCCGGGATTCCCCGTCGTTCCCCGAACTTCCTTCACCGCAAGGCGGTTGCGCCGGTCGCGGCCGCCACGCCGGGGCCCGGCAAGCCTGCATGGTACGGATTTTGCGTAAATCGCCCGAAGGTATCCAAATCGGTTAAAACGACGCGACTTCCTGACACGAAAGGAAAAAACCGTGACCAGAGACACCAGGCATCTTTCGGGCAACTCCCGCCCGAAGACAGGCGGGGGACGGAGGGCCGGGCGCGCGGCGAAGAACTTAAAAGCCGGGAAAGCCAGGCTCGTCATCGTCAACGGTTGTTTTTCAGGACTGGAGATAAACCTCTCCGGGGCGAAAACGACACTCGGCCGCGATATCGGCTGCGACATATGTCTCGACCATTCATTCGTTTCCGAGGAGCACGCCGTGATCACCAGGATCGACGGCTACTACGCGCTCGAGGACCTCAACAGCCGGCACGGCACGTCGGTAAACGGGCGCGAGGTGCACAAGATACGCCTGAACAACGGCGATCTTATCGGGATCGGGGGTTTCGAAATCCGCTTCCAGGAATGAAATTTCCCGGCCGTAGAGGCCGCGGGCCGATTTTTATTCCAAAATCGCGCCGTTTCTGATAATTTTTCCCGTGACAACACGTTCCGCATGAGATCGCCGGGCGCCCGGCGGCCCTCGTTTTATCCCGCCGATTCACTGTCGCGGTGGTGGATGGCGGGTTGCCGGCGCGATTAACAGGAAAGGAAGTAGCCGAGTGGATAACAAGCCTGAGCTGAAAACCGGCCTGGGTTCCTTCCCGCGATCCTTCTGGATCGCGAATGTCATGGAGCTTTTCGAGCGCGGCGCCTACTACGGCCTCAACGCGCTTCTCGCCATCTACCTGTCCGAAAAGGTCGCGAACGGCGGGCTGGGATTCACCGAGGACATGGTCGGCCTTCTCCAGAGTTTCGTCTACGCCATGACCTACGTCATCCCGATCCTCGGCGGGGCTCTCGCCGACAGGTACGGATACCGGCGCATGCTGATGCTGGCCTTCGCCCTGCTCTCCGCGGGATATTTCATGTCGGGGCAGGTGTCGGGATATGGGGCCATCTTCGCCACCCTGCTGGTGATGGCGACAGGCTCCGGCCTTTTCAAGCCGATCATCTCGGGCACGATAGCGAGAACGACGCACGAGAAAAACTCCGGGTTCGGGTTCGGTGTCTATTACTGGATGATCAACCTGGGCGCGCTGATCGCCCCGCTCGTCGCGGGCTACATTCGGGACACGCTGAGCTGGAGCTGGGTTTTCACCGTCAGCTCGATCTATTGCGCGCTGATGCTTCTGCCGACGATCTTCTTTTACAAGGATCCTCCGAAGCCCAAGAGCAGCAAGAATTTCGGCGAGGTCCTTTCCGGAGCGCTCACCGTCCTCTCGGACGCGCGCTTCATGCTCCTCATCTTCGTATATTCCTGTTTCTGGATACTCTATTTCCAGAATTTCGGCTCGGTGCTCTGGTACCTTCGCGATTTCATCGATCCCGCCCCGGTCAATGATTTCTTCGCGAGGTTCGGCCTGCGGTTCACTCTCGGCCCCGAGCACGTGACCGTCATAAACGCCGGGACCATTGTCGTCCTGCAGATCGTGGTGAACATGGTCGTGAAAAATTTCAAGCCGCTGCCGACGATGGTCGGCGGGATCCTCATCGGTTCCCTGGGATTCCTCTGCCTCGCGAGCTCTCAGCACGCGTGGATCTTCATACTGGGGATTGCGATCTTCTCGATAGGCGAGATGACCTGCCATCCGAAATATTACAGCTACATCGGGCTCGTCGCGCCCCAGGAGAAGAAGGCGACCTACATGGGATACGCCTTCCTGTACGGGGTCATCGGATCGCTCGTCGGCTCGAACATCGGCGGCGAGATGTATCACTCGATACTGGCCCCCCTCGTAGGGCAGACCGGCGTATCGGGAACACTGCGCAATTTCTGGCTCGTCTTCGCGGTGCTCGGAGTCGTGACGATGTCGGGCCTGATCGTCTACAACAGGCTCTTCGGCGAGGATTCCATCGCGACGAGGGCGCGCGCGAGGCGCGTCATGTTCTTCATCTACGGCCTGCTTATATTTCTTTCGGCCGGAATAGTCGTTTTCATCTATTCGACCAAGGGAGCCGTGCCCCCGAAAACCTGGATACAGGCGACGATAATGCTCCTGATCGGGATCGGGGGGCTCTACACGCTGGCCAAGAACCCGGCCGAGAAAAACATGGAGGCCGTATGAGGGGCGGACGAATCGTGATGGCGCCCGAGGCGCGGAAATCGATGCCCGCGACGATCCTTCTCGCCGCCGTCCTTCTTGCGGGTTTTTCCTGCGGCGGGGACGGGATCGACGTCCTCGACCACCCGGTCTACGGGTTCCGCATCGGCGAAAAGAAGGAGGACCTTTTCAAACGGGCCGGGGAAGCCGTTTCATGGAAGCCGGTAAAGGAGGACGCCCGGACCGGCCCGGGGGAGACATACGAGATCCCCGGAGCCCTCGACGGATCGAGGGAGGTCAGCCGCGTGACGGCCACCTTTCTCGGCGGGCGCCTGATGAAGCTCGTGGTCCATATGAGAAGGCCCACCTTCACGCAGCTCGACTACCACAGGGAGAGGCTGGAATCGCTTTATGGAACGCGGGCGACCTGCCCGGACGGCACGACCGAAACGGCTTTCAAGACGTGGCGGATAAAGGCTCCCGGGATGCTGGTCACCCTGAAGCTCGTGATAAAGAAGCCCGAATTCGATCTGTTCGTCCAGTATACGCACGACAGGTACGGGGAGCTCGCCGGCAGAAAATAGCCGGCCGCCGTTTCGTGCCGGGTTGCCGCGGTAAGATTTTCCGCGGCATGGGCGCGATGCCCCGGGACCGCGAAGCGGCGTCTTTCAAGGGCTCAAAGGTTCTCAGGGGCCGGGGCGCCCTTTTTCCCTCCGCGCGAGATAATCCGCGACCGCGTTCTTCAGCGCCTCCTCCCCGAGAAGGGAGCAGTGCTTCTTCTCCTCCGGCAGGCCTCCGACGGCCCCCTCAATCTCGGAAGCCGTGATCGCGAGCGCCTCCTCGAGGCTTTTACCGGCGGCGAGCTCGGTCATCGCGCTCGACGTCGCGATCGCGGATGAGCATCCCCGGCAAAGGAACCTGATCTCGCCGATCTTCCCGCGCTCGACCCTGATCGTCACGAGCAGCCAGTCGCCGCAAGAGGGATCCCCCGCCGCCCCCGTCCCGTCCGGATCCTCGATCCTGCCGACGTTGCGCGGATCCATGAAGTGGTCGAAAAACCTGCCGTCGACGAACTCCAAATCTTCTCTCCGTCTTATCCCGAGCCCCGCCGTCCCGTCCCGCGTCCCGTTCACCGATCACCGGGGCGCGGCGCCCGCGGCGTCAGTAGGCGATCGCGCATCCGTCCTTCCTCGACTCGCTCCCGCCGATCAGCACGTCGTTCGCGCGGTCCCACCATATCCCCTGGTACCCGCCGTACCCCCCGTAATCCCTGAGGATGCGGTGCCCCCTGCCGATCAGGTCCCTTATCACGGCGGCGTCGAACCCTTCCTCGTAGGTAACGCTCCCACCGTCCGTCATGACCTCGCCCGTCGGCTCCGAGGAGCCGGAGTGCCTTATCCTCGGCGCGTCCCCCGCCTCCTGTATCCCCATCCCGAAATCGATGATGTTGCAGAGCACCTGAACGTGCCCCTGCGGCTGCATCGAGCCTCCCATCACGCCGAAGGCGAAGACCGGCATTCCGTCCTTCGTCACCATCGCCGGAATTATCGTATGGAACGGCCTCTTGTGGGGCTGAAGGGAATTGGGATGCGCCGGGTCGAGGTTGAAAAGGGCGCCCCTGTTCTGCATGCAGAATCCGAGGCCGTCGGGGACCGGGCCGGCGCCGAAACCGGCGTAATTGCTCTGTATCAGCGAAACGAAGTTTCTCTCCGAGTCGGCGACGACGAGGTAGGTGGTCTCCCCGCTCTCCAGCAAGGGATCGCCCGGAGGTATCCGCGTCGCGGCCCTCGACGGATCTATCAGCTTCCTTCTCGCCGCCGCGTATTCCTTGGACACCAGCCCGCCGACGGGGATGTCGCTGAATTCCGGGTCCGCGTAGAACCTCGCGCGGTCCTCGAAGGCGAGCTTCTTCGCCTCGATCAGAAGGTGGAGGTACTCGGCGCTGCCGAATCCCATCGAAGCGACGTCGTACCCTTCCATGATATTGAGGATCTGGAGGGCCGCGATCCCCTGCCCGTTCGGCGGGAGCTCCCACACATCGTACCCGCGGTAATCGGTCCCGACGGGCTCGACCCACGTGGATGAATGATCCTCGAGGTCCCTCATCCGGATGTAGCCTCCATTCGCGGCGAAGAACCTGTCCATCACGGCGGCGAGCCGCCCGCGGTAGAATTCGTCACGCCCGTTTTTCGCGAGCGCGCGGTACGTCCTCGCGAGATCCGGGTTCCTGAATATCTCCCCCTTCGCCGGAGCCCTCCCGCCGGGAAGGTAGGTGGCGGCGAAGTTCGGCTCCTTTTCGAGCCTCTTCCCGCCGAGGGCCCAGTAATGCGCTATCACCTCGGTTACGGGGAAGCCCTCCTCGGCGTATCTTATCGCCGGCTCCAGTATATCCTTCATCGGGAGCCTGCCGAATTTCTCATGGAGCTCGAACCAGCCGTCGACGCACCCGGGAACCGTAATCGGGACCATACCCGTGTACGACATCGCGGAATTCCCCTGCCCGGTCACCTCGCCGATGTCCAGAAGGTACGGGCTCCTGCCGCTCGCGTTGAGCCCGTAAAGCTTTTGCGTCTTCGCGTCCCACACGATGGCGAAAAGATCGCCGCCGATGCCGCACGACACCGGCTCCATCAGCCCGAGGGCGGCGTTCACCGCGATAGCCGCGTCGACTGCGCTGCCCCCCTTCCTGAGTATCTCGATCCCTATTTGAGCGGCGAGGGGCTGGGCCGCGCAAACCATTCCGCCGCGCCCGATGACCTCCGACCTCGAAGCGTCCATCCTCCCTGAGATCCTGTCGAAACCGAGCGCCTCATCGGGCGTCATCGCGGCGGCGAGAATCAGCCAGACAAGGGGCGGCGCCCACATCAGGCAGGCTTGCCTTAAAAGGTCGTTCATGAAAACCTCCCCGATGAAGGAGCGCTTATCGATCCCGCCCGGCCTGTCACCTCGCGTCGACCGGCTCCATCATGTAAAGCCTCGACTGCGCCATATTCCAGGTCTCGGCCAGGTCGGCGCGTATGAACCTGTACACGACATATTCGGCGACCGCGGAGAAACCGCCGCCGCTCATCAGTTCCTCGACGAAACTCTTCTTTACCGGGAAGTGCTCCACCGTCACCTTGTCCTTCTCCGGAATCGCGGCCAGTTCCCTCGCGACGGCGATCGCGCGGTCGAGGCCGCCCGTCTCGTCGACCAGGCCGTTCTCTTTGCCCTGGCGCCCCGTCCAGACCCGCCCGTGTGCCAGCTTCTCGGCCTCCTCGAAGCTCATCCCCCTGTGCTCCGAAACGTCGCGCAGCCAGGCGTTGAAATCGGCCCAGTGATTATCGGTGAATATCTTCCACTGCTTTTCGTCGAAATCGGTGTACTCCGAATAGAAAAGCGCCTGCGGGCCCTTGGTCGTGAAATCGTGCGTGACCCCCAGCTTGTCGAAAAGCCCCTTAACGTTGGCCTTGCCGCTGATCGAGCCTATCGAGCCGGTCAGGGTCATAGGATCCGCGACGATTTTGCTGGCGCGGTATGAGATGTGATATCCGCCCGAAGCGGCGACGTCGACCATCGACACCACGACCGGCTTGTCCTTCGCCGTGACCTCCACCTGGTGGCCGATAAGATCGCTCGCCAGGCTCTCGCCCCCCGGGCTGTCGACGCGGAACACTATCGCAGCCACGTCCTCGTCCTCCCGAGCCCTCTTGAATTCGGCGACGATCGACTCGTGCCCCATCATCACGCCGAACATCGGGTCTATCCTGTTCGAACGGCCCCCTATCGTGCCCTGCGCGTGGATGACGGCGATCTTCTTCTTCCCCTTGAACCCGAGTTTCCCCGCGTCCTCCTCGGCATATCTCGACTGGGAGAGGGCGGCGAATTTTTCATCTCCCTCAGGCTTCAGCATCTCCTCGATCTCGTCCCAGTACATGAGGCTGTCGATGAGCCCCGCCTCGACCGCCTCCGCCGGCGTGAAGAGAACCTTCTCCATCATCGCCACGATCTGCTCCTCCGTGAATCCCCTGTCCGCCCCGATCGTGGAGCAGAACATCTCCCAATACTCGGCCAGCATCCAGTCCTTGTTCTCCCTCGAAGCGGGCGACATGTCCTTCCTCGTGATCATTTCCGCCGCTGATTTGTAGTCCTTTATCGCGTGGATCTGGGGCTTGATCCCGAGCTTTTCGAGGGTCCCGAGAATATGCTCCGATCCGGCCGCCATCCCGTTGAAGATGAAGTATCCGGTACGCGGCATGAAAATTTTATCGCATGCGCTCGCCAGGTAGTAGGTGTGCCTGTCCATCGAATCGGAAAAGCCGTATACCTTCTTCCCCGATTCGCGCACCTTTCCTATCGCCCCACGCATCTCCTCCATCATGGCGCGCCCGGCGCCGTTCGCGGAGGACATCTTGAAGACGACCCCTTCTATGCGGTCGTCCACCGCGGCCATCTCCATGTTACTGAGTATTCGGGTGAGGGTTTCGGTCTTGCCGCCCACAAGTTCCGACATGACGCCGCCCGGCAGATCGTATTCATGAATCTCGCCGTAAAGGTCGATGACGAGCCATGAATTTTTCTCGATCTTCGGCTGCTGCCCGGTTCTGGACGCGATTGTCCCGAAGAGTATGAGCACCGCCGCCACGATCGCCGCGAGGGCGGCGAAAAACGATCTTAAAAAGGATTTCACTCCTGCACCTCCGTGAATCGTTCAAGAGCCTTTCCCCGACTACGCGCCGGATCAGCGAAATGTTCCGGCAATCCGCCCCGCCGGTAAACCCGCCACTCCGAAAGTCCCGTACCGGCCACCCTACCATATCCGGCCCGGGGCTTCAACAGCGGTCTTTACAACCCGGCGCGGCCGGTTTATCGTGTCCCAGTGACGATTCCGTTTAACGAATGATGGAGCGGTTCATGATCGTAATCGACCATTCCCTGTCGATCCCCGAGAGGGAGATACGGTTCACCTTCACGACGAGCGGGGGGCCGGGCGGCCAGAACGTTAACAAGGTCTGCACGAAGGCCACCCTTCTGTTCGACGTGGACGGCTCCCCGAGCCTCGACGACGGCCGCAAAAGGCTCCTGAGGAGCAGGCTTCCCGGCAGGATCAATCAGCAGGGCGTGATGAGGGTGTCGTCTCAGAGATTCAGGACGAGGGAGGCGAACCGCAGGGCCGCCGTCGCGCGTTTCTCCGAGCTGCTTCGCGGGGCCTTCGAAAAAAGGGCTCCGAGGAAAAGAACGGCGGCGCCGGGAAGGTCGGCCGAACGGCGGATCTCGGACAAGAAACGAAGGGGCCGCCTCAAACTCGACAGGACAAGGCCGAAGGCGGGGGACGAGTAGCCCCCCCGCCTTCTGCAAGCCTTCCCGTCAGACAGCGGCCGGCGGGAACTGTATGGGCATGATCCTCGCGCCCATCTCCCTGTCCAGCATCATGAGCCCCTGCCCCGAACCTCCGACCATTTCGAGGTTCCTGACGTTCTTCTCGGCGTTCGACTCCTCCTCGATCTGTTCGTCGACGAACCACTGGAGCATCGTCCTGGAGGCGAAATCGTTTTCCTTCGCCGCGATCGCGACGAGCTCGTTGATCCTGCCCGTTATGAACTGCTCGTGGGCCATGGCAGCCTTGAACGCCTCCAGAGGGGAGGCCCAGGTCGCCTGGGGCTTCTCTATGGCGAGGAGCTCGACCTTGCCGCCGCGTTCGAGTATGTGGTCGAAGAACTTCGTTCCGTGGATCGTCTCCTCGATCGTCTGCACCCTCATCCAGTGGGCCATCCCGTCGAGCCCCTCCGAATGAAGGTACGCCGCCATCTGGAAATAGAGGTACGCGGAGAAGTATTCGTGCATGATCTGCTCGTTGAACGCCTCGTTGACCTTCTTCCCGATCATTTTCAGCCCTCCTTCTTCCAGAGTCCGTGAATGTTGCAGAATTCGCGGGCGGATACGCCGCGCTCGTCCGTTTTGAAGACCGCCTCCGGGGCTTCGCCCGGCTTGAGGAAGGTCCTGAAGGTCTTCTCGCCAGCGATGAGCTGGATCCATTCGATCCAGTGCTTCTCCTCCATCGGGTGCGGGGTGCTCCCGACGACGACCCTGTACCCGCCGTCGATCTTCTCGATCACGGGAACGTGCTTCTCCTTCGCCGCGTCAGTCGAATTCTCGTCGAGCTTCTTCATCTCCTGGCCGCAGCAAACGAGCTTTCCCTGCCCGCCGTGGAGCACCTCGACGATGTTCCCGCACATCTCGCACTTGTATATCTCGAGTTTCTTCGCCATTTCCGTTGCCTCCCTGTCTAAAAAAAATGAACGATTCCGGCCCCGGCGAAATTCCCCGGGGCCGGACCCCTACCAGTTCTCTCCCAGAATCTCGAAATGATCCCTCGGATGAGCGCAGGCCGGGCACATGTCCGGGGCATCCTTCCCTTCGTGAAGGTACCCGCAGTTCAGGCAGCGCCAGACCACGGCGCAGTCGCGCTTGAACACCCTGCACTCGTCGACGTTCCTCTTGAGATCGAGATACCTTTTCTCGTGCTGCTTCTCGGCGACCGCGATCGCCTCGAAGATCGCCGCTATCTCCGCGAACCCCTCGGCCCTCGCCGTCTTCGCGAAGGAGGGGTACATCTCGGTCCACTCGTAATGTTCCCCGCCGGCGGCTTCGGCGAGGTTCTGCTCGGTCGTCCCTATGACCCCCGCCGGGAACGACGCCGTTATCTCCACCTCTCCCCCTTCGAGGAGCTTGAAGAGCCTTTTCGCGTGCTCCCTCTCCTGGTCGGCCGTCTCCCCGAATATGTTCGAGATCTGAACGTACCCTTCCTTCTTCGCCTGTTTCGAGAAATAGGTGTACCTGTTTCTCGCCTGCGATTCCCCCGCGAAAGCGGTGAGAATGTTCTTCTCCGTCTTCGTACCTTTCAACGACACCGGGCACCTCCGTTTCATCACCTGCAGTTATCGCACTTGCACTTCTCTTCTTCGATCGTTCCCTTCCTCCCATGAAAAAAACCGGCCGCAATAACGGCCACGAGCAGCGCGGCGCTCGAAATGGCGATCCATTCGGGCGGCATCCAGTGGATCGACGCCTCCGGCGACACCGAAGCCGCGCTGTAAATCCCGTCGAGCAGCAGCCCCCCGGCGATCGCCGTCAGCGCGACCGACGCGAGGTATATCCACGCCGTCCTCCCGCCCATCACGTTCGACACGGCGAAGATCGTGGCGGCGTTGGTAGCCGGCCCCGTCATGAGGAAGACAAGGGCCGCGCCGGGAGATACCCCCTTCGCGATGAGCGCCGCAGCTATGGGGACCGACGCCGTGGCGCATACATAGATCGGTATCCCCGCGACCGCCATGACGAGCATCGACACGAGCCCCCCTCCGAGGAAAGCCGCGAAGAAATCGTCCGGCACGAGCGCGCCGATGATTCCCGCGATCAGAACGCCGGCGATAAGGGCCTTGTTGATGTCGCGCGGCAGGGTTATGAACCCGTACGACAAGGCCTCCCGAATCCCCTTTTTCCGGGCGGGAGCTCCGCAGGCGGCGCACGTCCCCGAAGGTTCGCGCCCGGGGCCGGCCGTCTCCTCCTTCTCGATGAGAGAGACGGCGGACCCGCCCAGTATTCCGCTTACGAAAGCGGCGACCGGCCTGAACACGGCATATACGGGGCCGAGCAGGCTGAGGGTGACGAAGATGCTGTCGACGCCGGTCTGCGGGGTGGAGATGAGGAAGGATGTGACCGCCCCCCTCCCCGCGCCGCTTTTTCTGAGAGAAACCGCCACCGGGATCACCCCGCACGAGCAAAGCGGCAGGGGCACCCCGAAAAGGGAGGCCTTAACCACCTGCAGCAGCCCCCTCCCGCCGAGGTGCCGCTCGACCGTCTCGGGCCTTATCAGAACGTGGAGCATCCCCGCGACGAGAAACCCGAAAAGAAGGTAGGGCGACATCGCCAAAACCGTATCGATCACCGCCGCCGATATGTCCCTTATAATCTCCATTTAATTGCTCCGGCCCCCTTTCCCCTTCGATCGTGCCGAGGTTTCAGGGCGTCCGCCCAATCCGAGCTTCGCCATCAGCCGATCCCTGTCCCCGTCCCTTCGTATGCCGAGCCGGGTGATCGAAAAGTCGTACTTCACCGGATCGTCGGGATTGATCTTTCTGAATCCCGCGGTCACCTCCCGCGCGGTCCTGATATCGCCCTGTTTTCTGTTTGTGAATCCCAGAAGCCCCGCGAAACGGTGCATATGCACGTCGAGGGGGATGAGAAGCTTCGATGCGGGGACCGCGGTCCACCCTCCCGGGTCCACCCCGTCCTCCCTTACCATCCATCTTAATAGAAGGTTGAGCCTTTTGCACGCACTTCCTTTCGCGGGGGCCGGCAAAAGGCAGTTGTTCCCCCCGCACACCGCTCCGCCGCCGATCCGCGAGACGAGAAAGGAAAGGCCGGGCAAAATATCCTCGTCGTCCTCGCTGTAACCTTCGAGAAAACAATTCTCGAGCGATCCGTATTCGTTTATTACTCTTTTCAATCCCGCGAGCGCGCCCGAGAGATCCTCCCCCGACGCCCACCTGTGGCGGAATCCCCTGAAGATTCCGGAAAATTCCTTCGTGTCGTTGCCCATGAGGAAACCGTACGGGGAATCCCCCATCGGCCCGAGGGCCGCTTCGACCGAAGCCATGATCTGGGCAACGCCGCCGAAGGCGAGGGACGACGCGATGAAACCGGCGATCTCCCTGTCGGCCGGAAGATCGTACCTGTACAGGAAGGCCAACGGATCCGGATCGACATATTCCCTGCTGTCGTACCGCTCGTAAAGGGTATCGAGTTCTTTTCTGAGAACCTTCCTATCCTTCACATTCAGCCTCCCCGCCGTGGCAGTCGGCGCATACTCCGATGATCTCCGTCCTCGTGGCGATCTGCCTGAATCCCGACCCGGCCGGTCCCATGCTCCCGGGCTGCACGGAGGGGGGGGCTCCCGGCATATCGATGACCTTCCCGCATCGGACGCAGATCGCATGGATGTGATCGGACAGATCGGCGTCGAACCTCATCTGCCTCCCGCTCGTCCTGACGAGGCGTATCTCGCCTGACGCGGCAAGCATCTCGAGGTTCCGATAAACGGTTCCGAGGCTTATCTTCGGGATCCTTCTCCTCACGATCCCATATAACTCGTCGGCGGTGGGATGCGTCGAAAGATGGCCCAGTTCCTCGAGAATCACCCTTCTCTGCCTGGTCATACGATGATTTTCACCCATTGCACACTTCCTTTATCAATAATAGTAATTATTACCAATTAAATGGAGTTTGTCAAGCATAATTATCATCATTTCCCCGGGATTTGCGGCCGGGGAAGGGGCTGATTCCGCCGTTAAATCGTCTTGTCGGGCCTAACTTCAGGATAAAAAACAGGTTAGTATTTTGTTTTCAATTTTCGTTGACACGTTCAAAAACCCCACTATATATTGGGTCCTGCCAGTTACCATATTCAACATATTGATGAAATTCGGCGGTTTTTACCGGTTCTCCCGCTTCTTTCGGGGGGTTTTCCGGTCGTTCCGCCGCGGAAAGGATCTTTTCCATGGAGATTTCACCTGCCGGGATCAGGGAATCGCAAAATACGGGGCACACCTCCTTCTTCACCCATATTCGAAAAAGGGACGGCCGTGTCGTTCCCTTCGACATAGATAAGATCCGGAAGGCGATCCTCAAGGCCGGAAGGGCCACGGGGGAATTCTCGGAAGAGAGCGCCGCGACCCTCGCGATGCGCGTCCTCGGGATGGCCCAGGCGATACACGGGGCTTCCGAGCCCGACGTCGAGCAGTTGCAGGATATCGTCGAGGAGGTCCTCCTCGCTTCGCCTTTCAAAAGGACCGCGAAGGCATACATCCTCTACCGCGACCAGCACGCCCGGATTAGGGAGATGGTCAAGAAGGCCGACCTCGACCTGATCGACAGCTACCTGGAGAAACTCGACTGGAAGGTCAGGGAAAACAGCAACATGGCCTATTCGCTTCAGGGGCTCAACAACTTCATCTCGAGCGAGGTAAGCAAGACATACTGGCTGAACAAGATTTATACCCCGGAAGTGAGGGAGGCCCACGATTCGGGCGCCATTCATATCCACGATCTCGGCCTTCTGTCGGTTTACTGCGTCGGATGGGACCTTCAGGACCTTCTCAGGAGCGGGTTCCAGGGCGCGGAGGGAAAGGCGGAAAGCCTTCCCGCCAAGCATTTCAGGACAGCTCTCGGTCAGATCGTGAATTTCTTCTACACCCTGCAGGGAGAGGCGGCCGGAGCGCAGGCGTTTTCCAATTTCGACACCCTTCTCGCGCCCTTCATACGCTACGACAATCTCGACTACGCACAGGTGAAGCAGGCTCTTCAGGAATTCGTATTCAACGTCAACGTCCCGACGAGGGTCGGATTCCAGACCCCGTTCACCAACCTCACGATGGATCTCGTCCCGCCGGCCTCGCTGGCGAACGAAGCGGTGATAACAGGCGGGAAGATGCAGCCGGAAAGATACGGGGAGTTCGGCCCGGAGATGCTGATGCTCAACAGGGCCTTCCTCGAGGTTCTTTCGGCGGGCGACGCGAAAGGGAGGGTCTTCACCTTCCCGATCCCGACCTACAACATATCGAAGGATTTCGACTGGGAGACGCCGGGCCTGGAGAAGCTCTGGGAGGTGACGGCGAAATACGGGATCCCCTACTTCGCCAATTTCATCAACTCCAGCATGTCCCCCGACGACGCGAGATCGATGTGCTGCCGGCTGAGGCTCGACCTTCGCTCGCTCGAAAAGCGCGGCGGCGGTCTTTTCGGAGCCAACCCGCTCACGGGGTCGACGGGGGTCGTCACGATCAACATGCCGCGGCTCGGATTCCTGTCGAAGGACGAGCCGGAATTCATGCAGCGGCTCGACCACCTGATGGAAATCGGCCGCACCAGCCTCGAGACGAAGAGAAAGGTGCTCGAGGGATTCACCGAGAAGAACCTTTACCCCTACACGAAATTTTACCTCAGGAACGTCAGGGAACGGCACGGGTGCTACTGGTTCAACCATTTTTCCACGATAGGGCTCGTGGGGCTGAACGAGGCGTGCCTCAACCTGCTCGGGAAGGACATCGGCTCGGAGGAGGGGGCGCTCTTCGCGGGGCGGGTTCTCGATTTCATGCGCGGGAAGCTCGTCCAGTTCCAGCAGGAGACGGGATATTTCTACAACCTCGAGGCCACTCCCGCGGAAGGGACCTCGTACCGCCTCGCCAGGATCGACAGGGAAAAGTACCCCGGCATGAGATGTTTCAGCCGCGCGGGCGGGGCCGAAGAGTCCGCCATGTTCTATACGAATTCGAGCCAGCTGCCGGTCGATTATTCCGACGACGTTTTCGAGGTTCTCGACCTTCAGGACGAGTTGCAATGCAAATACACCGGAGGCACCGTGCTGCACATATTCCTCGGCGAGGCGGTGGCCGATCCTTCGGCCGTAAGGAATTTCGTGCGAAAAGTGTGCGAGGGGTACCGGCTCCCCTATTTCACGATTTCGCCGACCTTCTCGGTATGCCCGTCGCACGGCTACCTTCGCGGCGAGCAGAAGGCCTGCCCCGAATGCGGCGCGGAGACGGAGGTGTATTCTAGGATCGTCGGCTACCTTCGCCCCCTGAAGCAGTGGAACGAGGGGAAGCAGGCCGAGTTTTCCATCAGGAACAATTTCAGCATCGGGGAGGTCAAATGCTCATAGGCGGCTTCCAGAGATTCAGCCTCTCCGATTTCCCGGGAAGGAGCGCGGCCCTTGTTTTCACGCAGGGGTGCAATTTCAGATGCCCCTGGTGCCACAACGCCTCCCTCATCCCCGGGTCGCCCCGCACCGAGAACACCTTCAGCGAGGATCTGATTCTCGGATTCCTCGCCTCCCGGGCCGGGATGCTCGACGGCGTGGTGATAACCGGCGGGGAGCCCACCCTCCAGCCCGATCTCCCCGACTTCGCGAGCAGGATGAAATCGCTCGGTTACGCGGTGAAACTCGATACCAACGGCAGCCAACCCCGGATGCTCTCGCGTCTTCTCGCGGCGGGCCTCGTCGATTACGTGGCCATGGACGTGAAGGCCCCCTTCGGCCGGTACTCCGTTCTCGCGGGGATTCAGACATCCGTTGAGGCGGTAGCGGAGAGCATCTCGCTGATAGCCGGGTCGGGGGTCGGGCATGAGTTCCGCACGACGCTCGTGGACGGCATGATTTCCGAATCGGACATCCAAGCGATCAGATCGCTGCTTCCGCCGGGATCGAAACACAGAATTCAGAAGTACAGGAACGCCGCCGCCCCCCTGTACGAGTCCGGCCCGGCCTTCCTGTACCCTGCCGCGCGGACGCCCCTCGCCGGGAACGCCGCGGCCGGTTGATCCATCCGGCAGGAGGCTTCGATGGAAAATCAAAACCTGTTCGAACGGTGGGGTATATTCAGGAAGGGCCTGAAGGCGGAGGACATCCAGGAGAGTTTCGCCAATCATCTGGAATATTCCCTGTCCAAGGACAGGTATACCGCGACGATGAGGGACCTCTACCAGTCGCTGGCCCTTTCCATAAGGGACAGGATGATCGAACAGTGGATCAGGACCCAGCAGCATTATCACAATCACGACATGAAACGGGTATATTACCTTTCTGCGGAATACCTGATGGGAAGGGCCCTGACGAACAACCTGATCAGTCTCGAGATGTACGACGAAGGCAAAAAGGCCGTCGAGGGCCTGGGCCTCGACCTGGAGGAGCTTGCCGGCCAGGAGCCAGACGCCGGGCTCGGAAACGGCGGGCTGGGCAGGCTGGCGGCCTGCTTTCTCGATTCGATGGCCGCGCAGGAGATCCCCGCGCATGGATACGGCATCCGATACGAATTCGGCATATTCGAACAGGCCATCAGGGATTTCGGGCAGGCCGAGCTGCCCGACGCGTGGCTGAAGCACGGCAACCCCTGGGAGATCGCGCGGCCCGAGTACAGCTTCACGGTTAAATTTTACGGCAGGACCGTCGAGTCGAAATGGCCCGACGGTTCGCCGAGAATCGAATGGATCGACACCGACGACGTCGTCGGCATCCCCTACGACACGCCGGTCTGCGGATACGGAAACTTCACCGTCAACACCCTCCGGCTCTGGTCCGCGAGGGCGTCCACGGAGTTCGACCTCGAATACTTCCAGCACGGCGACTACCTAAAGGCCGTGGAGAAGAAAAACCTCTCGGAGAACATCTCGAAGGTTCTCTATCCCAACGACAACAATTTCCAGGGGCAGGAACTGAGGCTCAAGCAGCAGTATTTTTTCGTCTCCTGCTCGATAAGGGATATCATCCGCCGCTACCTGGTCGATCGCGAGGATTTCGGCGACTTCCCGAAAAAGGTCGCCATCCAGATGAACGACACCCACCCTTCGCTGGCGATCAGCGAGCTTATGCGGGCGCTGATCGACGAGCACGGGCTCGGCTGGGACAGGGCCTGGGAGATCACCAGAAACACCTGCGCCTATACGAATCATACGATACTCTCGGAGGCGCTCGAGGAATGGCCGATCGGCATGTTCGGGAACCTTCTGCCGAGGAACCTCCAGATCATCTACGAGATAAACAGGAGGTTCCTGCTCGACGTGAGGATCCGCTACCCGCGAGACGAGGAACGGGCGCGACGCATGTCGATAATCAGGGAGGAAGGGGAACGGAAGGTCAGGATGGCGCATCTGGCGATCGTCGGGTCGCATTCGGTGAACGGCGTGGCGGCCCTGCACACGGAGCTGCTGAAGACCCGCATCTTCCCCGATTTCGACGAGATGTACCCGGGGAGATTCAACAACAAGACGAACGGCATCACCCCGAGAAGATGGCTCCTGTCGGCGAACCCGCGGCTCGCCGGGCTGATAAGCGATAACATCGGCGCCGGATGGGTCAGGGACCTCGACCGGCTCGCGAAGATCGAGCCCCTGGCATCCGACGCCTCATTCCGGGAAAGATTCGACGCCGTGAAGAAAGCCAACAAGAGGGATCTCGCCGGCATCGCGAGGGACCTCGCCGGGCACGTTGTCGATCCCGATTCGATATTCGACGTCCAGATCAAGAGGATACACGAATACAAGAGGCAGCTCCTGAACATCCTGCACATAATAAGCTGCTGGGTGAGGCTCAAACAGGATCCGTCTTTCGAGATGCATCCGAGGACCTTTTTCTTCGCAGGGAAGACGGCCCCCGATTACTACATATCAAAGATGACGATCAGGCTCGTCTGCCGCGCGGCGGATGTGCTGAACCGCGACCCTGCGACGAACGGAAGGCTCAGGATAGCCTTCCTGCCGAACTACCGGGTGACTCTCGCCGAACGCATCATACCCGCCGCCGACCTTTCCGAGCAGATATCGACGGCCGGGTACGAGGCCTCGGGCACCGGAAACATGAAGCTCGCCCTCAACGGGGCGCTGACGATAGGCACCCTCGACGGGGCGAACATCGAGATCATGGAGGAGGTCGGCATGGAGAACATCTTCATTTTCGGCCTCTCGTCCCGGGAGGTGAAGGAGCTCTCCCCTTCGTACGACGCGCGCGCGTACTACGAAAGAGACCCCCTCTTGAAGGAAACGATCGACCTCGTCTACAGCGGCTTCTTCTCCGAGGGCGACAAAAATCTTTTCCGTCCGCTGATGGACCACCTGCTCGGATCGGACAGGTACCTCGTCCTCGCCGACTTCGCCTCGTACAGGGAATGCCAGCTCAGGGTCGGGGAGCTCTACGCGAAAAGGGATGAATGGATCGGGAAGGCGATACTGAACGTGGCGAGGATGGGCAGGTTCTCGTCGGATCGCACCATACTCGAGTACAACCGCGACATCTGGCGCGCCTCCCCGATCACGGTGCCCTACGACGAGCCGACGGACGGGAAGACCGGCGGGCAAAAGAAGACTTCCTCCTAACCCGGCTCCCTCCTCATCGAGAGGGAGATCCTGCGCCTCTCGATATCGACGTCGAGCACGGTTACGGTCACCTTCTGGCTGACCCGCACGACGTCGGCGGGATCCCTCACGAACCTGTCGGCGAGCCTGCTTATGTGAACCAGGCCGTCCTGGTGAACGCCGATATCGACGAAGGCTCCGAACGCGGTGACGTTCGTCACGATGCCGGGAAGGATCATCCCCTTCCTCACATCCTCCAGCTTTTCGACCTCGCCGGAGAAGCTGAACGCCTCGAATCTTTCCCTGGGGTCCCTCCCCGGCCGGGCTAGCTCGGCCATTATGTCCCTCAGCGTCGGAAGGCCGGCGCCCCCGCCCGCATATCGTTCGAGACGGATCGAATCGCGAATGGCCGCGTCGGCCATCAGGTCCTTCACCGAACATCCGGCGTCCAGCGCCATCCTGCCTACGATCGGATAGCTTTCCGGATGCACGCCGCTCGAATCGAGGGGGTTGTCCCCTCCCTCTATCCTGAGGAACCCGGCCGCCTGCTCGAAGGCCTTGCGGCCGAGCCGCGGGACGCCCATCAGCTGCCCGCGATCGGTGAACGGGCCGTTCGCCGCGCGGTGATCGACGATGTTGGCCGACAGCGCGGGGCCGAGGCCGGACACGTAGGAGAGAAGCTGCCTGCTCGCGGTGTTGAGGTTCACGCCGACGCTGTTGACGCAGATCATGACGACCTCGTCGAGGCTCCTCTTCAGCTCCGGCTGGTCGACGTCGTGCTGGTACTGCCCCACTCCTATCGATTTCGGATCGATCTTGACGAGCTCTGCGAGGGGATCCATCAGCCTTCTCCCTATCGAGACGGCGCCCCTGACCGTTATGTCCATATCGGGAAATTCCTCCCTCGCCGCCTCCGACGCGGAATATATCGAGGCCCCCGATTCGTTCACCATCACCACCATCGGGGCGCCGGGAAGGGCGAGGGAACGGATGAACGACTCGGTTTCCCTCCCGGCCGTGCCGTTCCCTATGGCGACCGCCTCGATGCCGTGCTTCGCGCAGAGGGAGACGATTTTTTTCCCGGCCTCCTCCGCCTGGCGCTCGCCCGAATGGGGAAATATCGTGTCGTGATGCAGAAGCTCCCCCTGGGCCCCGAGGATCGCGATCTTGCATCCCGTCCTGAACCCCGGATCGACGGCGAGGACCCTCTTCTGCCCTAGCGCCGGCGCGAGGAGAAGCTCCCGGAGGTTCGACGCGAAGACCGCGATGGCCTCCCCGTCCGCCCTTCGTTTCAATTCGGACCGAAGCTCGGAGGCCATGGACAGCGAGAGAAGCCTGTCGTATGAATCCCTGACCGCGGCGGCCACTTGAATGGAGGCGGGGGTGTCGGATACGACAAAATGATCGATCAATATCGCGACGGCCTCCTCCTCCGGAGGCCCGAACGAAAGACGCAGGAATTTTTCCCTCTCCCCGCGCATCATGGCGAGCAGCCTGTGCGACGGGAGGGCGGCGCACGGCTCGGTCCAGTCGAAATAATCCCTGTACTTCGCCCCGGCCTCCTCCGCGCCCCTTGCCACCTTCGAGCTGACGAACGATTTAGCCGAGAAGAGCCGCCTTATCTTCTCCCTGGCCTCCAGGTCCTCGCTCACCGTTTCCGCGATGATGTCCCTTGCCCCGGAGAGGGCCTCCTCGACGGTCGACACCCCTTTTTCAGGATCGACGTACGAGCGCGCCTCCTCCTCCGGGTCGACCCGGGGATCGGTCCCCTGTGCCAGCAGGAGCGCGGCGAGCGGTTCGAGCCCCCTCTCCCTCGCGATGGTCGCGCGGGTTCTTTTCTTCGGCCTGAACGGGAGGTAGATGTCCTCGAGGGCTGTCCGGGTCCCGGCGGAATTTATCTTTTCGCGCAGTTCGTCGGTGAGAAGCGCCCTCTCAGCGAGCGAACCGAGGATCGCCTCTCTTCTTTTTGCCAGTTCCTCGAGCTGGGCGATCCTGTCGCGTATCGACATGATCGCCACCTCGTCGAGCGAGCCGGTCGCTTCCTTCCTGTACCTGGCGATGAAGGGAACCGTCGCGCCGTCTTCGAGGAGCGACCTTACGGACCGGACCTGTCCGTCGGTAATCCCGAGTTCCGCAGCTACTATGCCGGAATTCATGCGATTCTAAAGCGAGCCCGCCGTCGTATCGGCGTATTCGATCTTCGCCAGGTCGCGAAGCGCGCCTATGTATTTTTCGACTTCCTGCTGTTTCCTCATGTTTTCCAGATATTCGACGATGTTCGATTTAACGTCGGCGAAAGCGGTGGTCGTCGCGCTCTCCCTGTCGGTCACTTTTATCACGTGATATCCGAACGTGGTCTCGACGATTTCGCTCAGAACCCCGGTTTTCAGCGAGAAGGCGGCGTCCTCGAACGGTTTGATCATCTGTCCCCTGCCGAAAAATCCGAGATCGCCTCCGCTCGCGCTGCTGGGGCATTCGGAATTCTCCGCGGCCACCTTGGCGAAGTCCTCTCCGCGAACGAGCCTGGCGCGGATCTCCTCGAGCCTCTTTCTCTTCTCCGCCTTGATCATATCCGTGTCCTCGGGAGCGACCTTGATGAGGATGTGGCTTGCCTTGATGCGTTCCGGGGAAACGAACTGCTCCGTGTTGGAATCGTAAAATTCCCTGGCGTCCGCTTCGGTCGGTTTTGGAAGGCCCGATGTCATCTTCTCTATCAGGCTCTCTATCTTGATCGAATACACTATCTCTTTTTTAAACCCTTCCATCGTGAGCCCGCTGTTCTCGAGCTGCGTGTTGAAGGCGGCCGTGTCCGGGAAATTCGCCTTGATTTCGTCGATCCTGCTTTGCTCCTGGGCCTTCGTCACGGTCATCCCCTCCCTGTCCGCCGCCTGTCTCAGCAGGGTCCTGTTCACTATGTTGGTGACGGCGTGCTGCCTTATCTCGGCGCTCATCGACTGAAGCTGGGCGGGATCCATCCGGCCCGACATCTGCTGCATCATCAGCCTCGTTTCCTGGCCGACTTCCCCCTCCGAGATCTTGAGGCCGTTTACCGTCACGACCGTTTTGCCGTCGGCGGCGGCCGCATCCCCCGTTCCCGCGGAACCGGCGGAATTATCGCCCTCGCCCTTTCCCTTTCCGCCGCACCCCTGGATCGCGAAAGCCAACAATGCCGGGACGATCAAAGCGATACAAATCCTGTTCATCGGATTTTCCTTCCTGGACAGGCCCGGCTCAAGGCCGGACCGGAAACGAGACCCCGGGAAATACCGGGTTTAAGGGCCGACGGCCGCTTGTCTTTTGAATCACACGGTAAATGTAACACCCCCGCCCCCCTCTGTCCAGCGGCGCGGTTTCCGGCACCGCCCCGGCGCCCGGGAATGACAATGCCGGACACGTCTGGTGCCCGGCATTGTCCGAATCCTTTCGCGGAAGGTCCGGCCCTTGCCGCGCGGCCTCGCTCCGCGAACCGTTTATCGCGCCGACCCGGGGTTAAACGACGCCCTGGTCGATCATCGAATCGGCGACCTTGATGAAACCGGCAATGTTGGCGCCGTTGACGTAGTTGATGTACTTGCCTTCCTTGCCGTGCTTCACGCACTGCTCGTGAATCGCCTGCATGATGCCGAGGAGCTTCGCGTCGACTTCCTCGCGCGTCCAGCTGTAGCGCATGCTGTTCTGGGACATCTCAAGACCGCTCGTCGCGACGCCGCCGGCGTTAGCCGCCTTGCCGAGGCCGTAGAGAATCTTCGCCTGCTGGAAAACCTCGATGGCACCGGGGGTGCTGGGCATGTTCGCGCCTTCGGAAACGCAGATACAGCCGTTCTTCACGAGGGTCTTCGCGTCCTTCTCGTCGACTTCGTTCTGGGTCGCGCTCGGAAGCGCCACGTCGCACTTGACGCCCCAGGGACGTTTGCCTTCGAGATATTCGCCGCCGAACTTCTTCGTGTACTCGCTTATGCGGCCGCGCTTGACGTTCTTGAGCTCGATGACCCACGCGAGTTTCTTCTCGTCGATACCCTTCGGATCATAGATCGTTCCGCCGGAATCGGAGAGAGTCACGACCTTGGCGCCGAGCTGGATGCATTTCTCCGTCGCGTACTGGGCGACGTTGCCGGAGCCGGAAACCGTGCAGACCATTCCCGCGAGGGACTTGCCCTGGGTCTTCAGCATCTCTCTCGCGAAGTAGACCTGGCCGTAGCCGGTCGCTTCGGGACGAATGAGGCTTCCGCCCCAGTTGCGGCCCTTGCCGGTGAGAACGCCGGTGAATTCATTCTTGAGTCTTTTGTACTGGCCGAAAAGGAAACCGATCTCCCTGCCGCCCACGCCTATGTCGCCGGCCGGGACGTCGGTATCGTTGCCTATGTGGCGGAACAGCTCGGTCATGAAGGACTGGCAGAAGCGCATCACTTCCATGTCCGATTTGCCCTTCGGATCGAAATCCGAGCCGCCCTTGCCGCCGCCCATCGGGAGGGTCGTCAGCGAGTTCTTGAATACCTGCTCGAAGGCGAGGAACTTCAGGATGCCGAGGTTGACCGTGGGATGGAAACGAAGTCCGCCCTTGTAGGGGCCGATGGCGCTGTTCATCTGGATGCGGAAGCCGCGGTTCACCTGGACCTCGCCCTTGTCGTTGACCCAGGGCACGCGGAACATGAATACGCGTTCGGGCTCGGCGATTCTCTCGAGGATCTTCGCCTTCGCGTATTTCGGATTCTTCTTGATAAAGGGCATGAGGGAAACCGCCACCTCTTCGACGGCCTGATGGAACTCAGGCTGATATGGATCCCGAGCCTTGATGTACGACATGAACGCAGTGACTTCGTTCGCCATCTTTGCCTCCTTCTGAAGGTCAACAATCCGTGTGCGATCACCATTAAACAAGAACCTGCAACAATTTAACTCCCCCGGCGCGGGCGCGCCGAAGACATATGAATATAGAGCAAGCCGTGTTTTTGTCAAGATGAAACTTGGGCCGGCGCCGCCGGGCCATAAGATCATTTATTTCAACGTGATAGACCGACCGCCCGGGCCGCGGAGCGCCCCGGCAAAATTTTTATTGAAAACTGGAATTTTAACGCTATATTGTAACGTTGAGTTCGGATTGAAGCATCGAATCGTTTACCGGAACCTGTAAAGGGAACCAGAGGTGATCAAATGATTATTGGCGTGCCGAAAGAAATCAAGAAGGACGAATATCGTGTCGCCCTTGTCCCCGTGGGAGCCGAGACCCTGACGAGAATGGGACACAAGGTCCTCGTCCAGAAGAGCGCGGGCGAAGGCAGCGGATTCTCGGATGCGGAATACCGCGCGGCCGGCGCCTCGATCATCCCCTCCGCGAAGACGATCTTCGCCAGGGCCGACATGATCATCAAGGTCAAGGAACCCCAGCCTGTCGAGATAAGGATGATAAGGAAGGGTCAGATAATATTCACATATTTCCATTTCGCCGCGAGCCGCCCGCTCACCATGGGAATGGTAAAGACCGGCGCGACATGCATAGCGTACGAAACGATGGAGGAGATCGACGGCACGCTGCCCCTTCTCACTCCGATGAGTGAAGTGGCCGGCCGCATGGCGATTCAGGAAGGCGCCAAGTACCTCGAACGCCCGATGGGCGGCCTCGGGATGCTCCTCGGCGGAGTGCCCGGGGTGGCCCCCGCGCACGTCGTGATACTCGGCGGCGGGATCGTCGGCACGCACGCGGCGAAGATGGCCGCCGGCCTCGGCGCCAGCGTGACGATGCTCGAACTCGATATCGAACGCATGCGCTACCTCGCCGACGTTCTCCCCGCTAACATCACCTGCCTGATGTCGAATCCGGAGAATATCCGCAACGAGGTCAAGAAGGCCGACCTGCTCGTCGGCGCCGTCCTCATAAAGGGAGCGAAGGCGCCGAGGCTCGTGACCCGGCAGATGATCAAAACCATGAAGAAGGGTTCCGTCGTGGTGGACGTCGCGGTGGACCAGGGCGGCTGCATCGAGACGATAAAGCCGACGACCCACACGAACCCGACATATCTCGTCGACGGCGTCATACACTACGGCGTCGCCAACATGCCCGGAGCCGTCGCAAGGACTTCGACCTTCGCGCTGACCAACGCGACCTTCCCGTACGCGGTGGAGATCGCGAACAAGGGGTTCGCCACGGCGGCGGTGGAAGACGAGACGATCTGGACCGGAATCAACATCATCGACGGCAGGATCACCGATCCCGCGGTCGCGAAGACATTCAGGATGAAGTACACGCCGCTGGAGGACGTGGTCGTTTAAACGGCGTTTCGAATTTTAAACATGCGGGGGGAGGCGCCGATGTCTCCCCCTTTTTAATGCCCGCGGGGCCGCGGAGGCGGGGAAATGGACGACGACAGCCCGATCGAATTCCCGATAGACGGAATGCTGGACCTGCATACCTTCGACTCCGCCGACGCCGGCGACCTCGTTCCAGAATACCTCGCAGAATGCAGGAAAAAGGGGATACTTCAGGTCAGGATCGTGCACGGCAAGGGGACGGGGGCCATGCGCGAAAGGGTCCACGCCATCCTGGGCCGCATTCCCTGGGTCGCCTCATTCAGGCTCGCCGGCGAAGGGGGGGGCGGTTGGGGAGCCACGATCGTCTTCCTCGATCCTCCCGAAAACGGGGGCTGATCGGCCATTGCCGCCGTTCATTCACGGCCGCGGGCCCCTTCTTCCGCCCGGTTCAGAGCCTGAACCCCGCGGCCTTTTCGAGTGTCAGCAGCGCGGCCTTGAGATCGAGCCGTTTTTTCCCCCCTCCAAAGCCGGTCAGCCTCCCGTCGCTGCCGATCACCCTGTGGCAGGGGACGATTATCCCTATCGGATTCTCCCTGTTCGCGCCGCCGACCGCCCGGCAGGCCTTCGGGTTCCCCATTCTCGCGGCCTGCTCTCCATATGTTATTGTGGCGCCGTACGGGATCTTTCGAAGCTCCCTCCACGCCGCCCTCTGGAACGGCGTCCCGTCGAGCCGGACGGGCAGGTCGAACCTTTTCAATTCTCCTCGGAAATAGGCCTTGAGCTGCCTCTCGGCCTCCGCGAAGGGCGCCCTCGCCCGCTTCCCGTTCTCTTCGAACGAGACAGGGTCGACCTCCGAGACAAATCGCAGGCCGGTCAGCTCCGACCCGTTCGATGCAAGCAGGATCGGGCCCAGGGGGCTTTCGAACAATGTCCAGAAACCGGGTTCCATGATCGCACTTCCTCGTTAACGTCAGCTTGCGGAATGTGTTCAGCCGCCCGGCTATCCGGTCGCCGGGCCCGGTTAATTCTTCACCCGGGAGACCGGTTCGCGCAAGGGAAAAGGGAGCCGAGCCGCTGCTCCGGCGGGAACATGCAGGGGAAATAAAAATACGGCTCCCGCACCGCTTGACAAAACCGAACTATTGACATATAGTATTAGTGTTATGGTTATCTAGTACACTAAACTGCCGGAGGAGGTGAGCCGGTATGATCGAATTCAAACTGGACCCGAAAAGCGGCGTGCCCTACTACAGGCAGATCATCGACCAGATCCGATACGGAATAGCTTCGGGCAAACTCGATACGGGCGAGCAGCTGCCGACGGTCAGGAGCCTCGCGGTGGATCTCAAGATCAATCTGAACACCGTAACCAAGGCCTACAAGGAGCTCGAGATCCAGAAGGTGCTCGAATCCCAGCAGGGAACGGGGACCTTTATAGGTTCTGCGAAGGCGCAGATACCGGAAAAGGAAAAACGGGAGAAACTCAGGAGCATATGCTCCGAATTCCTCGGCATAGCAGGCAGCTACGGGTTCAGCGCCGCCGATATCGTGGGTGAATTGACAAGGAAAGGGAGATGATCATGAGCGAAATACTGTTCGGCGCGGGCATTCTGAGCGCCATATGGGGGGTCGTATCGTCGATTGCGATCACATCCTTCCTCTCGGGCCGGGGGGAAAAGATCAATTATTTCCTGTTAAGGCTCCTGTTATTCAGGTACGTCATGCGCTACTCGGAAATAACCACCAGGGAGAACGGAAAGCCCGGCCGGTGGTACTATTCGTACATCGTATCGATGATTCTCGCGCTTGTGCTCGTGGCCGCCGGAATCATCGCGAAAAACGTCTGAACGGAGGTTCGAAATGAACATGGACAATCAGATAAAAACTTCCATGAACTTTGTCTCGACGGCGGTCCTTGTCGTGCTGATCGCCGTGAATCTTCTTCTTTTTCTTTTCTTTCAGCTGACGGACCTCGCCCTGTTCATACCCGGCCTGATCGTCTCGATCCTGATAGCTTCATCCATTAAGATAGCGAACCAGTGGGAACGGGCCGTGATCCTGCGGATGGGCAGGTTCAGCGGACTCAGGGGCCCGGGGCTCTTTTTCATAATCCCCATTGTCGACAGGGTGTACGGCTACATCGACCAGAGGGTAAGGGTCACCGATTTCGCGGCGGAAGAGACGCTGACAAAGGACACCGTTCCCGTCAACGTCGACGCTGTCGTCTACTGGACTGTTTGGGACGTCGAAAAAGCGGCGCTCGAGGTGCAGAAATACACGAGCGCCGTTTCGTACATCGCGGCGACCGGCCTTCGCGATACGATAGGCAAACACGATCTGGCCGAGCTGCTTCAACACCGCGAAAGGATCGCCGAGGATCTTCAGAAGCTGCTCGATGAGCACACAAACCCGTGGGGAATAACCTGCCAGACGGTCGGCATCAAGGATATAATTATACCGAGCGCCCTGGCCGACGCGATGAGCAAGCAGGCGCAGGCCGAGCGCGAACGCCAGGCTAGGATCGTTCTGGGAACGGCGGAGACGGAAATATCCGAAAAGTTCGCCCAGGCGAGCAGGAACTACCAGAACAATCCGGTCGCCCTTCAGCTCAGGGGAATGAACATGCTCTTCGAGGGCCTCAAGGAGAAAGGGTCCCTCGTGATCGTTCCGAGCTCGGCGCTGGATTCGATGAACCTCGGCGCGATAGGGGGACTCGCCGCCCTCGGATTCAATCGGGGAACCGCGGGATACGGAAATCCCTCCCCGGAGGACAAAGACGCGGCGGACAACGGCGGCGAATAGCGCCCGTCCGAAGATCGCGAAGAAAGGATGTAAAATGGCAAGATCGAAATGTCCCGAGTGCGGAGGCTCCGAATTTTACAGACGGGAGGTCGATTCCGCGGGCTCTCACGGACCGAATCTCCTTCCCGGGGCCGGGCAGTTTTTCCGCCCGGCGAAATTCGACATGCGCGTCTGCGGAAGGTGCGGATTCGTGAAATGGTTCGTCGCGGAAAGGTTCATGGACGATATAAGGGAAAAGGGGAAATTCCTGAGGGAATGATCCGGGGCCCGCGTGAAATTCGATGGATTTACGGCGGGGATTGCAATAAAATGCCGGAGGCCGGTTTGCAGCCCGATCAGTCGCGGCGGCCCGCCGGTCAGGGCGACAAGGATTACGGACTCGGAGAAAAGAGGATCGACCATTGGAGAATAAAGGGAAAGAGGGCCGCCCGGAATCCGACAAAGACGATTCCGGACCGGCTCCCGCGGATTTCATCAGGGAGATAATCGAGGAGGAGCTCTCCTCCGGGAAGAACGGCGGAAGGGTGCACACGCGCTTTCCGCCCGAGCCGAACGGCTACCTTCACATAGGGCACGCCAAATCGATCTGCCTGAATTTCGGCATAGCGGCGCAGTACGGCGGCCTTTGCAACCTCCGGTTCGACGATACGAACCCGAGCAAGGAGGACGTCGAGTACGTCGATTCGATCATGGAGGACGTCCGGTGGCTCGGCTTCGACTGGGACGACAGGCTCTTCTACGCCTCGGATTATTTCGACATCCTCTACGAATACGCCGTCCGGCTGATCCGCATGGGAAAAGCCTTCGTCTGCGATCTGGCGGGCGACCAGGTCAGGGAGTACCGGGGGACCCTGACGCAGCCGGGGAAGGAAAGCCCCTTCAGGGACAGGCCGGTGGAGGAGAACCTCGACCTGTTCGCGAGGATGAAGGCCGGCGAATTCGAGGACGGCTCGCGCACCCTTCGCGCGAAGATAGACATGGCGTCCGGCAACATCAACATGCGCGATCCCGTCATATACCGCATCCTCAGGGCGACCCATCACAGGACGGGGGACAAATGGTGCATCTATCCGATGTACGATTTCGCCCACTGCTGCAGCGATTCCCTGGAAGGGATAACCCATTCGATCTGCACCCTCGAGTTCGAGGACCATCGCCCGCTGTACGACTGGTACCTAGAGCAGCTCGGCATATTCCACTCGAGGCAGATAGAGTTCGCGAGGCTCAACCTCACGTACACGGTGATGAGCAAGCGAAAGCTCCTCATGCTCGTCCAGGAAGGGCGCGTGGGCGGCTGGGACGACCCCCTCATGCCGACGATTTCCGGCCTGCGGCGACGGGGCTACACGCCGGAGGCGATAAGGAAATTCGCCGACACGATCGGAGTGGCGAAAAGGGACAGCACGGTGTCGATCGACCTTCTCAACCACTGCCTCCGCGAAGACCTCAACGCCAGGGCCCCCCGCGTGATGGCGGTCCTGAGGCCCCTCAGGGTGATAATAGACAACTACCCCGAGGGAAAGGTCGAGGAGGTGGAGGCGGTCAACAACCCCGAGGATCCGTCGATGGGATCGAGAATGCTCCCGTTCACGAGGGAGCTTTACATAGAAAGGGACGATTTCCTGGAAGACCCTCCCGGAAAATATTTCCGCCTCGCGCCGGGCAGGGAGGTGAGGCTCAAGCACGCATACTTCATAAAATGCGTTCGCGTGGCCAGGGACGGGAAGACCGGCGAAATCACGGCGATTCACTGCACGTACGATCCCGATACGGCGAGCGGCGAGGCTCCGGACGGCAGGAAGGTGAAGGGCACGCTTCACTGGGTCTCGGCGGCGCACTCGATCAGGGCCAGGGTCCGCCTCTACGACCATCTTTTCGGCGCTGAGGATCCGTCCTCCGGCGGCGAAGGAGGCGACTTCAGGGACAATATCAACCCGGGCGCTCTCGAAGAACTCGAAGGATGCCTGGTGGAACCCGGGCTCGCGGGCACCGCGCCTCTCGATCATTTTCAGTTCCTGAGGCACGGATATTTCTGCACGGACAGGGATTCCACGGCGGATTGCCTGGTCTTCAACAGGACTGTCGGGCTCCGCGATTCCTGGGCGAAGTTGCGGCAGAAACCGGATGAATGAGACGACCCCTCTTGTCAGCATAATCACCCCCGTCTACGGGGGGCGGGATTTCCTTGCGGAAACCATCGGGAGCGTAAGGCGCCAGACCTTCGGCGCGTGGGAGCACATCTTCGTCGACGACTGCTCCCCCGACGATTCCATGGAAGTGATTGCCGGAGCCTGCGACCCCTCCAGGACCTCGATCGTACGCCATGATTGCAACAGGGGAATCGCGGCGGCGAGAAACAGCGGCCTCGCGGCGGCGCGCGGGGAGTATGTCGCCTTTCTCGATCAGGACGACCTCTGGCTCCCCGGAAAACTCCAGAATCAGACCGGCCTGCTGAAAGCGAGGCCCGATTGCGGCCTCTGCTACGCCAGGCATCTCTATTTCAGGAGGGCCGGGGAAGGGTTCCGCGTCGACATGGTCGGTTATCCAGATTTCCACACGTCGATCGCCGACGCGGATCCGTCCTTCGTCGCCGGCGAGCTGTTCATGAACAACTTCATCGCAGCCGGCAGCGTCGTAGCCAGGAAGAAGGCGCTTCTCGACGCCGGGGGATTCGACGAGAATATCGGGGGCGGAGCCGACGATTACGACCTGTGGCTGAGGCTCTGCCGGGGCTCGAGGTTCGTATTCCTCGACAGCATTCAGCTTCTTAGCAGGATGCACTCGTCCAATTTCACCGAGAGATCCAGAACGGCCGACGACACCTTCATCGTGCTGGCGAGGGCCGAAAAGGATCTCGGGATACCGCCCGGGATCGCCGGCCGGAGCTACGCTCGCCAGTATTACAAGCGCTGCCGTTTCCGGTTCCTCGGGGGCGACTACGCCGGCGCCATGTCGGATCTCGAAAATGCGTCCTCGATCTCCGGTCCCCTCGCGCGGTATCGCGCGGTGCGCGCCCTGATACGCCTCGGAAGGACCGGCGCCCTGATCTTCGCCGCCTCCCGGCGCGTCTCCCTTTCCGCGCGGAACATTTTCGGGTCGGAAACCCTGAAACTCTCCGCCCTCCAGTTCGAAACGCTGAAAAACGGCGGCGACGACCGCTGAACGCCCCGCGCCGCCGGGCGCCAATCCCCGCCCCCCTCCGGCGCTTCGAAAAACCCTCTCCCGCCCCCGTCAAAAAGCCTGTTGACACGATTCCCGGCAAGCTGCCATCATTCCGCGCATAAGGCGAAACCGCCGCACCGGCGGGGATCCCATATAATTCACACTTCAAAACCGGGGAAAGGAGACCCTTCATGTTAAAGGAGTTCAAGGAATTCGCGATGCGCGGCAACGTCGTCGACATGGCGGTGGGAATCATCATCGGCGCCGCCTTCGGGACCATCGTAAAATCCCTCGTCAGCGACGTCATCATGCCGCCCATAGGGCTGCTTCTCGGAAACGTCGATTTTTCCAACCTGTTCGTGGTGCTCAAGGCCGGAGCGACGGCGGGGCCATATGCCTCCCTCGCCGACGCGCAGGCTGCCGGAGCGGTCACGATAAATTACGGTTTCTTCATAAACACGATCATCAGCTTCATCATAGTGGCGTTCGCCGTTTTCATGATCATAAAGCAGATGAACCGGATGAAGAAGGAAACCCCCGCCGCCGCGCCGTCGACGAAGGAATGCCCATTCTGCGCGTCGGCCGTTCCCCTGAAGGCGACCCGCTGCCCGTTCTGCACTTCGGATCTTAAATAGCGAACGACTCTTCATGCGGTTCGCGCCGCGAATCTGATTTGCCGTCCCGCATGGTACACTGTTGTACCATGCGGGACTCTTTTTCTATTGCCCCGCGAGCGCCCTTTTCCCGCAACATGTTTTGTTTCAGAGCCTTGCGAATAATTTCATGAATGGCCCGGCGATTGCAAAGTCTTCCGTCATGCAGTCAGCGCTGATACAGGAAATTCAAATTGTTTTTCAGGAGGTGGATAATGGGCAGAACCATTATTATCGCAAT
>JALOPX010000082.1 GCA_025453655.1 Candidatus Krumholzibacteriia bacterium
CGAACAGTAATGCTCCCCGACGAGCTTGCTCACCGCATACGGGGAAAGCGGCTGAGGAACTATATCCTCGGTTTTCGTGAGCTTTTCCGTCTCTCCGTATGCCGACGATGAGGCGGCGTAAACAAGGCATTTCACTCCGGCGTTCCTCGCCTGTTCCAGCACGTTGAGCGTGCCCCTGACGTTGACGTCGTTGACCAGAACCGGATCCTCGATGCTCCTTGGAACGGATGCCAGCGCCGCCTGGTGAAGAACGTAGTCCACCCCCGAAAGGGCCTTCCCCACTTCATCGGGATTCCTGATATCCCCCTTGATGAAGACGATGTCGTCGATGATGTGCTCAAGGTTCCTCTCGTGCCCCGTGGACAGGTTGTCGAAAACGACGGTTTCCTCTCCCATGCGCACCAGTTCTTCGGCTATATTGGATCCTATGAATCCGGCTCCCCCGGTCACCAGATACTTTGCCATCTCCCTCTCCGTTCCCTTCGATACGGCCGTTACAGCCGGACGATATTCGACGCGGTGAAATTCCTGAGGACATTTCTCGAATCGAAAATAAGACTGCAGTTTTTCACGAGAATGTCGTAATCGACCTTTGTATGCCCCGTGACGACTATCGCGCAGTCGATCGTTTTCAATTCCTTCGCGCTGTAATCGAACTTATTGACGCCTTCCAGGTTGTGATCGAGTTCTTCCACGAAGGGATCGTACCACCAGACATCCGCGCATCGCTGCCGAAGAAGGCGAATGATATCGAACGCGGGGGATTCCCTCGTGTCGTCGATATCCTTCTTGTACGAAACGCCGACTATCAGTATCTTCGATCCGTTCATGCATTTTTTCTTCTCGTTGAGGGCTTCGGAAACCCTTATCACGACCTGCGAAGGCATATCGGAGTTTATCATGCCCGCAAGCTCTATGAAACGGGCGTCGAAACCGGATTGTTTCGCCTTCCATGAAAGATAAAACGGGTCTATCGGGATGCAATGCCCGCCGAGCCCCGGTCCCGGGTAAAACGGCATGAATCCGAACGGTTTCGTAGCCGCGGCGTCGATCACTTCCCAGACGTTGATTCCCATCCTGTAGCACATAAGGGCGATTTCGTTCACCAGGCCGATGTTGACGCTCCTGAAGGTGTTCTCGAGAAGCTTCACGGTCTCGGCGACCCTGGACGAATTGACGGGGACCGGATTCATCCCGGCGGACCTGTACAATGCCGCGGCGAGCTTCGTGCATTCCGGGGTCACGCCGCCTACGACCTTGGGGATGTTCCTGGTATTGAATTTCTCGTTCCCCGGATCGACCCGCTCGGGGGAAAAGGCGAGATAGAAATCCTTCCCCACCTTCAGGCCGCTTTCCTCGAGAATGGGAAGCATGACCTCTTCGGTCGTCCCGGGATATGTCGTGCTTTCCAGTATTATAAGCTGCCCCTCGTGCAGGTATTTCCTGATCTCTTTCAGGGCGGCCACGATGTAGGATATGTCAGGGTCCTTTGTCTTTCGAAGGGGCGTCGGGACGGCTATGTTGACCGTGTCTGTCTCGGCGAGCACCGAGAAATCGGTCGTGGCCCGCAACCTTCCGGATTTGACGACTTCGGCGAGGTCTTTTTCGGATACGTCCCCGATATAGCTTTTTGCCCTGTTGACAGAATCCACCTTTTTCCCGTCGACGTCTATCCCGACGGTTTTAAGGCCGGCCCCGGCGAATTCCACTGCCAGCGGAAGCCCGACATACCCGAGGCCTATGACCTACTGCAGAGCCTTACGGGTCTCAAGTTTCTCTTTCAATCCCAAATCTGCACCCCTTTCAAACGGCTGCCCCTGCGGAAGATTACAACAAAGATCTTCCTTTCGTCAAAGGTTTCACGACTCTTCGACGTAATTATATCCCCTGTAACTCCGGATCATGTTCTTGCCGTCGGATTTTGCCCTGTAGAGGGCGTTATCCGCGCGTTCTATGAGCTGTTCGACTTCGAGGGCGTCCTCGGGATAAACGGCGATACCGAGGCTGCAGGTAAGAAGTCCCTTGTTCAGGCGGTCGAATTTGAAGTTTCTTATCGATTCAAGGATGCGCTCCCCCAGTTTTACCGCTCCATTCAGGCCAGTCTGCGGCAGGAGGATCGCAAACTCATCCCCCCCGTACTTGGCTACGATGTCTATATCCCTGCAGTTGGACTTGAGAATCTCCGCTATGTCGGTAAGAGCCCTGCTGCCGGAAAGATGGCCGTTGCTGTCGTTGTATTCCTTGAGGTTGTCCACGTCCAGCATCAGGAAAGCGAAGACCTGGTTGAAACGCATCGCCCTTTTAATCTCAAGCTTTATGGACCTGATAAGGTGCCTGTAATTGTAAATCCCCGTAAGGCCGTCGGTGATCGACTCCATCTCCAGCTTTTTATAGAGCTGGTAATTCTCGAAGGCTATCGCGGCCTGGTTCGCCATGATCGTGAGAAGATGAATATCATCATCGCTGAATTCGTGTTTTCCCGAGTCGTTAATCGCGAGTATTATCCCGAAAAGAGCGCTTTTTGCCATCAAAGGAGCTGATATGACGGAGCTGCTTTCATTCCGCTCTTGAACACATTCCTGCGCGAGTATAGCCAGATCGAGAGCGAAAACGCCGTCCACGACCCTCGAGCCTTCATGTTCCTTACCAAGGCTGATAAGGCTGGTGATTTCGGCAAAGGTGCCCAGGAGAACGTCTTTCTCATCGGTATTCAATCGCATATTATTACCGTCTCAAGCGTTATAAACAGCGAAAAAAGCTGCAAAAGGTATGCCATGAACATATGGATGACCGCTCGCCGGCACTCCGTCTCATCACCCGGAGCTGGATTCTTCGAAGCGGATTGATCATCTATTTAATCTTGTTTGTTATATTGCTCCTTCATCTCTTTGATATTTTTTATGATACGATACACGAGAATGACGATTGAGATGAACACAACGACCGGAATCCCGATCCTGAATAACCTAGGGTTATCGTGGAGACCGAAATAAAAGAGTTTCGTCGAGATGTAGAGAAGGATGCACAGGAACCAGAGCAGGATCAGTTTCACGACGAGAAGCGTCGCCTCTGAATAAAAATACTCCTTCTGCCGCTTCTTTCTTTCCTCGGAAGCAGTCTTTAAATGTCTCCTGTTGGGTTTTCTCACAGGCAGAACCATACGGGCTCCCCTTAAAGTTCCTCGTAATCGGCATCCTCGATCGTCTGGTCTGTGAGGTCATCGAAATTCTTTTTCCCCGTTTTTTCCTGCATCCCCGAGGGTCTCTTCCCTTCCCTCGCTCCCGAAACAAACCATTTGGCGAGCAGGCGCATCCCGTAATAGATCAACGCAAAAAACAGGAATAGTCGAAGAATGGCCACCGTACGCTCCGCGGACAGAGAGGGGGAGATAAATTCACGCTTCGCGCGGCAAGATATCCCGCGCGAAATTATTTTCAGGTCCTTCGCAGCCTGATCGCCGCCGACCAGGCTGCGAAGTCAAAAAATACGCCCGAGAGGATTCGAACCTCCGACACCCAGCTCCGGAGGCTGGTGCTCTATCCAGCTGAGCTACGGGCGCTTTTTCCGTCATCAAGAAGTTCTGTCGCCAGTTTTTCCCTGAGTATTCCCTTTCCGCCGAGCATCCTTGCCAGTTCTGCCTTCCTTTCATCTCCCGAAAGGACTTTTGCCTCGGTCACCGTTCGTCCCCGGCGGACATCCTTTTTTATCAATATGTGCTGGTCTCCCGCCGCCGCCACCTGCGGCAGATGAGTAATGCATATTATCTGGTACCTGCCGGACAGTTGTTTCATGCTCGCCGCCACCACGCTTCCCAAATCGGCTCCGAGACCCGAATCGATCTCGTCGAAAACCAGGGTCGGGATCCCTTTCTCCCGCACCAGGAGTTTCTTGAGGACAAGCGTGATTCTCGACAGTTCGCCGCCCGACGCAACTTCAGCCAGGGGATGCATCTCCTCGCCCACGTTCGTGCGAATCATGAATTCCACGTCGTCCAATCCCCCGGGTCCTAAATCTATCTCATCGCATCCTTCATGGAAAGCTTTAATTTCCTTCCTCCCGATCCTCGTCCTGAAAACCGCTCCCTCCATGCCGAGAAGCTGCAATTCAGCGGTAACCTCGCCGTCGATGGAGGCCGCGTGCGATTTCCTGCGTTCGCTCAGACGTTCCAGGACGGGAACCAGCCTGCCCGCCGCTTCGCGAAGTTCGCGCCTGGCCGCGGCGATATCATCCGAACCGCCGGAAAGGGAATGCAGGACCTTCGACAGCTCGTCGCGTTTCCCGACAAGCCCCGCGCAATCGAGGCGATATTTTCTGCAGGCGCGCTGGATCGTTGCAAGCCTGTCCTGCAGCTCTTCCAGGTCCTCCCGTTCGTCGGCGTCGCCGCCGATCGAACGCTCTATCTCGCGGGCCATATCCTGGAGTGAAATCCTCATGCCGGCGATCATCCCGGCCATCTCTTTCCATTTCTCGTCGATCGCCCCGATGGAACCGAGGGCCTTCTCGACCGATGAAAGGCTCCCGTTGACCGCTTCGTCCCCTTCTGAGAGCAGTATGAGTGATTGTTCCAGCGCGGCGTTATACCTGTGAATGTTCTCCAGCCTCCGGATCCTCCTTTCAAGATCCTCGTAACCGGCCGACTCATCGAGAATCGATCCGTAATCGCCCGAGGCGTCGAGAAGCCGCATATGACAGGATGGATCGAGAAGTTCCTGATGCCCGTGCTGGCCGTGCAGCTCGAGCAGCGAATCGGTCACCTCCCTTGCCAGGGTATTGGTGCATGCCATGCCGTTTACCCATATCCGGCTCCTGCCGTCGTCCTTCACCTCGCGCTTTATGGAAAGCCGGTTCTCCCCCTCCTCCATCCCGGTCTTACCCTTCATCCTCCACCCATCCGGAGTCTTGAAGGTTCCCTCGACGGACAGGGACATGGTCCCCTTCCTGAGAAACGACTTTCTCGCCCTGCTTCCCGAGAGCAGTTCGACCGCCGCGAGGATGATTGACTTGCCCGCTCCCGTGGAGCCCGTCATCACATTGAGTCCCTCCGCGAATTCGATCGCGGCATCCTCCACAACGGCAAGGTTGCTGATCTTCAATTCTTCGAGCATACCCCGACCCCCTGATCAGTGCCTCCTGAGCACACCTCCCCATCGCAGTTTCTTGCTGACAAGATCATAAAAATCATAATCGCTGCACGTTATCAGTTTCGTTCCCCTCGCGCTTTTCCGCACGGTTATCGTGTCGCCCGCCCCTATCCCGCAGGCCTGCTGGCCATCTATCGATAACATCGTTTCCCGCCCGCCTTCAACGATCTCGACCGACAGGACCTCGGAGCTGCTTATCACTACCGGCCGCACCGACAGGGAATGAGGGCAGAGGGGCGTGATGATTATCGCCTCCATCGTGACCGGATTGATTATCGGACCGCCGGCCGCCAGGGAATAGGCGGTGGATCCTGTCGGGGTCGATATTATGACCCCGTCGGCCAGGTATTCGCCGAGTGTCGTTCCACCCGGTTTCGTCTTCAGGTGAACGACCCTCGAAACCCCCGCCCCATGGAGCACGACGTCGTTCAGCGCCGTATATCGCTCCGTAATGCTTCCCCCGCAGCCGTGCGTTATCTCCAGACGCATCCGGTCCTGGACGAGGCATTCTCCCCTCAGCAACTCCCCTATCGCCTTCCCCGGATCGTCCTCGGCGAGGAACCCGAGGCTTCTCATCTTCAGCCCGAGAAGGGGTATCTGTTCCTTCTCCACTGCCCTTGAGGCCCTTAGAATCGTCCCGTCCCCCCCCAAAGCCACCACCGCGTCGCACCCTGCATACGATCCGGCCAGCCTGACCCTGTCTCCGTCGACGAGGCCGGACAATTCCTCCAGCCCGATCAGTTCGATGGTGTCCGGGATCAATCCCACCACCATCGAAATCATCCCCCGGATATCCTCTTTATAGACATTCGCAGCCAGGCCAATTTTCCTGATCTTCATGCAACGCCTCCATGACCCGCATTCGATCCCGAATGAATCCTGTCGAGGACCGTCCTCGCGATCGCCTCCGCCGTGAGCCCCTGCTCTTCCAGAAGCTCCTCCCTCGTGCCGTGCGGAACGAAACCGTCCGCTATTCCCAGTTTCGTCACGTTCACCTGAATATCCATCGAGGACAGGCAGTCCATGACCGCGTCTCCGAATCCGCCGCGCACGCTGTTCTCTTCCAGGGTAAATATCCGCCTTCCGTCCGAAGACAGTTCGCGGATCAGCCCGGCGTCGAGCGGTTTCAGGAATCGCGCGTCGGCCACCGCGACATCCAGCCCGTGTCGCGCAAGCATGCCTCTCGCTTCCATAGCCGGGGACAGCATGGAACCAATCGAGATCAACGCCGCATCGTTGCCGCTGCTGACGATCCTTCCCTCGCCCATCTTCAGGGGTTCGTCCTCATCGGCGGCCGGAACGCCGGCGACCGATCCCCTCGGGAAACGCATCGCGACGGGGCCTCCTTCGTATGAGCACATGGCGGCCATCATCCTGCTCATATCGTTTTCATCCGCCGGAGCCATGACGGTCATTCCGGGCACGAGCGAAAGATAGCTCAGGTCGAACGTGCCGTGGTGCGTCGGCCCGTCCTCACCGACTATACCGGCCCTGTCGATTATGAACCTCACCGGCAGATTCTGCAGCGCGACGTCGTGAATTATCTGGTCCAGCGATCTCTGCAGGAATGTCGAATATATGGCTACGAAGGGCTTGAATCCCTCCCTCGCGAGCCCCGCGGCGAAAGTCACCGCATGCTGCTCGCTTATACCCACGTCGAAAAATCTTTTCGGGAATTTCTCCGCGAAACAGGCAAGTCCGGTGCCGTCCTTCATCGCAGCAGTTATGGCGACTATCTTCTCGTCCCGTTCGGCCATGCGGCTTATGAGCCTGCCGAAAACGTCGCTGTATTTTTCGATCTTGGAATTGCTTTTCGAATTTCCCGTTTTCTTGTAGAAACTGCCGACTCCGTGATACTTGACTGCGTCGTCTTCGGCAAACTGGTATCCCTTGCCCTTTGTCGTGAGAACGTGAACCAGCACAGGGCCCGGCAGCTGATGCAGCTTGGAAAAGGTTTCGACCAGCAGCTCGACGTCGTGTCCGTCGAGGGGCCCGATATACCGGAATCCCAGTTCCTCGAACAGGATCGTCGGGACAACCAGCGTCTTGATGCTTTCCTTGATGCGTTTCGCGAGCTTTCTCGCCTTCCCTCCCATGCTGGGTATGCGCCCTAGAAGCTCCCATACATCCGCCTCGAACTGCAGGTACGGCTTCTTCGTGGTAATCTTCGTCAGGTATCGCGAGAGCGCGCCGACGTTTTTCGATATCGACATCTCGTTGTCGTTCAATATGATGACAAAACGGTTTTTCTTCAGGTTCCCGGCGTGGTTTATCCCCTCGAGGGACAGGCCCCCTGATATCGAACCGTCTCCCACAACGCTTACGATAAAATTTTCGGCTCCGTCGAGATCGCGGGCGACGGCAAAACCGGTGGCGGCGGAGATCGCCGTGCTGGCGTGCCCCACGCCGAAGCTGTCGTGCCTGTTCTCGAATATATTGGGGAATCCCGAGATCCCGTGCCTCGTCCTCAGTGTCTTGAATTCCTCGCGTCGCCCGGTCAGTATCTTGTGAGCGTAGCTTTGATGGCCGACGTCCCAGAGTATCCTGTCTGTCGGTGAATCGAACACGTAATGAAGCGCGATGGCGATCTCGACGGCGCCCAGGCTCGAAGCAAGGTGCCCGCCCCGCGCCGATACGACCTCGATGATCAGCTTCCTGATCTCCTCAGCGAGAACGGGGAGTTCCTCCACCGAAAGGCGCTTCAGATCGTCCGGGGAATCTATCTTTTCGAGAAATACGCTGTCAGGCAATGAGCACTCTCCATAAAGTTAAATCATTATATATGTCATGAGGACTCCGATCGCGGCCCCGCAGATCACGTCCAGCGGCCGGAATTGCAACACCCTGGAAATCCTCGCCGAGTCCACCTCTCCGTACTCCTTGATGTTTGAAATGATCGTGTTCAGCACTCCCGACTGTTTTTCCTTCTGCCTCTTCAGCCTCATCGTATCGTGCAATATTATCGTTGTATAGATCGCCGCCACCGAGAACAGGATCGACGAATAACCGTATTTCATGCCCACGATAGCTGAAAGGGACGCGAATACTCCCGCATGCAGATTCGGCATCCCGTCGGCCTGGAACAATCTTTCGAGATCGAATTTCCTGCCCGCCGCCGAGTAGATGCACATTTTCACCGCCTGCACCGCGATACCGGACAGGACTGGAGCGAGAAAAATATCCCTGTATATGATCTGTTGGAACATGATCAGGAAACACGCTCGATAACAAGCCTAAAAAGATATTCAAGGGCCTCCGCGTCGCCGAGGCTCCTTATTCCGGCGGTCGATTCGTCTATCAATCTCTCGGCCGTCTTTAAGGAAGCATCGGCTCCGAAACATGCGGGCCATGTGATTTTGCCCCTTTTGGAATCCTTGCGCAAGCCTTTTCCCACGATCTTCTCGCTGCCTCCGATATCGAGGAGATCGTCGATAATCTGAAACGCCAGGCCGACCTTCCTTCCTATGCGCCCGATTTCGGCAATCCGCGCCGGACCGGCGGCGGCGAGCACGCTTCCCAGGGACATCGAAGCGGATACGAGCTCAGCCGTTTTTCGAGAGTGTATGAACCTGACCGTTTCCCCGTCCGGGGCCGCCCCTTCCGCCTCGATATCCGCCACCTGCCCGCCGACGAGCATCCTGGAACCCGCCGCCCGCGAAAGGATCCTCACAGCTTCGAGACCGGCTGAAGGCTCCGGCCCTGTGCATGAGGAAAGCACCTCGAACGACAGCGCCTGAAGCGCATCCCCCGCAAGTATGGCGACGGCTTCGCCGTAACGCGCGTGGCACGACGCCTTCCCCCTTCTAATGTCGTCGTCGTCGATGGCCGGCAGATCGTCGTGTATCAGCGTATACGCGTGCAGCATCTCCACAGAACAGGCCGCCTGGAGGGCCGCTTCAGGGAAGGGATCGCCGAACAGGCGGTGCGCCGACAGGCACAGCATGGCCCTGAACCTCTTGCCTCCCCCGAGCACGGAATAACGCATCGCCTCGTGCAGGGAAGCCGGCGGTTCCCCTGCCGGCGGCATCAGGATTTCCAGCTTTTCCTCAACGAGCCGCCTGTATTCCCGCAGCATCGACTCGGTCTTATTTCCGCCGACGTCATGATTCGTCATCGCTCTCATTTTCCAGTTCTTCGGTCAGTTTCCGTATTCTACGGTCGGCCTGCTCGAGTATCAGCCTGCACTTTTTCCCGATCCTCATTCCCTCTTCGTAGAGTTTTATGCTCTCCTCAAGGGGAACGTTGTCCTGTTCGAGACGCCTGACTATCTCTTCGAGCCTGCCGAGGGATTCTTCAAAACCCGGCTTCGCTGCCACAGTTCTTCCCTCCTCTTTCCTTTCACGGCGCAATGCGCCCTCCCGTCGAAAAAATTAACCTGTATTTCGTCGCCCGCCGATACGTCTTCCACGCTCGATATCATGGATATCCCGTCACCGGAGACGCAGTATGAATATCCTCTTTTCAGTATGTTTTCGGGGGACAGCCCATTCATGGCACGGATCAAGCCTTCGCAGGCGCCGCGTTTCATGGCGGATCCAGAGTGGACGGCGAGCTTCATGATGTTCTCGTGCGCCGCCACCGAATTTTTCAATACCTCCACTCTTCGTGCCGGATCCGCGGACGCGAGCCGTTCCGCGATTCCGGCGAGCGCGGTTTGAGCCTCGTCCACGCCGTCCGCAAGGTACGAACTCAGCCTGGCCGCTGACTCGTCGATTCTTTCCATCGTCGTTTTCATCGACATCTCTTTAGTATCCGCGAGGTTTTCTAGCTTCTCATCGACCCGCATCGCCAGCATTTCCACCTTGTGGCGAAGGGCCGGGAAGGCGCCGCTTCTGAGAATGTATTCGAGGAGCCCCAGTTTCCCGCCCGAAGATTCACGGTAACGCCTTTCGATATCCTTGAGGAGCCTGTCGATATTTCCCATCACCTCGCCCCACAGCGGGGTGGCAAGCTCCGCGGCCGCCGTCGGCGTCGCCGCCCTCAGATCCGAAACGTAGTCGCAAATCGTCGTGTCGATCTCATGGCCGATCCCGGTCACGACCGGATGCCGGCTTGCCGAGACCGCCCTGGCCGTTTCCTCCTCGTTGAACGCCTGAAGATCCTCGATGCTGCCCCCTCCGCGGGCCAGTATCACGACATCGACGTCCTCCATCGAATCGGCCTTCCTGAACGCCTCGATTATCCCGGCGGACGCGGCAACGCCCTGCACGTCGGCATGAATGTGCTCGATCACGGCGACCGGCCATCTTCTCGCGATCGTCCTCGTTATGTCCCTGATCACTGCCCCAGAAGCGGACGTGATCACGGCTATCCTTCGGGGATATTTCGGCAGGGGGCGTTTGGCCGCGGGATCGGTCAATCCCTCGGACATGAGGGCGGCAAGCAGTTTCCTGAATCTCAGCTCGTACGGACCCCTGCCGGACAGCACGATCCGTTCGGCGACCAACTGCGTCTGCCCGGAGCCCCCGTAATGCGAGACTCTTCCCGTCGCGATCACCATCATTCCGTCTTCCGGCCGGAAGGCGAGTCCGTATGTGGACCTTTTGAACATGACGATCTTCAAAAGGTTCTGCCCGTCCCTTAATGTCAGATAGAAATGCCCCGAGGTATGGGCCTTGAAATTCGCGACCTCTCCGATGACCCTTATCGATGGAAATTCGGTTTCGAGGTTTTGCCTTATGGCGTCGGCGATCTCGGTCACCGTGTAGATTTCGCCGTTCAGGAGATCCGGTTCATCGTTGAGCATCGCTTTCTCCCCTTGCCAGCACCGCAGCCTGGAGAGTGTTTTTCATCAGCATGGCGACGGTCATCGGGCCGACCCCTCCGGGAACCGGCGTTATGAGGGAAGCCCTGGGGTAGACCGAATCGAACTCCACGTCACCGGCTATCCGGTAACCCTTTTTCGAACCCGGATCTTCGATCCTGCTCGTTCCGACATCGATGACGACGGCGCCTTCCCTGACCATATCGCCCTTTATGATCTCCGGGATCCCGATGGCAGCGATCAAAATGTCCGCCGTGCGCGTGACGGCCGGCAGATTTTCCGTTTTCGAATGGCATATGGTGACCGTCGCGTTTCCGGTTTTCCCCCTGGAGGCCAGAAGCAGAGCCATGGGCTTGCCCACGATAAGGCTTCTTCCGGCAACCACTACGTTTTTCCCTTCCGTACGAACGCGATATTCGGAAAGCAGCACTGTGATCCCGAGTGGGGTGCACGATATGAAAAGCGGCTTGTCGGCCGCGAGCCTTCCGAGATTGCAGGGATGAAATCCGTCCACGTCCTTTGACGGAGAAATCCTCTCAATAACCTTCTGCTGGTCCAAATGCCCCGGAAGCGGCATCTGAACCAGTATCCCGTCGACGCCCCGATCGGAATTCAGCCTGTCGATCCTTTCAAGCAGAAGCTCTTCCGGGGTATCCGCCGGCAACTCTATGAGATCCGAATCGATGCCGCACGCCGCCGCCTTTTTGACCTTCATCCCGACATAAACCTGCGAAGCCGGGTTTTCGCCGACGATTATCACCGACAGCCTCGGCGGCCTGCCCCCCGCCGAGAACGAGCGGATTTCAGCCTCAAGATCCTTCATGATCCTGCCGGCGACCGCCTTCCCGTCGATCAATTTTTCGGGTGCGACATCCACAGTTTTCAATCCCCGTTGATAAATTCGTGAATCCTCGTGACCTTGAGCGCCTTGCCGCTCTGATCATCCACTTCCGCCAGCAACCCCTCTATGCATGGATCCTCTCCGCCCACCTGCAGCCTGACGTTGATTCCCTTCAGGAAACGTTCTATCACCTGCTCCTTGTTCACTCCTATAATGGACGAGTACGGCCCGGCCATGCCGATATCCGTCTGGTAGGCGGTTCCCTTTGGAAGTATCCTCTCGTCCGCCGTCGGAATATGAGTGTGGGTTCCCGCCAGGACGCTCACCCTCCCGTCGAGATAATATGCGAGGGCCAGCTTCTCGCTCGTCGCCTCGGCGTGAAAATCGACCGCGATCACCTTCACGTCGGACGGGATCGACGAGAGTATTTCGTCGGCCTTGCGGAAGGGGCAGTCGATGTCGGGCATGAATGTCCTGCCCTGCAGGTTTATCACGCAAACCATCCTTCCCCCGACTTCCCTGATCACATGCCCGTATCCCGGAACGCCCGGGGGATAATTCGCCGGCCTCAGAAGGTCCTCGCGGTCCTCCATCAGCCTGACACCCTCACGCTTGTCCCAGATATGGTTTCCGCCGGTCATGATATCGACTCCGCTTGATGAGATCTCTTCCACGACCTTCTCCGTAATCCCGAACATGCCTGCGCCGTTTTCGACGTTCGCGGTGACAATGTCCGCGGCAAGCCTTTTTCTCATGGCGGGCAACCCGTCGATGAGGGCTTTCCTGCCGATCTTGGACAGCACGTCGCCTATCATCAGGATCTTCATGGAATCTGTCTCCGTCCCGCAGCATCCAGCCAGACCGGATGCTGTTTTTCATTACGGCACCGATTGCCGGCGGCACGCGCCGTCCCTATCTCGCGAAATCGACCGCCCGCGTCTCCCGGATGACGACCACCTTGATCTGCCCGGGATATTCCATCTCTTCCTCTATCTTCCTCGATATCTCGTTCGCCAGCTGCGCCGCGTGGACGTCGTCGACCTTCTTGTATGAGACGAGGATTCTTATCTCCCTGCCGGCCTGTATCGCGTACGACTTTTCCACCCCGTCGAACGCGTCGGCGATCTTCTCGAGCTTTTCGAGCCTTCTTATGTAGTTTTCAAGCGTCTCCCTTCGGGCGCCCGGCCTGGCGCCGGAAATGGCGTCGGCGGCCGATACGATGTGCGCTATCAGGGAGGTGGCTTCCACGTCCTCATGATGCGAGGCGATCGCGTTTATTACGACTTCATTTTCCCCGTATCTTCTCGCGAAATCGGCTCCGATCTCGGCATGCGGCCCCTCGATCTCATGATCGGCGGCCTTTCCTATATCGTGGAGAAGCCCGGCTCTTTTGGCTATGACCGGATCGAGCCCGAGTTCGCTCGCCAGCATCGACGCCACGTACGCGACTTCCTTAGAATGCTGAAGCACGTTCTGGCCGTATGAAGTCCTGTATTTCAACCTGCCGAGAAGTTTTATCATCTCGGGATGCAGCCCGTGTATGTTGAGGTCGAGATAGGTCTGTTCGCCGATCTCCCTTATCTCCTCGAGGAGATCCTTCCTGGTCTTTTCGACAAGCTCTTCAATGCGCCCCGGGTGGATGCGGCCGTCCTTGACGAGCTTCTCGAGTGAAAGCCTTGCCACCTCCCGGCGGATCGGATCGAACCCCGACAGGATCACGGCTTCGGGCGTATCGTCTATTATGACGTCGATGCCGGTCGCATTCTCGAACGCCCTGATATTCCTGCCCTCGCGCCCGATGATCCTGCCCTTCATCTCGTCGTTGGGAAGGTCGACGACCGACACGGTCGATTCGACGACGTGATCGGCGGCGCAGCGTTCGATGGCCAGCGTGATTATCTCGCGGCTCGCCTTCGTCGCGTTGCGCTCCGCCTCATCCTTGATCTCCTTGACCTTTCTCGCGGCCTGGAGCTTCGCCTCCCCCTCGAGGTTCGTTATAAGGAGTTTCATGGCCTCTTCGGTGCTCATGCCGGCGATCTTCTCCAGCTTTTCGTTCTGCTTGTGGAGGAGCATCTGAAGCTCCTCCTGCTTCTCGTTCGCGGTGACGAGCTTCTTCTCCAGGGTCTTTTTCTTGTCGTTAAGCTCAAGTTCGCGTTTCTCGAGATAATCGACCTTGCGGTTGATATTCTGTTCCCTCTCCTCGATGCGCCTTTCGAGCTTTTTAAGCTCGGCCCTGGCGTCCGCCGTATCCTTCTCGAATTTCAATTTTGCCTGGTACCATTCGTCTTTTG
>JALOPX010000013.1 GCA_025453655.1 Candidatus Krumholzibacteriia bacterium
AGCAGCGAAGAGATTCCGTACCGGCTCGCGACGCTCAGCGGGACCTTGCAGCCGAGGACGGCCCTGTGCGTTGAGACGGCGACCGCGGGGCTGTTGTTCTGCTCGGAGAGATGGGCGAGACAGGCCCACTTCAGCCTCCCGGCAAAGGCCCGCGAGAGAAGGGCTGCCGATTCGGCGTTCGATATGTGGCCGCCCGGCCCCTTTATCCGTTTTTTCAGGAAGGCCGGATACGGGCCGTTTTCCAGCATCGAAACGTCGTAGTTGCTTTCGAGGAATACCCCGTCGAGTTCCATCACCAGTTCTGGAAGCCCGTCGAAGACGTGACCGAGATCCGTGAGAACACCGAGCCTGCTTCGCGAATCGTCGACGACGAAGACCACTCCATCGACGCCGTCGTGCGGCGTCGGAATCGTCTCGATGACGGTGCCGCCGAAGGAGATGATCTCGCCGGGCTCGAAGTGCGATACGCCCCGGATCGGGCCGCACCCCCCAGCAGACAGTACCGCCGAATGAGTCTTTCGCGTCATCCTGACGTCGAGCCCGTATTTCCTGCTGAAGATCCCTGCGCACCTCGAGTGGTCGGTGTGGTCGTGCGAAATGACGACACAGTCGATGTCGCGAATGTCGCGCCCGATCGTCCGTAGGCGCTCCTCGGCCTGGATGCCGCTGATGCCGGCATCGAAAAGGATCCGAAGATCCTTAGTCTCCACGTAAATACAGTTGCCGTTGCTGCCGGACTGCAACGAGACGGCTTTCATTCCTGATTCCTCTCCCGGCGCCGGTCTTTAACGCCGACCCGGACCTGCCGAACTGAGACTGCCGCCGACCAGAGACTATAATACAAACCGTGCGGCATTGCCAGGCCGGGCGCGTTCCCCCGCGAACGGACCGGGGAAAGGCGCGGGCTCCGAAACCCGGCGGGGTCTATCCTTCGCGGACGATCGCGTGTAATTTCACTGCCCGCGCCGCGTTATCGGCATCCCTCATGCCTTGACATCGCCCGAGAATTGGATTATCCTGTATCGGCGCGTTAACTGATTTTTATTGAACATAATACAGGAGTCAAACATGAGCGGCGCTTACATGAACAGGTATCTCTCCGTGGATCTTTCGACAGGTAAAATCGCGGAAGGCGAACCCGATCCCGCCATGCTGGAGATGTTCGTCGGCGGAAAGGGGCTCGGCCTGAAGCTTCTCTCCGACCTCGCCCCGACGGTCGATCCGTTCTCTCCCGACAATCCGCTGATCTTCATGACGGGGCCGCTTACCGGAACGCTCGTTCAGACATCGGCGCGCTCGGCGGTCGTCACGAAGTCGCCGCTCACGAACGGGTTTCTCGACAGCCATGCCGGCGGGTACTTCGGCCCGATGCTGAAGAGGACCGGATACGATTACGTGATAATAAGAGGGAAGGCGAAAAGTCCCGTTTACCTCGACATAACCCCGGGGAGATGCGAGATCCTCGACGCGAAGGCGCTCTGGGGCAAAGGCATCTTCGAAACCGAAAAAACCCTCAAGGAGGCGCACCCGGGGAGCAAGGTCGCATCCATAGGGCCGGCGGGCGAGAACAGGGTGCTCTTTGCCTGCATCGGCTGCGACCTCTACCGGCAGTTCGGGCGCGGCGGCGCCGGCGCGGTGATGGGCTCGAAGAATCTCAAGGCGGTCGTCGCGACGGGCGACAGGAAGATCGAATACGCCGACGACGAGGGGTTCAGGGATCTGGCGAAGAAGCTCACCGAAGACGTGAAGAACCATCCCAATGCGAAAAGGCGTTACGACCTCGGGACTATGATGTGGGTGAGGATGGGGCAGGAGGAGGGCCGATTCCTTCCGACGCATAACTTCAGGGACTGCCGGTTCGACGGATACGAGGGGATAACCGCCGAGGCGATGAAGGAGAATCTGAACTGGAAGAGCGTCGGATGCTTCAACTGCATCATACGCTGTTCTAAGATGGCAAAATGGGACGGCCTCGAGCTGGAAGGCCCGGAATACGAGACGACCGCCTTTCTCGGATCGGGATGCGAAATCGACGACGCGAAGGCCGTCGCGATATCCAACCTCCTTTGCGACGACCTCGGGCTCGATTCGATCTCGGCCGGGGTCACCTGCTCGTTCGCGATGGAATGCTTCGAGAAGGGGCTTCTGAAGGAGACCGGCGGGCTCGAGCTCAACTTCGGCAACGCCTCGGCACAGCACGAGCTTCTTAAATTGATCGCGCGGCGGGAAGGGATCGGCGACACATTCGCGAACGGCACGAGGCTCGCGAGCAGGGAGATCGGGCAGGGCTCGGAATATTTCGCGATCAACACCTTCGGGATGGAGCTTTCAGGAGTGAACATAAAGGGATGCATGTCGATGGGGCTCGCTCTTGCCACATCCGATTTCGCGAGCCACACGAGGCTCTGGACGGCGACCGACGAGATGAAGGGGAACCTTTCGATCGAGGTCCTTCCCGACTACGTGGCGCTCGGCCAGGACGACATCAACATCCGCAATTCGCTGATCGTCTGCGATTTCCTCCCCTACGGCCTCGACCGCCTCGCCCCCCTTCTGACGAAGGCCACCGGCGTCGAGTACACCGCCGACCGCCTGATGAAGACCGGCGAGCGCATACACCATCTCGCGCGTCTCTACAATCTCCGGAACGGCAGGACGGCGAAGGACGACACCCTCCCCGGGCGTTTCTTCGAGGAGAAGATGACGGCGGGCCTTCTCGAGGGAAAGGTCATGACGAGGGAATTCTTCGGCGACCTCCTTCAGAAATATTACGCGAGAAGGGGATGGGACGGGGAAGGGGTCCCGACGAAAGCAAAGCTCGAGCAGGCCGGCCTCGGATAGACAAACCGGCTCGGGCGTAGCCTTCGACCCCGGGCAAAGGACTCATTCGCGGAACGGCCCTACCCCTCCCGCAGCGCCTCCCCTACCGCGGCCTCCGCGTGAAGCTGAAGGGTGTCGAAGACGGGCACGGCGATCTTAGCCCCGGAAACGAGCTTCGGGAGCTCGGTGCACCCGAGGACGATCCCCTGTGCTCCTTCAGCCACAAGCCTGTCGATTATCCCGAGGCATCTCCTGCGGGCCGGCTCCTCGTACCTGTCCATCACCAGTTCCCTGAAGATGATGTCGTCGATCGCGCGGAAATCCTCCCCCTTCGGGACGATCGTCTCTATGCCGTACTTATCGCGAAGGCGGACCCGGTAGAAATCCTCCCCCATCGTATGCCTCGTGCCGATAAGGCCGATTCGACCGATCCCCGCGCTTTTTATCGCGGCCCCCGTGGCGTCGGCGATATGGAGCAGGGGGATTCCCGCCTTTCCCTCGACCGCGTCGTAAACCATGTGGAGGGTGTTCGCGCAGAGAAGAGCCATGTCGGCCCCGGCGCTTTTGAGCCGCCCGAGGATGCCCGTCATTTCCTCCTCCACCCCCTTCCAGCCGCCGCGTTCGTGTATCTCCAGATGCTCGGCGAAATCGACGCTCCACATCGCTATCCTCGCCGAGTGGCTGCCTCCGAGCCTCGCCTGCACCAGCTCGTTCAATACCCTGTAATAGATCAGCGTCGAGGTCCAACTCGTGCCGCCGACAAGTCCTATGGTCTTCATTATTCCTCCCGCGAAGTTCGATATTCCCGGAATGCGCACGCGGCCCGATTTTACAACGGAGGATCGTGGATGAAAAGGGGTATCTCCCATTGGAAAAGACGATGGGTCGCGGGGCGCTGCGCCGCGGGGCGCCCTTTGAAAGCGGCCCTGCATTCGGCGCCCCGAATCATTACGCTTTACCATTTACAATGTTGTAGCATGGGGATATTCTTAACATGCGCATTTCAATTCAACCATTATCCATGAAAGAAGCGGGGGCGTCGTCATGAGCGTCAGGGCCTTCAATATCGCTATCGGGGGCGAAGCCGGGCAGGGGATCGTCACGATCGGCGAGCTCCTCTCGAAGCTTCTCGTGCGAAGCGGATATCACATTGTTGTGACGCAGAGCTACCAGTCGAGGATCCGGGACGGGCACAACACCTTTTACGTACGAACCTGCCCAGACCTGATCGAGGCTCCGCAGGAATCGATCGACCTTTTGATAGCGCTCGACGGCGAAACGATCCCGATCCACTCCGGCAAGATCGGCGCCGGGGGCCTCATTCTGGCGGATGAAGCCCTCGCGTGCGAAGACGAGCGATGCCTCAGGATTCCATACAAGGAGCTTTCCAAAGAAAAATTCAACAGCACCGCGGTGCTCGGTGTCGCCTCCTCGATCCTCGGCCTGGACAGGGAGAAGGCGGCCGCGCTGATCGGTGAAAGATTCGGGAAAAAACACCCGGAAGACGTGAAGGAAAATCTCCTGGCGCTGGCCCGGGCTTTCGATTGGGCGGCCGGGAATAACGAAAGGTCCGCCAAATTTCCGAAAGTCGCCGCGGGAGGCGGCGGGGCCGTTCAATTTCCGAAGGCCTCCGCGGGAGGCGGAGCGCGGATGATGATGAACGGCAACCAGGCGATCGCGCTCGGGGCCGTCTCGGCGGGGGCGAGGTTCTGCGCCTTCTACCCGATGACCCCCTCGACCTCGGTGCCGCTCACACTCATATCGATCGCCGAAAAGGCGGGGCTCGTAGTCGAACAGGTCGAGGACGAGATCGCCGCGGTGAACATGGCCGTCGGCGCATCGTACGCCGGAGCCCCGTCGATGGTCGCGACCTCGGGAGGCGGCTTTGCGCTGATGGTCGAAGGGGTGAGCCTCGCCGGGATGACGGAGACGCCTTTGGTCCTCGTCGTGGCACAGAGGCCGGGCCCTGCGACCGGCCTTCCGACGAGGACCGAGCAGGCCGACCTCGGATTCGTCCTTCACGCCGGCCACGGGGAGTTCCCCCGCGCCATCCTGACACCCGGCACCGTGGAGGAATGTTTCCACCTCACACGGAGGGCTTTCTTCCTTGCCGAGGAGTTCCAGACCCCCGTATTCGTGCTGACCGACCAGTACCTCGCCGATTCGTTCCGGGCCGTCGAGCCGTTCGACATCGGGAGCCTGGATTTCGTGAGGCCGGGATCGGGATACGCGCACGGCGGGGGACCGACGGGCGGAGCTGCGCCTCCCGGCGGGGAAGCGGCCGCCGGCGCGACGGCCGGCCGGAGCGGGCCGGAAAGCGGGGCTTACCTTCGCCACGCCCTGACTGAAAACGGAATTTCTCCGCGTCTCATCCCCGGGATGAGCGCGAATCTCGTCGTGACCGACAGCGACGAGCACACCGAGGACGGCCATCTGACCGAAGACCTCGAAGTAAGAATCCTCATGGTGGAGAAAAGGCTGAAGAAAAGCGAAGGCCTGATAAAAAAATCGGTCCCGCCGGAGTACGCCGGGGACGACGCGCCGGAAATCCTCCTGGTCTCGTGGGGCTCGAGCAGGGGGCCGGTGATGGAAGCGGCCCGAGCCCTGAGAGAAAATGGAAAGACGACGGCCGTTCTTCACTTCAGCCAGGTCTGGCCGATGGCGCCCGAAGCTTTCATTAAATATCTCGATAAAGCGGGGAGGGTCGTCTCCGTCGAAGGGAACGCGACGGGGCAGCTCGCCGCGCTGATAGCGAGGGAAACGGGATTCATGATCGGCGACAGGATTTCGCGCTACGACGGGAGGCCCCTGACGCCGGAATATATTCTTCGTAAATTCGACTCCCTCGCGGGGAAGGGTTCCAGCCCGGGAGGAAAGGAGTGACCCGCATGACGAAAATCGAGGATTACGGAAAGTACGAAACGGCCTGGTGCCCGGGCTGCGGCAATTTTTCCCTCCTTGAAGCGATGAAGTCGGGGCTCGTCAAGGCCGGTCTCGCCCCGGACAGGGTGATCTTCGTCAGCGGCATCGGGCAGGCGGCGAAGGCCCCCCATTACCTCAACGCCAACGTCTTCAACGGGCTTCACGGGCGGGCGCTTCCCGCGGCGACGGGAGCGAAGATCGCGAATCACGAGATGTCCGTCATCGTCGAGAGCGGCGAAGGGTGCTGCTACGGCGAGGGCGGGAACCATTTTCTCGCCGCGATACGGCGCAACATCGACATTGCGATGATCGTCCACGACAACCAGATCTACGGCCTCACGAAGGGACAGGCGAGCCCGACCTCGCAGGAAGGGATGAAGACGAAGGCGCAGCCCGGCGGAGTACTGTCGGAACGATTCAATCCGGTCGCGGTGGCCGTCGCGATGCACGCGGGATTCGTCGCGAGAAGCTTCACGGGAATGCCGGATCATCTTTCCGACATGATAAACCTCGCGATACGTCACAGGGGGTTCGCGCTGGTCGACGTCCTCCAGCCGTGCGTGTCGTTCAACAAGGTCAACAACTTCGCCTGGTACAAAAAGAGGTGCCGCGAGCTTCCCCCCGATCACGATCCTCTCGACTGGGAAAAAGCGATGAAGATTGCGATGGAGTGGGACGAAAAGATCCCCGTCGGGGTGATCTACAAAAACGACAGGGCCTCATTCTGCGACCGCCTCTCCGTTCTCGGAAAAGGCCCCCTCGCGGAGCGCGGCGTCGACAAAAAGGAGCTCGCGTCGATTCTCGATGAGTACATGTAGATCAAAGTCCCGGTTCTATCTCACGAACGGCGATTTGATGATGTACCCGATCTTGACGAGGGCGTTGTGCCAGAAACGCCAGTTGATGTCGCCCCCGCGCCAGTAACAGTAGCTCTGCAGGATCAGCCCCTTCATGCGCTGGCGGGACATTCTCCTTTTCGACACGCCGGGCAGAGTCATGTTGAGATCCCAGACCTGCCCGGAACGCTTCGGGTCCTTCTCGAGAAGATCGTATTTCACGGCGACCCTGTAAAGGTCCGCGCCGGGATACGGCGTGGCGAACTGCCACGACATGTAGTCGAGAAGCCCCTCGCGCCTCATGCGGACGGCCCGGCGGATCGTTTCGTCAACCTCCTCCGGAGTTTCGAAGGCGAGCCTGCCGTCCTCCTCCCACGCGTTGTAGAACATCATGAATCCGTAGACCCTGAGGCCGTTTCGTTTAAGAAGCCTGCAGGCGGAGACGACCTGTTCGACGGTGATCTTTTTCCTTATCCCGTCGAGAACCCTCTGGTTCATGCTCTCGATGCCTATGTGGATGAGCCAGCAGTTGATCGCCTTCAGTTCCAGAGCCAGTTCCTCCGTGATGCTGTCCACCCTGAGATTGCACTGGAAATACAAATCCTTCAGGCCCAGGGCCCTGATGGCCCTGCAGACCTCGAGGGTCCAGTCGAGGCGCGAGTTGAACTCGTCGGCGCGTATGTAGAGCTCGCGTATCCCTCGCCCGTAGAGGTATTTTATCTCTTCGCAGATTTGCTCCGGCGACCTCGTCCTCAGCCACGGGCGGCTGCTCCGCCAGACGGGATTCGAGCAGAAGGTGCAGTCGAAGGGGCACCCCCTGCTGAACAGGATGCAGGTGCTCGGGCTCCCCTTGCTGATGAATACGCCTCCGTAGCGTTCGAAGTCGATCATGTCCCAGGCGGGCACCGGGATGTCCGCCGTGTCGAGAAACCGGCGCGGCGCCGTCCTGACGACCTTCCCGCCGTCGCCGCGGTACGCGATGCCGTCGACGGATCTCCCGTCGCCCCCATCGAGCAGCGAGGCGATCCACGCGCGAAGCGACTCCTCCCCCTCGCCGATGAAGCAGACGTCGGCCGGAGAGTTTTCGAAGACCTCTTCTGCGGCGACGGTCGGATGGGCGCCTCCGGCTATCAGCACCGTCCCTCCGCCGAGCTTCTCCCTGACCTTTTCGAGGGTCATGTACGATACCCTCTTCATGTAGGTGGCGAATGATATCCCGTATACGTCGGGGCGGAGCTTTCTCACGCGTTCGAGATGGTCCTCGAGGGATTCCACCTCGAGATAGATCACCTCCACCTCCGGGAGGTGCGCGCGAAGGTACGCGGCGAGCGAAAGTATCCCGATGTTCGGATACGTGATCACCGAGGAGTATTTCGCCTGATCCCTGATCTTCGGCGGATCGGCCAGCACGACTCTCATTTTTTGCACCTCATCCGGGTCGATCCGCGGCGGGATCACGAGTGTGACGGGGAACGGCGAAGCACCGGGTGCAGGCCCAGAACCTCCACGATGAGAAGATCGCGCACCACGGCCTTCTCCGAAAATTTCATCGCGTATTCGAAGGCGTTGTCCGCGATCCGTTCGTAGAGGGCCCTGTCCGAGGCCAGCCTGTCGACCGCCGCGGCGATCGCTTCGGGCGAGCCGGGCTTCACGAGGAGCCCCCTCTTTCCATCGGCGACCATTTCGGGTATGGCCATCCAGTCGGTCGCCACGACCGGCACCCCCGCGGCGAAAGCCTCGAGGATTACTGCGGGCATCCCCTCTCCGACATGCCTTGTCGGAAGGAGCAGTATATCGTAAGCCTTTATCGTATCGATAACCTTTTCATGATCGAGAACGCCGCGGTAACGCAGGTTTTCAGCCCCTTCGATTTTGCTGAGGAAATCGGCGCCGTACTTCCGCGTCAACTCGCCGTAAAAATCGCAGCTTCTGTCCTTGCGGCCGGCGAGAGCCCCGGCGATGTCGAAGACCCCCTTCTCGGACTTGATCTGGCCGAGGAAGACGCATCTTCCGCCGAACCGTTTCACCTCGCGCACCCCGGACAGCGCGGCGTCGGGAAGAAAATTGGGGAATACCGTGACCATCTCTTCGGGCAGGCCCAGTTGCTCGACCAGCCCGCGCGCGACGAGGTCGGTCTGCGGCAGTATCATTCGCGCCCGGCGAAGAACCTTCAGTATTATCCGCCTGTACCAGGGCCCGTACCCCTGGATGAGCTCCACGAGGTACCCTCCGAACACCTTGACGAAGACGGGCTTTCGCGCCCACGACGACACCAGTATGATCGCGAGCCCCAGCGTGCAGAGCGAACGCCTCGTTATCCAGAGAAGAACGATATCCCTTCCGGGCAGCCTGAAGAGGAATGAAAAGAAGACCCTGAACGCCCTCGATACGTCCCTGAGGTATATCCTCTCTCCTGGAATCTTTATTTTACCGCCGCTGTAGAGGTTGATCGCGCGAATGTCGGCGCCGGCATCCTCCCAGTAGCGGCAGGCGACGAGCCTCGAAGTGGAAACAGTGTCCCCTCCCGTCGGAGGAGGGAATGGGCCGATGAACAGAATCCTCTTCTTTTTCATTATTCTCTTGCCCACAGCCAGCGGTCCGGGATTCCCGCGAAGAGCGGCGCTTCCGCCCGGCGGCTATTTTTTCCGGCGACCCAGGAACCTCGCCATCGCGAAGGCCGCGAAGCAGAGCACGATTCCCCATCCAACGACGAGAAATATATATCCGCCCGTTGTCATAAGGCGTTCCTTTCCTTCGAGAGGCCGCCCCTTCGCGACGCGACCGCGACGAGGATCGCGAAACCGGCCAGCGTCACGAGCATCAAAACCCGCGCCCCCCAGACGAAGGGCCGGTCGGCGGGGAGGACCGCCTCCATTTTCAGGACCTTTATCATGTCGGACTTCGCCCATGTGGCGAGGATCGCGATGAGGAAGAGAGGCGTGACGTATTTCATGATGAATCTATAGACGGCCGGCACCCTGATCTCGGCGCCCCTCGTGATCTCCTCCCACGCGTTGTCCTTTCCGAAGACCCAGAAGAAGACGACGATCTCGATCAGCGCGAGCAGCACCACCCCGAACGTCCCGGCCCAGAAATCGAGCTCGTCCATGAAGCCCTGCGCGAGGAAGAAGATGACGAGGTTGGACGCGGCGAAAGTAAACATCGTTATCACGTTCACCGCCCTCTCCCTGGTCCATCCGAGCTCATCCATGAAAAAGGTCACCGCGGGGAGGGTCAGCGCGACGGAAGACGTCACTCCCGCTATGAATAGCAGGAAGAACCACATGAACCCGAATATGTTGCCGAGCGGCAGGTGTTGAAAGACGATCGGCATCGACTGGAACGCGAGGTTGAAGGCGCCGCCCTGCGCGATGGCCTGCGTCGCCGCGACGCCGAAGAAGGCGCAGGCGATCGGGATCGCTATCGTCCCTCCGCAGATGACCTCGCAGAACTCGTTGGTGCTCGCCGTGGCGATCCCCGAGAGGGCCACGTCGTCGTCCTTTTTCAGGTAGCTGGCGTACGCCTGTATCGCGCCGAACCCGACGCTGAGCGTGAAGAATATCTGCCCCGCCGCCGCGAGCCATACCTTCGGGTTCCGCAGCGCCCCGAGATCCGGGTTCCAGATGAAACCGAGCCCGTTGATGACGCTCTGGTCCGGTTTCGACGGGTCCGGGGTGCCGAGGGTCAGGACGCGCACGACGAGGACGACCGCCATGATGATGAGCAGCGGCATCCCGATGTTCGCCAGCTTTTCGATGCCGCCGCGTATGCCTCGCCGGAGCACGACGTAATTGATCGCCGCCGTCATTATAAAAAAGGCGTATCCCCAGTATATGCCGTTGAAGTATTCGTTGCGCGCGATCCCCTGGAATCCGTGCAGGAACCCCCCCATCGCATCCTGGGTCGTGGCGCCGTTGTATCTTCCGATCAGGGAGAAAAAAGAAAATCCCAGGGTCCAGGATTCGACGACAATATAATAAATGAAAATGGTTATCGGCAGGAGAAGGCCGATGACGCCGAAGTACTTCGCGGCCGGGTGGCGCCAGAGAAGCTGGAATATCCCCGGCATCGTGCCGTGCCCGCGGTTTCCCCCGAAGCGCCCCATGGCGAGCTCGGTCCACATCAGCGGAATGCCGACGAGAACGAGCGCGATGAAGTACGGAATCATGAAGGCGCCGCCGCCGTTCCCCGCGGCCTGCACCGGGAATCGCAGAAAGTTGCCGAGGCCGACGGCGTTTCCCGCCAGCGCGAGAATCAAACCGATCCTGGTTCCCCAGTGTTCGCGTTCCATCCATCCCTCCTTGCGGATCTTTTCCCTTCATGGGCGGCGAGGGAATCGACGCCCGCCCGTGCGGGCTTTCCGGCCGGAGATGGCGCATCTTTCGCGCAAAGAGCCGCGGCGCCCGCGCCGGCGTCCCGAACGGGGGCATCGTACAGGAACGTGGATTTCGTGTCAACCTTGAGCGGGACGCGGGGAGCCGTTCAGTCACGGACGCGCGTCATTCGCGGTACGGCAGGCGGAATATGACAAAAGCGGAGTGGTCTTCGCCTGGTTGATTCAGCCTGTGGCGAGGCGAACCTTCAGCCAGAGATCGAGGTAATTGTGGATTGTTCCCCCGGGGTTCGTTCCGGGAGGTCCTCCTCCGGGTCCGCCACCCGGCCCTTCGAAGCCGCCGCCCGGCCCGCCCGGCCTTCCTCCACCCATGCCTCCGCCATCCATCCCCTCGGGCATGCCTCCGCCCATTCCGGGTCTTCCCGATACGGACTCAGGCCGGCCCGCCGAAAGACCTATCCCGACAACCCGCTTTTCGTCTGTTTGGACATGATATATCGACCCGTTCCATTCGCGAAGCGGGACCCTGATCTCATATATCAGTTCCCCCTCCTTTTGCTCAAGGGAAACGAAGATTCCCGACTGACGGGCCTGCTTGAGGTTTTTCAACATTCTCATGTTCTCCCCCGGGCCGATTATCTCGAGGGCTTCCGGCACCAGCGCCAACAGCTTCCCGATATCCGGCGGGTCGGGCGGTCTTCTTCCCGGTTTTTGCTTCCCGACACCAACATCTCGATCCCCCGGGGTCGAAAACTCCCGACCCTCCGGAACGCCTCCATCGCCGTAATCTTCTGATTCCGAATTCTCCATCACGGGTTTCATCGGATACTTTACGCCGAACGATCGGCGTTTTCCCCCCCTGCCGTCAAACCATACGATCAACCCGTACTTGAGAACCTGCGCCTGAATCCCGGCGTCGACCGTGGCGAAACGAAGATAAAGATCCGTTTCATCGTTCGCGACGGCCACCCTGGATCCCGTTTTCTCATCGATGAGGACGCCGAGACCGCTCCAATCCAGATTCGTTCCGTCGATTTCGATGGAGTGGTTCAGGAGGTTGCTTTCCACTTCGGGCCGGCCGCATCCGGCGGCCGCAAACAGGAATGCGGCGGAAGCAAAAATGAAACAGGCAGCGGTCCCGGACGTTATCCTCATCGGCGAGTCCTTTCCAGGGGCGGAAGGGAGGGGAGCAGGCGGGGTCTGCTCGCAATATATGTCGCGGCTCGCCGCTGGCAGGTTACGAGAAATCCGCCGCCGGGGAAATTTTTTCCGAAGGGAATCCCGCCACGGACTATCGGCGAAAACAGGTATCAAATTTGCAATCGTTCCAGCGGCACCGTCAACAGGAGGCGTTTATGTCAGGACGATTCATCGGGCCGCTGGCCGTTATAACGTGCTTAATCATTCTTCAGGGCTGCTCGGGCGACTCCGGCGGCTCCAATCCCACCGGAACCGGCGACGGCGACGGGGGAGGCTGGTCGACCCAGCTCGTCAGAAGCGGCAGTTTCGCAAATGGCGAAATCAACGCCGCGATCGATGCAAACGGCAAGCTTTACGTGAGCGCGTACGACCTCAACGTCGGGCTTCAGTACGTCACGAACAAGTCGGGAAGCTGGGTGGCAACCCTCGTGGCGGCGGACGACGGCGACAGCGAAGGCACGCATAACGACATCGCGGTGGATGACGGCGGAAAGATACATATAATGTACTCGGATTATTACGGGATAAGATACATCACCGACGAAACCGGGGACTGGTCGGAAGAGGACATCTGGCTCGGAGGCGGCGGTTCCTGCTGCATCGTGCTCGACGGCGCGAACTGCCTTCACGCGACCTTCGACGACGGAAATTACAGCGACATCCGTTATATCAGCAAGCCCGCCGGCGGAGCCTGGGGATCCTCGGTCGCCCTCGCCGACGAATGGATAAACTCCTCCTGCGACATCGACGTCGACGGATCGAACCATCCGCACGCGGCGTTCAATTTCGCGGGGCACCACAACCTTCGTTACGCCTTTTTCGACGGCTCATGGAACGTCGTGACGCTCGAGGGGGCGGACGACTACCCCTACATTCCCGATACCGGCTGGACCCCCTCGATCGCGGTCGACAAGGACACCGACGCAGCGAGCATCGTCTTCTGGAACAGCACCGACAACAGGGTGGAGTTCTCAGGCGGCGCGGCGCATGCCGCCGTCACGATCAAGAGCACGGTGGGATGGGCAAGACCCTGCGTCGCGCTCGACAGCGCGGGGTACGCCCACGTCTTTTTCGGGGAAGAAGGGTCGTACGCCCTCAACTATGCCACGAATAAAAGCGGTTCCTGGGTCAATACCGTCCTGTCGATCGAGATAGGCGAGGAGGAACTGGCCGTCGTGATCGATTCGGCCGACAAGATACACATCTTCTATTCGAGCAAGACGTATCTGGATCTTTATCACGCGAGCCTTCAGCTTTAGAAAGGCTTCCCCGACGACGGGGGGGTCAGTCGACGTTTATTATCGTGACGATCTCTGAAATGGCGAAAACGGCCGCCACCGTCCCGGGGGTGTAGGCGCCCCCCTCGTAGAGCCCGTCGACCTCATCGCCTGTCGCACCGCCTCCGTAGTAGAGGGTGCATATGGCGCCTTTCTCGAGATCCGGCGAAGAGAATACCGTGGAGGCGTAACTCTTGGTCGGCGAGAAGGTGAAAAGGTCCTCGCCCTCGCCCGTCCGCATGTTGATCAGGGTGCCGGCCGGGACGGGCATGCCGAGCCTCACGATCACGGAATATTGCGTCGACGATTTATCCGGCCCCTGCGCCATGCCGGGGCTCCCCACCGCCAGCAGGAATCCGCCGGTTATTCCGAAGGTCTCGTCGTAATCGATCGCCGCGTCCCCCTCGAGGCTGGGGCCGTTCACGATCACCGTGCCGCCCGTCATCAGGATCGAGCCGTTGGCGTCGATGGCGTCCCCGTAGGCGTTCACGTAGACATACCCGCCGGAGATGTAAAGATAATTCGCGTCGCTCTTGGCCGCGTTGAGCCCGTCGTCGCTCGATTCGATGCGGATCTCCCCCCCGGCGATCGAAATCAGCGGGCTTTCGACACCCTCGGTGCATTTCGTTATCTCCGTCGTCCCGCCGTTCATCCCGATCGTGAAATCGGATTGAATGCCGTCGTCCGAGCAGGCGATGAGACGGCCGCCGCCGTTGACGACGATGCGCTCGCCCGAACGCAGCCCGTCCTCCGCGGAGTCGATGGCGATCGACCCGCCGTCGATGATGAGTCTTGTGCCGGCCTTGATCCCCTTGGCGGACTCATCCTCTCCGACGGTGTAATCGCTGCCTCCCCCCGAGGTGATATCGATCGATCCGCCCGCGATCAGGGCGTCCGACTCAGCCTGAATCCCGTCTTCTTCGCTGACGACGGTTACCGCGCCGTTTTCGATATAGACATACCCCCTGTCGGCGTCCGTGCCGTCCGATTTAAGCCCGTCGCTCCCCGAGGCCACGCCGATATCACCCCCCCTTACAACGATATAATCCCCGCCTTTGATTCCGTTGCCGGGGGCGTGGACCGCGATCGCGCCGCTCCGGAGAAGCAATCCGGCCTTGCCCGATACGCCCCCCTTGAAGTGGCCTTCGACCGAGAGGGCCCCGCTGCCGCATATCGTGAGGTCGCTCCGCGAGAAGAGCGTCGCGTTCGGCTCCTTTTCGTCGGGATAGTCGTAAACGTAAGTATTCTGGTCAGACAGCCGGTTCTCGGAAAGATCCGCGAGGACGATGATCGCTTTGCGCGCGCCATATATGCTTACCGGCGAGCTCGTCGAGGAGTGTATGTCGGCCCCGTCGAGGATGAGCCTGACGATTCCCGTATCAGCCGTGTCGACGATCAGCCGCCCGTCCGCGAGGCTGCCGCTCACCTCGTATGTCCCCGCCGAGTCGATCGTCACGACGGAACCTTCGACGATCGCCCCCGTTCCATCGACGGCGATCGAGTTCCCGTCGAGGGTTATATGAACGACATTCTCCGGGGACCAGGCGTAATCGGACCCCTCCTCGTGATCGCCCGTATTATCCGCGAGCGCCTCGGCGACGGTCTCTTCGAAATATCCCAGGATCGAATCTCCGGGCGCCGGATCGCCGTTATATGGCATGGTGCCGTCGTCGCACGCTGCGAAAATCGACAGAACAAAAACACAGACCGCTGAACCCGGCTTGAGATTCCTGTTCATATTTTCTCCTTCCGCGCCGCGCGCGCGGGTGTCGCCCCGGGCGATCCCCGGCCGCGGGGCTCCCGCGCCCCGGCCCGGGCCCGTCATAACGCCGGGTACCTTGTCCGATCCCATCCCCGCCTTACTTTGCCGTCCTGTCTATCGCGAGAAGATCGGCGAGAAGGGCGAATCCGGTTTCCTTCCGCCCGGCCCCCGGCCCGACTATCGTAACTTCTCCCAGAAGGTCGGTGACGAATGTCAGCGCGTTCTTCGCTCCGCCGACCGAGGCGAGCGGATCGGTGACCGCGACCTTCTCCGGCCTGACCGACGCGGCGACTCCCCTGCCGGTCTTCTTCACCTTTCCGATCAGCTTCCAGCGCATCCCCGCGGCGCGGGCCTCTTCGACGTCCTTCAGCGTGATTCGCGTGATGCCGGTCCTCTTCACGTCCTTCGGGCCTATATCGGCGCCCATCAGGCTCTTCGCGAGGATGATCACCTTGGCCATCGCGTCGAATCCCTCGACGTCGGCGGTCGGGTCGGCTTCGGCGAATCCGAGCCGCTGCGCCTCCTTAAGCGCCGCCTCGTAGCTCTTTCCCTTTTCCATGCTGGTCAGTATGAAATTTGTCGTGCCGTTCAGGATCCCGCGCACCTCGGTGATGTCGTTCCCCGCGAGGCAGGTGCCGGTGAGATTCACGACCGGGGTCCCCGCGACGACGGTCCCTTCGTAGCGGAAGGCGGCCTTCTTCCTTTTGGCGAGTGCCGCGAGCTCCCTGAAATAAAGGGCGGTCGGCCCCTTGTTGGTCGTGACGAGATGTTTTCCCGCTCCGAGGGCCGCCTTGAAATGGGTGTAGGCCGGCTCGGCCGTCTTGATGTCGGTGTACGAGACCTCGACTATGACGTCCGCGCCGGACTGCCTGATCGTACGGACCGCGTCGAGGCCGGTCTTCGCGCCGGGATACTCCGATATCTTCCCCTTCTTCGCGAGCTTCAGCAGCTTCGAAAGGTTGAGCCCCTTCTGGTCGAGGGCCGATCCCTTGGTGAAATCGCTCACGGCGACCACCTTGTATTCGTACCCGTATTTCTTCTTCAGGATCTGTTTCTTCTCGAGAAGAATCTCGGCGAGGCCCTGTCCGACGACGCCGAATCCGACGAAGGCTATCTTCTGCATTTTCCCTCCCGCCCGGGCCGCCGCGCGGCCCGGGAAAATACCGTTGCCCGTATTCGATTCGCCGCTGCCGCCGATCGGCCGCGGCAATCACATCATTACCCCTTCACGTGCGACAGCGCGTTCTCGAGATCCTCGATAAGGTCCTCGGGATCCTCGAGCCCGGCCGAATAGCGTATCATGTTCTCCGGCACCCCGGCCTTCGCCCTCTCCTCGGGGCCGAGCTGGTAATGCGTCGTTGCGGCGGGCTGTATCGCCACCGTCTGCGACGAGCCGAGATGCGTCGTGTGAACGGCTATCGAGAGATTGTCGATCGCCGTCCTCGCCCCCTCGAGCCCTCCGGCGACGTTGAAGCTCAGCATCGAGGAGTAGCCGCTCATCGTCTTCTTCGCCGCCTTGTGCTGCGGATGGCTTTCTAGGCCGGGATAGCTGACGGCTTCGATCTTCGGATGCTTCTGAAGGAATTTCGCCACGGCCATCGCGTTGTCCGAGTGCTTCTTCATGCGAAGGGAGAGGGAATCGAGGCCGAGCAGACATAGCCACGCGTTGAACGGCGAGATGGAAGGCCCGATGTTCCTGTACCCGATGTGGCGAACGTGGTCGATGAATTCCTTCTTAGCGCAGATCACGCCCGACAGCGAGGTGGCATTGCCGCTGATGAACTTGGTCGCCGAATGGATGATGATGTCGGCCCCCATCTCCGCCGGCCTCATAAGGGCCGGGGTGCAGATCGTGTTGTCGATCATCAGCGGGAGACCCTTCGATTTCGCCAGCTCGGCGATCGCCGGTATATCTGCGACGAAGAGGTTGGGGTTGCTCGGCGACTCGACGTGAAGGAGCTTCGTCTTCGGGGTGATAGCCTTTTCCCACGCTTCGATTTTATCGGGCTCCACGACCCAGTTGGTCTTTATCCCCATCCTCGGCATCGACTGCGCGAAGAGCTGCTGCGTCCCGCCGTACACCCTGATCGACGAGGTGATCTCCTCGCCCGATTGCACCAGGTGATGGGCCACCATGAATATCGCCGCCATCCCCGAGGAGGTGCCGAGCGCGGCTTCCGTCCCCTCGAGCAGCGCCATCCTCTTTTCGAAGATGTCGTTGGTCGGGTTGTTGATCCTGCCGTAGGCGAACCCCTCGATCTTGTAGCTGTAGAGATCGGCCGCCCACTCGGCCGACTCGTACGGGAACACTGCGCTCTGGATGAGCGGCGGGGCCATGGTGCGATACCTCAGCTGCTCGTCCCATCCGTATCCGCCCTTGACCGCCATAGTGTCGAACCGATGTTTCTTTGCCATTCCGTCCTCCTTTTAAATTCCGTTCCTCATTGTTTTTTCAATCCGTTCTTCCTGCCGTTTCCGTTCTCCGCGGCGATCCCCGCGGCGAGATCGAGCGGCAGCCCGAGATCCCGCTTGAGGGTCGACAGCACGAACATCGTCTTCACCCTGTCGATCCCCTTGATCCGCGTGAGCGAGTGCAGCAGGAAGTGCTCGTAATCCTCGATGTCCTTCGAATAGACCTTGAGCAGGTAATCCTCGCCTCCGGCGACGTGGTAACATTCCCTCACATTTTCGCATTTGTCGATGAAATCCTGAAAATTCTCGATCGAATCCTTCTGGTGAAGGTTCAGCGAGACGGAGACGAAAGCCATTGTGCCGATCCCGACCTTCCTGTTGTCGATGACGGCGACGTACCTTTTTATGACTTCCTTCTCCTCGAGTTTCCTCACCCTCTCGAGGACGGCCGGGGGGCTCAGGCCCACCATCTCGGCGAGCTGGACGTTCGTGATCCTCCCCTGAACCTGGAGGATTTCCAGGATCTGCCTGTCGACCGGGTGAAGGGCGATGATTTCTTCGGCCAAACGACGCCTCTTTCGCTGTTTATTAAGCCTCGTTTCTTATTTACCTAATATTGTCAGGCTAATGAAATCGTCTGTCAACTATTATTCCGAACTAACCCGAAAAATGTGATTTTTACGATTCGGCCGGAAAAAAGGAAAAGCCCGCTGCTCAGACGGGCTCTTCCCTGAAGCATATTGAAATGCCCCTACGGTGGAATTTACCTTTATTCCTCTTTAACGAATACCTTTCCGTTGACCGTCCTGATCATGATCCTGTTGCCGCCTCCGTTGACCTCGCCCGTGCCGGTGATATATTTTCTTTTCTGTCCCCACTTGCTCTTCCACTCGTCGGACTCGCTGACGGTCATCGGAAAATCGGAGACGATCCCGCAATCGCGCCTGTGCCCCTTCGTGTAGGTTATCTCTATGTCGAAATCCATCGGGTACCCCTTCGGGACGGTCAGTTCCACGTCCCCTCCCATCGACTTCAGCTCCACGTCCCTGTCCCCTTCGCCGCCGCCTACCACCCTGACCTTCACGTCGCCCCCCATCGTCGTCGCTTTGACCCTGCCGTCCACCTCGAAGATATCTATGTCTCCGCCCATCGTCTTGGCCCTGGCAAATCTTCCCGCGCTTTCGATCGTGATATTTCCGCCCATCGTATGGGCGTCGGCTCCCTCCGGCGCCTGCGCCACTTCGATATCGCCGCCCATCGTCGAGACCTTGACGCTCCTCGCGTTGTCGACGTTGACGTCGCCGCCGAAGGTCCTGGCCCTGACGTCCTTCCCCTCGTAATCGAGATCGAGGTCTCCGCCGAAGGTCGAGACCGAAACGTCCTTTTCGTCCCCATCGGCCTTCCCGTCCCGCTTCGCCCCGGCCCTTTCCCTTCTCTTCACGCCGTCGTAAGTGACGTCGCCCCCCATCGTAGACCCCTTCAGGTCCCCCTTGACGTCCACGATCCTTACATCGCCGCCCATCGTCCTGACCACGCCGTCGAGAACGGACTCGCTGACCGTTATATCGCCCCCCATCGTCTTGACGTCCGCCTCGCCGGCCATCCGGCTGAGGTCGATGTCGCCCCCCATCGTATGCCCTCTCGTCTCCCCCTCGACCCCGGATATCTCGACGTCCCCGCCCATGGTTTTAAAGGAAATGTCGAATCGATCGGGGACGTTCACTATCACCTTCGCGTCGGCCTTCGTGTTCCGGAACCATCCGTCGCGGCCTATTTCAACCTTCAGGACGGAGGACCTTTCCTTGAAATCTATCTCTATGTCGTCGCGGTCGCGTCCCGTGACGACGACCTCCACTTCGACCTTTTCGCCGTCCCATCCCGTTATGAATATGTCCCCGCCGACGTTTATGTCGATGTCGATCCGTTTTCCCTTCTCCATGTCGAACGACTTTTTCTCGATCCGTTCCGATCCGCCGGCACCTAGAAACACGGGGAAGATCATCGCGGCGAAAATCACCATGACCGCTATTATCATCGGGCTTCTTTTCATCTCAAACCTCTCCTTCGTCGGGCAGCCTTCCTTATCATGTATTCAGATACGAATCGCGCGGGCCTTTGTTTCATCCTTTTTCCCGGCGCGTGGAAAGGGTGGCGCCGGGGGTAGCGCGCAAATTCTTTTATGGGTTTCCTCGCCGCGAGGAAAGGCTTGTCTTGCATGCGGCGCGGCGGTTCCTTTATTATTACGGTCCGGACCGCCGTCACGAAAAACGGTTCGAAGGGGCCTGGATCGCCGGCGCGAAAACCTGCCGGAAGGCGGCCCGGAACATCCGTGCCGCGGCGGGCGGGACACCCGCCGGCCCCGTTCCCGCCGGCGGGGCGGGCGGCCCGGAAAGGCGAAAAACCGCATGAAGGATAATAAGATCCGCATAGGGCTCGCGCAGGTCAACCCGGTCGTCGGCGATATCGCCGGGAATGAGCGCATGATACGCGAAAGGATCGCCCGGGCGGAGGCCCTCGGCGTTTCGATACTCGCCTTTCCCGAACTCGTCATCTGCGGCTACCCCACCGAGGACCTCCTTCTGAAGCCCGGTTTCGTTGCGGACTGCGAGATGAGCCTTCGTTCGATCGCCGCCTCCGCGGGGGAGATGGCCGTCATCGTCGGCGCCCCCGAGGCAGCGCCCAGAAGCTCCGGCGTCATCTACAACACGGCCGCCGTCCTCCATCGCGGCTCGATCACCGCGAGGTACCGCAAGATGCACCTGCCCAATTACGGTGTCTTCGACGAGAAGAGGTATTTCGCCCCCGGCTCGAGGGCCATGGTCGTCGAATTCGGCGACCTGCCGGTCGGGATAAGCATCTGCGAGGACATATGGATCGACGAAGGCCCGACAAGGCCGCAGGCCCGCGAAGGAGGGGCCCGCGTGATCATCAACATATCCGCCTCCCCCTGGCGCATGGGGAAGGGGCCCGAGAGGGAGAGGCTGATGCGAAGGCGAGCCCGGGAGAACGGCGTGTGGCTCTGCTACGTGAACCTTCTCGGGGGGCAGGACGAGCTGGTCTTCGACGGGAGCAGCGTTATCTGCGCTCCGGACGGCGCGACGGTGGCGCGCGGGGTGCCGTTCGCCGAGGACCTGATCGTCGCCGACATCCTTCCCGGCCGGCCGGGGCGCGCGAAGGGAACGCCTTCGGCAGCCGGCCGCCGCGGGAAAATATGTGCCGCTCCCGACTGCGGGCTCGAAAAGATCGGTCTGGGTCCCCTGCCTGCGCGGACGGCCCCGCGTCTTCGCCGGCGCGGGAATGTCGATCATCTCAAGCCGCTCGAGGAGGTTTACAGCGCCCTCGTGCTCGGAACCCGCGACTACGTCATGAAGAACGGGTTCAAGGGGGTGATCCTCGGCCTCAGCGGCGGGATAGATTCGGCCCTCGTCGCCGCGGTCGCCGTCGACGCGCTCGGCCCCGGCAGGGTCAAGGGGCTGACGATGCCCTCCGGGTACACCTCGAAGGGAACCCTTTCGGACGCGAAAAAACTGGCCTTCAACCTCGGCATCGAGCTTTACGAGCTTCCGATCGGGCCCGTGTACGAATCGTTCCTCAGCCTTCTCGGCGGGATAATCCCGCGATCGGGAATCGGCGTGACCGAGGAGAACCTGCAGGCCAGGGTCAGGGGGACCCTCCTGATGGCCTTCTCCAACAGGTTCGGGTGGCTCGTGCTGACGACGGGCAACAAGAGCGAGGTGGCGGTGGGGTATTGCACGCTCTACGGGGACATGGCGGGCGGGTTCGCCGTCCTGAAGGACGTCCCGAAGACGCTCGTCTTCTCGCTGGCGAGGCACAGGAACAGGAAGGCGGGCACGCCCCTCATCCCCGCCTCGACGATCCGCAGGAAACCGACCGCCGAGCTTCGTCCCGGGCAGTGCGACCAGGACACCCTCCCCCCGTACCCCGTTCTCGATAAAATAATCGAGCTGTACGTGGAGGAGGACCTCTCGTTCGCCGAGATCGTCTCGCGGGGCCTCGATCCTCGCACGGTGAGCCGGACGATCGGAATGATCGACTCCAACGAATACAAGAGGCGCCAGGCCCCCCCGGGGATAAAGATCACCCCGAAGGCGTTCGGCCGCGACAGGCGCCTTCCAATCACGAACAGGTACAGGTCCGGGGGGAAACGCTGAGCGTTGCCTTCGGCGCGTTAATTTTCAGGATGACTCGCGGGGGCGCTCTTCGGAGCGCGCAGGTCAGAACTTCGTGCCGTCCTCTATCACGGCCCCCTTGGGCACGACGATTATCCCGTCGCGGACGAACAGCCTTCCCTGCGGATCGTCGTATTTCCGGTGGCGCCGCATGTTGCGAAGGACGACGCCCCTCCCTATCCGGACGTTCGTATCGACGATCGCCTTCCGGATGACCGTGCCGGGGCCTATGCCGATCCGGGGGGCCCCGCTCCCCTTCTTCGGGGCCGGCTCGTAACGGTCGGCTCCGAGGATCAGGGATTGCTCTATCCTCGCGCCGTCCCCTATCACCGACCGGATGCCGATGATCGAATCGGTGATCGTGGCCCTGTCGATTATGCACCCCGCGTTCAGGATCGAACGCCTGACGCTTCCCATGTTGACCTTCGAGCCGGGAAGGAACCTGGGGTGCGTGTAGAGCGGGAAGGCCGCGTCGAACAGGTTGAATTTCGGCTGAATGGCGACGAGATCCATGTGGGCCTCGTAGAACGACCTTATCGTCCCGATATCCTCCCAGTACCCGTCGTAGAGGTAGGCGCCGACCCTGCCCTCCTTCATCGCCCGCGGTATAACCTCCCTGGCGAAATCCACCACCCCGCTGTCGCGCGTCAGGGCTTCGCGGAGGGCGTCCAGCCTGAAGAGATATATTCCCATCGATCCGAGATAGGAACGATTCCTCGCGTCGCCGGCGGAAAGACCGAGAGCGGTCATGTCGGTCTTCATCCTTCTGAGCTCGGCGCCCTTCGGCTTTTCGCTGAACTCCGTTATCCACCCCTTCGCGTTCGCGTGAAGAATCCCCAGCTCCGGCGCCTTCGCCGCGCTCACCGGGTTTGCGGCGATGCTGATGTCGGCCTCCGACTCCCTGTGGCGCCGGACGAAATCCCTGTAATCCATCCTGTAGAGATGATCCCCCGAAAGGATCAGGATATCGCGGCACGGATAGTGGGTGAGATGAGGCAGCGCCTGCCTCACCGCGTCGGCCGTCCCCTGGAACCAGTCAGACGAGGTGAGCGTCTGCTCGGCCGCGAGGATCTCCACGAATCCCGAGCTGAAGGTGTCGAAGCGGTACGTCCTCGATATGTGCTGGTTCAGCGAGGCCGAGTTGAACTGGGTCAGCACGTATATCCGCTCCACGCCGGAATTGATGCAGTTGCTGACCGGGACGTCAATGAGCCTGTAGTTGCCGGCGAGGTGGACGGCCGGCTTCGACCTGCTGCGCGTAAGAGGAAAGAGCCTCGTGCCCCTTCCTCCTCCGAGGATAACCGCTGTGACGTCCTTCATGATCATCCCCCCGCGAGGCGGCGGCCTCAGCGTCCCCGGCGGCGACAACCGCCGCGGGGCGAAGCGCCGGGCCCGCTCCCCGGCGGGCCCGGCATCTCCGGATCGTGGATTCGCGGCGCCCGGCCGGCCGGGACCGCGATGCTATTTGCCCTGCTCTATCTCGTTCACCGGGCCGAACTCGGAAAGCTGCCTGTCGAACTGCGCCTTGTCGCCGACGATGAGGATCGTCAGCTTCTCCGGGTGCAGGTATTTCGCGGCGGCGGCCTTTATGTCGTCCACCGTGAGCGCCGCGTACTTCTTCATGTCCGTTTGGGGCGTGTCGAGAGGCCTTCCCTCGAACCTGAGGTTGAGCAGCCTCTGCACCATCCCCGCCTTCGAATCGTACTCGAAGACCTGGCTGTTGAGATAGGAATCGACGGCGCTCTTCAGCTCCTGGGGCGTCGGCCCCTCCTTCTTCATCCGGTCTATCTGGTCGACGATGATCTGCATGGCCCTGCTGTACTCACCGGCCGAGGTCTGGGCGAAAGCCGTGAAGGTCCCGGCCGCGAAGGCGTCGGAGGAATATCTCGAGCCCGCCGAATAGGCCAGCCCCTTCTTCTCCCTCACCTCGGTGGTTATCCACGATGTGAACGATCCGCCGCCGAGGATGAAGTTCATTATCTCCACCGCGCACCTGTCGGGATTCTTCGAATTGATCCCGAGATGGCCGATGGCCATGTACGCCTGGCTGATATCCTTGTAGAAGTAGTTGTAGCTCGCCGGGGGCGTTTCCCCGAGCTGCGGCACCTCGGGAATCGTCACATTTCCCTTTTCCCATCCGGCGAAGGCGTCGGAGACCAGCTTCTCCATCTCCGTCTTCGTGACGTCCCCGCTGATCCCTATCAGGGCGTTGTTCGGATGAAAATATTCCGCGTGGAAGCGCTCGAGATCGTCCCGCGTAATGGCCGAGACCGAGGCTTCCGTCGTTTCCCACCCGTACGGATGATCGCCGTAGACCAGCCTCGAGAACTCCCTGTTCATGATATCCCTCGGCTGGTCGTTCCTGCGGCGGATCTCCTCGAGCATGTCCTCTTTTTTCTTCGTGACCTTGTCCTCGGGGAAGGCCGGGTCCATCACCAGGTCGGCCATGATGCCGAGCACCAGGGGGAGGTCCTTCCTGAGGCAGTTCACGAAGATCATCGTGGACAGGTCCCCGCCGAACACCTCGACGTTGGCCGGCAGGAATTCAAGCTCGTCGTTCAGCTTGTCGGCCGGCCACTTCCCGCTGCCGCCGTTTCGCATGGTCCATTGGGCGATTTCGTTCAGGCCGTATTTCTCCTTCGCGGGGAAATAGGTCTTGAACAGGATCACCACATTCACCATCGGTATCTCGTGGTCCTCGATCATGAACCCTTCCATCCCGTTGGCGAGGGATATGTCGAGCACCTCCGGAACCTCGATCTTGAGATCCGGGTATTTCAGTTCGCTCGGGTGTTTTCTCGCGGCCGAGAGCGGGGACGCGAGGGCCGCGGCCAGCGTCACCGCGAGGACCGATAACAGAACCTTGTTCCTCATCACGTATCTCCCTTTCATCTATTCCGCCTTGTCCTTGCCGAATCCGGCGGCCTTCGCCTGTTCCCAGAGCTCCTTCGCGTATTCCATCGCCTCCGCCTCGGAGCGCATGCTCTGGAATTTCTGGACTATCGCCATCATCTCCTCCTGCGGGAGGGACATGATATAAGCCCTCAGGGCCTGCTGGTCGACCTCTTCCCCGGCCTCGCCCTCCCCCGCGGCCCCTTCCTTCTTGACCTGGACGCGGTAGGCTACGGTCCTGTTCTTCGGCACGAGGTACTTGCCCGATACGCTCATAACGTCTTCCGGCGTGACTTCCTTCACGAGGTCGTACTGCCTGAACATCGCGTGCCAGTCGCCCCTGAATATCTCCCCCATCATGACGGTGAAGGCTATGCCGAGGTTCGATCCGAGCGTCTGCGTCATGCGCGAATCGAGCTGGTTGAGTATCCGCTGAAGCTCCCTCTCGGCGATCGGCTCGGTCTTGAGCTTCTCGATCTCCTCGTAGATCGCCGCCTCGACCTCCTCGAGCGTGTGCGGATGCTTCGGTTCCGCGGAGATGATCATCAGGTTGTCGTACCGTTCGCCCGGGCCCGTGTAAACGGCCGGGGGCTCGGCTGTGAGCTTCTTCTCATCGTAGATCGATTTGTAGAGCCTCGACGTGCGGCCTCCGGCCAGAACGTCGGTCAGGACGTCGAAGACGACCGCTTCGGGGTCGGGATGGATCGGCTTGTGATATCCGATCATCAGCTTCGGGTTGGCGTCGTGCTCTATCACCAGCCGCCGTTCGCCCTGCTGCGCCGGCTCGCGCGTCTCCAGGGCGGGAAGGGATTCCTGCGCCGGGATCGACTCGAAATATTTCTTCGCCATCTTTTTGACCGTCGCGAGGTCGACGTCGCCGACGACCACCGCGGTGGCGTTGTTCGGGGAGTAATGCGTCCTGTGATATTCGACCAGCTCGTCCCTGTCGGTCGTCCGGAGGTCGCTCATCCATCCGAGAACGGGCCACTTGTAGGGGCAGGCCGTGAAGGCGACCGAATTGAACGCCTCGTCGAGGACGTCGTCGGGGTCGTTGTCGCTCAGGCGCCTTTCCTCCATCACGACGTCGCGCTCGGTCCAGAACTCCCTGAAGACGGGGGAATCCATGCGGTCGGATTCCATCGTCATCCAGAGCTCCATCCTGTTGGCCGGCAGATAGACGAAGTAGACGGTGAAATCGTTCGAGGTGCCGGCGTTGAGCATCCTCGAGCCGTTGTTCATGTATGTTTCCCACAGCTCGTTGTTCACGATATAGTTCGATCTCTGTTCGTCCGTCAGGCGGGCGATCTCGCCCCACGCCGTCTCGTATTCGAGATACATGTCGAGGTAGTTCCTGCCGTTCTGCTCGACGAGATGCTTTCTGGAGGCCAGCCCGGCGGGAACGGGCCCCATCGCCCTTATCTTCTCCACGAGAAGCCTGTTCTGCCTGAACTTGTCGGCTCCGATCTCCTCCTTCTCGGCGTCGGTGAACTCCCCGAGGACCTTCCTGCTGAAATCCTTGAAGGCCTCGAAGCGCCATTCGCCCATCTCCCCGCGAAGGGCGATCGTCCTGCCGCCCAGCTCGTCGGTTTTTTCGATATAGGATTTCTCCTTCTTGTAATCCTTCGTCCCCATCATCTCGGTCCCCTTGAACATCATGTGCTCGAGAAGATGCGAAATGCCGGTGACATTCGGCCATTCGTTGGCCGAACCGACGTTGAAAACGATGGCGAAGAACGCGACCGGGGCCTCGTGGCGCTCCACCACCAGGAATTTCATCCCGTTTTTCAACTCGAACTCGTTTACCTTCTCTTCCAGCGTCTGGGCGAACGCGGCCTGCCCGAGGCAGCACAACGCGAGCGTAACGGCCAGCGCGAGGAGAAAAAGCCTTTCACCTTTTCCGAACATTCCTCCTCCTTCGGGTAATTCCCGGCGATCCTCAAGCTGAAACCCGGGAATGCGACATTCATTGACTGACGGAACCCGCATTGTACCAGCGCCCCTGCCCTCCTTCAAGTCAAAATACGGCGGAACCGGCCGGGGCCCGCGCCCGTATAACCCTTTTATCCGGCTTGATTAAGATCGGAAGCTGTGGTAACTTCAGCGGGCTGATTCGAAAATATGCGCGATATCCGCCCTTTAAAACCTGTCCAGAAGGGATGAACGACACAATGAGGAAATCCAGGATGATCTTCCGCCTTGAAGCCCTGACGATCATAGCGGCCGCCTGCGGATCCGCCGCCGCGAGCGGGATCCAGATGCCGGGTATCGACGAGCCCTACTGGCAACAGAAGGCGGATTACTCGATAGAATGTTCCCTCGACCACGAAGAGCGCGCCCTCTCGGGGACGGAGAGGATAACGTACACGAACAATTCCCCGGACACCCTGTCGGAATTTTTCATCCACCTCTACCCGAACGCGTACAACGAGAAGGCCTCCCCCCTGATCAGGGACTACCTGCAGGGGACCTGGCTGATCCTCGTCGGGCTCGCCGAATCGGCGCGGGGGAGCCTGGAAGTCGGGAAGCTCGCGGTCGACGGCGGCGAAACCCCCTTCACGGTCGACGGCACGATCCTCTCGTCCGCCTTCCCCGGGCGGCTCCTTCCCGGGCAGACGGCCGAGATCGATATTTCATTCACGCTGAAGATAAGGAAGAAACTCGGCCGTGCGGGGTACGTGGGCGACCACTACGATTTCGGCCAGTGGTATCCGAAGATGGCGGTCTACGATAAAAGGGGATGGCACGCGGACCAGTTCAGGATCGGCGAGTTCTACGGGGAGTTCGGCGACTTCGACGTCAGCATCACCCTTCCCGAGGAATTCGTGATCGCCGCTACGGGAACGGCCGTCTCTGGGGATCCGGGCTGGGACAGGAACAGGCCGGGCGCCCCCGCCGCGCTCCGGCGGGAAGGAGATCCCGCGGGCCCAATGAAAACGGTCCGCTTCAGCGCGGCCGACGTTCACGATTTCGCCTGGTGCGCCGATCCCTCCTTCGTGGTGGAAACAGCGGACGCGGGGAGTTACCGGGTGATGAGCTTCTACAGGAGCGGGAACGCCGCCTGGGCTGACTCGGTCCTCGCGAAAAGCGTAAGGGCGATGGAATGGCTCGAGGAGTTTGCCGGGCCCTACCGGTATCCCCAGATAAGCGTCGTCGACGTCCCCTCGGAAGGCGGGATGGAATACCCGATGCTCGTCATGAATGGAAGGACGGACGAGAAACTCATCCTGCACGAACTGGGGCACCAGTGGTTCTACGGGATGCTCGCCAACAACGAAAGGGACGAGGCCTGGATCGACGAGGGGATGACATCGTACCAGACCTTTTTGTACGAGGAGGTACATTACGGCCCATTCGGGCGGGCGGGCGCTCCGCGGTTCCCTTCGCTTTTCCCGCGCGACAGGGTCTGGGAGAGGCTCGAGCGCCTGGTCATCGACCTTCACCGCTACGATTTCGCCGAACCGGTGGCAAGGCCGCATCACGAGTTCCGCAATTCCCCCCACGAGATGATCTACACGAAGGGCGCCCTTTTCATGCGGGCCTTGAGATATTACACGGGCGACGAGGATTTCGCGAAGATCGTGCGCCTGTACTTCGAACGGTGGAAATTCAAGCACGTCGACGAGGAGGCCTTCCGCTCGGTATGCGAGGAGGTCTCCGGTCTCGATCTCGCGGAGTTTTTCAAGCAGTGGCTTCACACGACGAAAAGCTGCGACTACAAAATTTCGCGATTCAGGGTGGCGGAGTCGGGCGGAAGCTACACGGCGGATGTGAAGATCGAGCGCAAGGGGGAGTTGATGATGCCGGTGACCCTGGCCTTCAGGATGAAGGACGGGAACACCGTGACCGAAAGGGTGGACGGCCTCGCCAGGGAGTATTCGAACATCTTCGCCTTCCCGGTCAAACCGGTCTCGCTCGCCGTCGTTCCCGGGAACGAGATCCTCGACATCCGCCAGATCGACAACTTCGCCCCCCGCAGAAGGGACTACAGGCTCGACCTCCCCGGAGACGACCGAAGGCCGATGGACGCGTACCAGTTCCGTTTCCTGCCGATCGGGCACTACAACGACATCGACGGCGGCAAGCTCGGGCTCAGGATCCGCGGAAGCTACGACGACATGTACGGAAAATTCACCCTGCAGGGCCTTCAGGGATTCGAGTCGGGCAAATTCGACGTCTACGGCTCCTTCGACCATCCGCTGAAATATTTCGGCCGCGAGGCGTCATGGCATTCGGAAGGATATTACCGGGAGGGACGCAAGGGGTTCGAGCTCTCCGTGCGTAAGACGAGGCGAAAGGATCTCTCCGAGCCCCTCGCCAAGACATACACCCTGGGATTCACATACCAGGAGGTCGAAGATCCGGCCTATGTAATGCCCGGGACGTACGAAGAGGGCGGCAACATGAAGGGCTCCCTCTTCATAAGCATGAGCCCGAGGACAGACGTTTTCAACACCTTCATGCTCCTCGGCGCGGAACGTTCCACCTGGGGAAGCGATTTCAACTACGAGAAGCTCTCCTTCGCGGCCCGAATCCAGCCCTCCCGCTTCTGGTCCTTCCCGCTGAGGCCGGGGATCAGGCTCTTCTACGGTCGCGTCTCGCTCGACCCTCCCGCGCAGGAGATGTTCAACCTCGCCGGGGCCGGCCCCCTCGACAAGGAGGATTATTTCTGGCTGAGGAGCGTCGGAGCCTTCTGGAAGGACAGGTACGACAACTTCCACGTCCCCGGGAACGCGAACCTTCGCGGCTATTACAACGGCGATTTCAGCTTCAGGAGCGTCCTGTCCTCGAACGTCGAGGTGAAGGTCCCCCTGCTGCCGCCGGCGATCCGGATCCGCAGGGAGATGAGGCCCGAGTTCTTCGTCTTTTACGACGCCGGCAAGGTCCTCGACTCCGACCCGATGAGATTCGTCCCCGAATCGCTGCATGGCGCGGTGGACGAGGGCACCTTCGATCACGTGCTTCAGGATTTCGGGGTCGGCGTGAAGGTATGGAAGCTCACGGCGCAGTTCCCGCTCTACCTCAGCCACCCGGAGGTTTCGGGGGACGAGGAAAAGTGGGACTTCCGCTGGACGATAGGGTTCCGGAGCCTTTTCTAGGTCACCGGCGGACCAGGACGATCTTTCTCGTCTCGCTCGACGACCCTGTTTCGATCAGGCAGAAGAAGACTCCCGACGACGCCGGGTCCCCTCCCGCGCCGTTGCCGTCCCATTCCACGTTATAGTCGCCCGCGTCCTTGCGGGTATCCACGAGAACCTTCACGAGGGCGCCGTGGATATCGTAGATGGCTACCTTCACGTTTCCGGGGGACGAGAGGGAGTATGCGATGCTCGTCGACCCCGAAAAAGGATTGGGATAGTTCGTTCCCGGGACGTCGGCCGTTGTGATGGCGAAGGCCTGGTC
>JALOPX010000083.1 GCA_025453655.1 Candidatus Krumholzibacteriia bacterium
TCGACCTTCTTCAAGTCGGCGGGCAACTACATGAAGGCGACCCACCACGCGACGATCGACGAAAAGATGGCCGTCGTCGTCCAGGAGATCGTGGGGACGAGGTTCGACACGCGCTTCTACCCCCACATATCGGGGGTCCTTCGCTCCTACAATTTCTACCCCACGGGGAACGCCCGCCCCGACGAGGGGATCGTCGAGCTGGCGCTCGGCCTCGGCCGCACGATCGTGGACGAGGGCATATCGTGGGCCTTCTCCCCCGCCTGGCCCGAGGCCAACCCGCCGTTCAAATCGACGGGCGACCTTCTGAAAAACACGCAGACCGGATTCTGGGCGGTCAACATGGGGGCGCCCCCCGTCTACGATCCGATCCTCGAGACCGAATACCTCTCGAGGTGCGGGATCGAGGATGCGGAATACGACGGGACCCTCCGGCACATCGCCTCCACCTACATCTCCCAGGACGACAGGATCGAGATGGGGATCGAGGCTTACGGGGCGAGGATCGTCGACTTCTCCCCCATCCTCAAGGCAGGCGTCATCCCGCTGAGCGAGCTTCTCAGGACGGTGCTGAAGCTCTGCGAGGACAGTCTCGGGACGATGGTGGAGATCGAATTCGCCATGACCCTCGAGCGCGAATACTGCTCGCCGGCGCAGTTCGGTTTTCTCCAGGTAAGGCCGATGGTCGTGTCGGACGCGAAGGTCGAGGTCCCCGAGGAGGAGCTTTCGAGCGGCCGCGCCCTTCTCGCCTCGAAGACGGTACTCGGCAACGGCTCCCTGGACAATATCGCCGACATCGTGTACGTCCGGCCGGAAAGCTTCGACACCGGAGTGACGGAGGCGATAGCGAAGGAGCTGGAGGGATTCAACCGCAGCCTCACCGACGGCAGAATTCCCTACGTCCTCGTCGGATTCGGCCGCTGGGGAACGACCGACCCCTCGGGCGGGATCCCCGTCGATTTCGGGCAGATCTCCGGAGCGAAGGTTATCGTCGAGGCCTCCCTTCCCGAGATGAACTTCTCCCTCAGCCAGGGATCGCACTTCTTCCACAACGTGACGAGTTTCAGGATCTTCTATTTCTCCGTGCAACATGACGGCGAATTTCTGATAGACTGGAAATGGCTCGACGCTCAGCCGGCCGCGGGCGAAACGGCCCACGTAAGGCACGTGAGGCTGCCTCGCCCCCTCGATATCAGGGTGGACGGCAGGAGCGGCCGGGGGGTGATATTCCATGAATAAGGAACGGTACGACGACGACATGCTCCGCTTCTTCCGGGAGAGGGAGAAGGAGCTCGAGTGTCTTTACCGCGTCGAGGAGATACTGAAGAAGCATGACGCCGAACTGGACCAGGTATGCATGGATATCGCCAAAGCGATCCCGTCCGGATGGCAGCACCCCGACGACTGCCGAGCGAGGGTCGTCGTGGGCGCCGACGTCTATCAGCCCCCCGACTTCAGGGAGACCGAGTGCATGCAGAGGGCCGACATCCTCGTCAACGGGAAAAAGGCCGGCGGGATCGAGGTCTATTACGTCAAGACGACGCCGGAGAAGGAGGAATGCCCCTTCCTCAAGCAGGAAATGAGGCTGCTGCAGACGATAGCCGACAGGCTGGGCAGTTTCATGCTGCACCAGATACTAAAGGGGGCCGCCGAGACGAAGGGCGCTCTGAAATCCGACGACGGCGAGAGGGAATGGCGCGCCATCCTGAACCTCGTCGGCAACACCGACCGCAACCTGTTCAACAACATCTCCGAAAGGATGCTCAACCACCTCTGCTGGAGCGGCGTCGCCGAGGCGGACAGGCTCCGCGAGAACAACGGCGCCCCGCGGGACGGAGACTCCGAGAACCCCGCCGAGACGAACAAGCCGAAAAAGAGGGAGGCCCTCAGGATCACCGACGAGCTGAGCGCGGAGATCTTCAACATAGCCTCGACGCAGTTCACCGACGACCAGATCATGGCCTATCTTCAGAAATGGATACAGGAAGACAAGCTGAAGTTCCTCATGCAGCTGACGAACCGCAACACGACGCTCGCGGGGGTGGTCTCGACGCTCAGGGATTACCGCACGATCGCCCCAGAGGGGATCGAGCTCACCGGCGCGACGAAAAGCGGCGTCGAGGTCGCGCTGATCAGGCGGTTCTATTCGGGGCAGCTCGAGCACATAAACATAGCGAAGAAATATATCGGGATCAGCGATTATTCCGACGTCATCGACAGGATCATCTACTGCTCCGACAGCCACGGGAGGCTCGGCGGCAAATGCGCCGGCCTGCACCTCGCGTACAACATCATAAAAAAATCGGACGAGGCGGGCGACCTGCTGAGGCAGGTCAGGATACCGAGAAGCTGGCACCTGACGAGCGACCTTCTCCTCGTCTTTCTGGAATACAACAACCTCGACGAGATCATCGAGCAGAAATACAAGGACATCAACCAGATCAGGCTCGAGTACCCGAACGTGATACGGTCGTTCAAGAACGGCCGCTTCCCGCCCGAAATCGTCCAGGGCCTGTCGATGATGCTCGACGAATTCCAGTTCACGCCGCTCATCATCCGCAGCTCGAGCCTCCTCGAGGACAGCCTCGGCGCGGCCTTCTCCGGAAAGTACAAGAGCCTCTTCCTCGCCAACCAGGGGAGCAAGCAGAAACGGCTCGAGGCCCTGATGGACGCCATAGCGGAGGTCTACGCCTCGACCTTCGGGCCCGACCCGATCGAGTACAGGTCCGAGCGGGGCCTCCTCGATTTCAGCGAGGAGATGGGGATAATGATCCAGGAGGTGGTCGGCACCCGCATAGGCGATTACTACCTTCCCGCCTTCTCGGGGGTCGCCTTCTCGAGAAACGAGTTCCTCTGGTCGCCGCGGATCAGGCGCGAGGACGGGCTGATAAGAATGGTGCCGGGCCTCGGAACGAGGGCCGTCGACCGTCTGGGCGACGACTTCCCGATTCTTCTCGCGCCCGGGAATCCGAGCCTTCGCGTCAACGTCACGCCTGAGGAATCGATCTACTATTCGCCGAGGATGGCCGACGTCATAAACCTGAAGACGAATTCCTTCGAGACGGTGGTCCTGAAGGATTTCTTCAGGGAGACGGGGACCGAGATCCCGATGATCGAGAAGATCGTCTCCGTCTACGAAAACGGGCACCTTCACAAGGCATTCAAGATGAGGCTTGATTTCTCCGCGACCGACGCCTACGCGACCTTCGAGGGGCTAGTGACCGACACCCCCTTCATGAAAAAGATCAACGGGATGCTGAAACTCCTCGAGGAAAAGCTCGGGACCCCGGTCGACATAGAATTCGCGCACGACGGCAGGGACCTCTACCTGCTGCAGTGCAGGCCGCAGAGCTATTCCGAGGAAAACGTCTCCGCCCCCATACCGCAGGGCACGCCGCCCGAGAGGAAGATCTTCTCGGCGAACCGTTACGTGTCGAACGGGCGCGTCCCGGGGATAACGCACATCGTCTACGTCGATCCGGAGAAATACAGCGAGCTCGAAGACAGGGACGACCTGCTCGCGGTCGGCCGCGCTGTCGGCAAGCTCAACAAGCTCCTTCCCAAGAGGCAGTTCATCCTGATGGGGCCGGGACGCTGGGGGAGCCGCGGCGACATAAAGCTCGGCGTGAGCATCACATATTCCGACATCAACAACACGGCAGTCCTGATAGAGATCGCGAGAAAGAAGGGGAACTACGTCCCCGACCTTTCCTTCGGCACCCACTTCTTCCAGGACCTCGTCGAGGGGCACATCCGCTACCTTCCCCTCTACCCCGACGACGACGGGATCGTCTTCAACGAGGATTTCCTCAGGAATTCCAAGAACATCCTCTCCGAGGTCCTGCTGGAGTTCGGGCACCTTTCCGATACGATAAGGCTGATAGACGTTCCGGAGGTGACCGGCGGGCTGGTTCTTCGAGTGCTGATGAACGCGGACCTCGGCGAGGCGGTCGGGATACTGGCCGAACCGGGCTCTCCCGTCGAAACGGCCGCCGACGAACCTCTCGAGCACGAGGATCCCGCCGACCAGTCATGGGTCTGGAGGCTCCGCATGGCCGAGCACATCGCCTCGCGGATCGATCCGAAGCGTTTCGGCGTCCAGGGCTTCTACGTCTTCGGCAGCACGAAGAACGCGACGGCGGGCCTCGCGAGCGACATCGACATCCTCATACATTTCAGGGGCAGGAAGAAACAGCGCGAGGACCTCGCGCACTGGCTCGAAGGATGGAGCCTCTGTCTCGACGAGCTCAATTACCTTCGCACGGGGTACCGGACAGGCGGGCTTCTCGACGTTCACTTCGTCACCGACGAGGACATCAGCAACAGGACGAGCTTCGCCGTGAAGATCGGCGCGATTACAGACGCCGCGAGGTCTCTCCCCGTCGGCACCGCTCTGAAGACGTGAGCGATTTTCCCGCTAAATGAGATCGCGCTTCGCAGCCTCCGGATCCTCCGGATCGAAGCTTACGAGGGCCAGCTCCGGCCCGTCGTGGGCGGCCGAATAAAGATGGGTTCGCCCGATCCGGTCGCGCCAGGAGCCGGTGATCCGGGGCGATTCGTGTATGTGCCCGTGCATGGTTACGAGCGGCTGGCGCTCCTCGATGAAGCGCTGAATGGCGATGCTCCCGACGTGCACGTCGAGCGGGACGTGATCGACCATCCTGCCGTCGAGTGCGGCGCGGTCGAGCTTTGTCCTGTACGGCGGCGCGTGAAAAAGAAAGAGGGCGTTTTCGAGACCGCCCGGCCCCGCGAGCTTCTCCAGATCCTCCTTTATCGTCGAATAGCGCGCCTCGTCCTCCGGGACGGGGATCGTTCGCGCGCCCTCCTCGGGCGATATGGATCCTGGATCGACGTACCGCGAGACGTCGTACCTCTCCCAGTCCTTCAGGCGAAAGGGCGTCGGGGGGATGTAGGCGTATCCGTATATGGTCCAGCGCCCGAAGGACGCCTTCCTGCCGTGAACATACTCGACGAGCCCGTCCTTCCCCGCCTTGATGAGGGCCTTTTCGTCGAGCCTGCCGTCGTCGTTCCCGAGGATCACGAAGACCCTGGGGTAGGCGTCCTTCATCCTTTCGCGAAGGGCGGCGAGCCCGCCCAGAAAATATCCGCCGATGAATTCCCCCGAGCCCGTGTGAAGATGGTGCGGCAGGATGTCGCCGCCGATGAAGAGGGCCGCCGGCCGGCCGGCCTCGACCGAGGCGAAAAGGGCCTCGAACCGGTGCGGCTTGCCGTGAAGATCGGAGACGAAGTAACAAAGGGGCATCGTTCAGCAGTCCTCCCGCGCGGCAGCGCCCGGCGTCACTTTTTGAAAAAGAGGTAGAAGGCCATTCCGAGAAGAACGAAGGCGAATATCCGCCTGAAACTCGCGTCCGAGACGTGCTCGAGGAGTTTCGCGCCGAGCGGAACCCCGAGGATGCCCCCCGCTCCAAGCAGTATGCCCGTCCTGTAATCGACGTTGGCGAGCTTGTTGTGCGTTATGAGGGCCGCGACCGAGATGATGAGGATCGCCATGAACGAGGTCCCGACGGCCTTCTGGCAGGTGAATCCGAGGAAAAGAAGAAAGGGTACGATCAGGAAACCGCCCCCAACTCCCGCGAAGGAGGCTCCCGTCCCTATTATGAAACCGGCCAGGATGAATATGATGGCTTTCAGGATCATCTTCAGAACCTCCAGTCTTGAATTTTTCCAGTAACCGGCGCCCGCTCTTGCCGGCGCGAACGACTCCGGCGGCCGCGCGCCCGCCGCGCAAGCCTCCCGGGCGCTGCCTTTTTCGCCCGCGGAATTATTTTTTCCCGCGGATATCCTTCACGAGGTTCGCCAGGACCGCCCCCGCCGCGGCCGAGGAGAAGACCACGGTCAGGATCTCCGGCCTTCGGCTCGTTTCCATCAGCGACGCCGTCCCGATGGCGACCGCGACGACCATGCACGCGAGCCCGACGAAACCGAGTATTATCTTCCTGTATTTTTTCATGATCACTTCGATCCGCAGTGAATAGTCCTGCCGTTGAAGCCTGTTCCCGAGATAACGCCCCGGCCGCATCGGCGGCGAGGCTCTCCCGACGACACGCCGGTCATTCTAGGCGGAGGCGCGGGGTTTGTCAATCGCGCTTCAGGGCATGGCGCCCCCCTCACCTGAACTCCGGCGGATGCTTCAGGTGGAAACCGGTCGCGTCCTGGTACGCCTTCGCGACGGCGAGAAGCTCCGCCTCTCCGAAGAGTTTCCCCATGAATGTCACGCTCGCGGGGCACCCCTTCTCGTCGAACCCGTTCGGCAGGACGACGCACGGGTGGCCCGTGAGATTCGTCAGCAGGAGGTTGCTCCCGCCGAAGGATGGGGAGAGCCAGACGTCGACGCCGAGCTTCTGCATCTCCTCGATGATGAGATAACGAAGGCGGTTCGCCTGTATGTACTCGACGGCCGGAATCAGTCTCGATGCGCGAAAGACGTTCGGCCACGCGTCCCTCGTCTGGCGCACCATAAGGTCGTCGCGCCCCGTGCGGGTCAGCTCGTCGAAGGCTGCGGCGGCCTCGGCGCTGAGGATGAATGAGATCGCGTCGACCGGAAGATCGGGAAGCTCGATCGGGACGAGGTCGCACCCGAGCCCGCGGAGCTTCTCGAGCGTCGCCTCGTCGTTGGCCCTGTTCTCGTAATCCTCGTCGAAAAGCCTCTTCAGGTAACCGATCCGGAGCTTTTTGATATCAATCCCGGGATCATAATTGAACGGCGCCTCGATCAGCGTCCGGTCGATCCCGTCGGCGCCTCGTATCGCCTCGAAGACGATCGCGCAGTCCTCGACCGTCCGGCAGATCGGGCCGATCTTGTCCATCGACCAGCTCAGGGCCATCGCGCCTGTCCGGCTCACCCTGCCGTAGGTCGGCCTCAATCCCGTCGCGCCGCACCTTGTGGACGGCGAGACGATCGAGCCCCAGGTCTCCGTACCTATGGCGAATGGCACCAGCCCCGCAGCCGTCGCCGAGGCCGATCCGGCCGACGAGCCGCTCGATCCCTGCTCGAGGTTCCATGGATTGCGCGTCTTGCCGCCGAACCATACGTCGCCCCACGCGAGGGCGCCCATCGTGAGCTTCGCGACGAGCACCGCCCCCGCCTCGTCGAGCTTCTTTATCACCGCCGCGTCCTCATCGATGACCTGGTCCCTGTACGGCGCCGCGCCCCATGTGGTCGGGTACCCCTTCACGGCGAGAAGATCCTTCGCGCCGTAGGGGATCCCGTGAAGGAGGCCGCGATATTTACCCGCAGCGATCTCCTCGTCGGCGCGCCTCGCGCTCTCGAGCGCCCTTTCCTCCGTGAGCGTGATGACACACTCCAGCGTCGGGCCGAATTTTTTGAGGCGATCGAGAAACAACTTCGTCAGCTCGATCGAGCTGACCTTCCGCGTCCGGACAAGCTCCGCAAGTTCGCGGACCGGCATGAAGGCGAGCTCCTCGAGGTTCTCAGGTCTTTCCGGTTTCCGGACCTTGCTCGCGACGAATTTCCGTTCCTTCGTTTCGAATTTGAATCCCGCTGGGATCGGGTTGAAGTCGAGCGCCGGCGGGATCGAATTCGGGATCGGGACGCCTCTCAGCGCCATGTAGCCGTGAAGGTTGTCGATAAGGTCCTGCAGCATCGAATCGCGCTCGCTCTCGGTGAACTCGAGCCCGATGACAGCTTCAGCGCCGGCGATCTTCTCCTTCGTAATCTCCTTCGATTTTTCCTGCGCGGAAGCGCCGCCCGCCGCCGGAACGAAAGCCATCAGAACGAGCGCCATAGCCGCGAACAGGATGACTGCGATGAAACGATTCTTCCCGCGCATCACGACCCCTTTCTTCAGCCGAAAATATGAGTACATCATGATCCCATCAACGCGCACTCAATGCTTCTCTCAACCTCTTGAATCTGTCAAATATGTCCTGTCGAATCTCCCGGATGAATTCATCGATGCCATTTTCCTGCTCCACCAGGAGGCAACCTTGACTTGAAATCCTTTCAAAATACTTATTCATGTTATCCGAAACCGTCGGCAACTTTCGTTTTTCAGCATATTGGGATATTTCCTGCAGAATCGATTCAATGTCAGGCGCGAACCGCATGATAAAATACATATAATACAAATCCTTTGCCTTTTTCTCGTTGTTTTCCCTTTCGATAAAGGTCGCTCCCTTGTGATACAGGAAGGCGGATGGTCTCGGGCAATTGATGCGAAATATTCTTTTGCCCGAACTGACATCGATTGGAATCCGGTTATCCAGGAGGAAATCAAACCTGTCGATTTTATTAACATGTATCTGCCGACCCACCATCTTTTCTATCGTCTCTATATCGACGTCGGGATAGGTGATAAACTCCACCGGGACATTTCCCTTGTACAAAACAACAGGAAACATCCTGTCCATGGCCATGTGGCGTTCCCGGTAATTCAAAGAAGTAAGGGTTTGAAATATCGTCCTTGGATAATTTCTGGAAATTGTCTGATCCACACCAAAATCAATATCAACAGTGGTTACCTGGGTTTTGACTGCTGTTTTCCAAAGATACCTGGAATAAACGAACGGCATCCACCCTCCCACCAGCGTCAAGTCGGGAAGATAATCGCGCAGGTCTTCGATTACGCCGAAGAATACGTTTTCTGTCTTCTCAATGCTCATACAGGCTCTTGCCCTTGTCTTCGAGAACTTGTTTCAGAAATTCCGCATGCTCGCGCCCGCGGGGCTTGAAACCATGGAGGTCCAGGTATAGCTGCAAATCCGAGACGACTTTATATCCCCTGATCGTTCTCGCGCCACAAAACACGCTGGTTTTGTAATGAGGACGAATAATATGAATGTTTCCGCCTCTTACCAGTTCTTTCAGATCAAGTTGCTGCCGGAGCTCAAGAATATTTCCTTCCCAGTCTTCGGGCTCGAAATACATATGGACCTCATCCGTCACCACGAACGAGGTTGTCAGGTTTGCGCCTGAATGGAGTGTGAGCGCATACTGTTTGTCCTTCAAAATTTCCTTAAGCCTGGACAATATATTTTTATCATGGGAGTAATAAGTATCGATTTTATTGATTTCGAAACGGTACGCCGCCAACCAATCGTCGATCAGTTCGCGGGTGTTTGTCAGGATTGAATAGCTTTCAGGTCCGCGCTTGACCCTTTCGATGTACCCCCGTGTCGCCATGGTCTCGAGGACCCCTTGTGCCATTCCGATACTTACCCCGTTTTCCCCGGTAAAGTCACGCGTAACCCATTTCCTGCCCCGATCGGACAGCATTTTCCTTAATACAAGAGTGGCTTTATCGCTAAAAATATTATTCATATTCCCGGGCTCGCTTACAATGTTCAATTTGTTTTATTGTTCACTAATTAATGAACATTATATACATTATGAACAATAATGTCAAGTTTTTTTATTGCACTGGACCATCCAACCGGTTCTTTATATGAGCTCGCGCCCGAGGTATCCCTCGATCGAGCTTCGCGGCCCGG
>JALOPX010000084.1 GCA_025453655.1 Candidatus Krumholzibacteriia bacterium
AATCCCTTCCAGCTCTTTCGGGATTTTCCGACGGTGCTCGGCGGTTTCCTTCACGACGTACACCATGATGCAGGGCTTCCCGTCGCCCAGCGCGCCGACCGCGACGCCCGCCACCCCGGGGATCGCCATGAGCTCGCCCACATGGGCGTCCATAATGCGTGTCGCATCCTCTATAGACATGGCTGGAGCGCTCCCTTCCTTTTCCCCGGACCTTTTACACCCCTGCGGGATCGCGGCGATTACGATCAATAAAATCAAAAGGACAGGCATCGCGCGGCGGGGCCGTTTCCATCCGAAGCATCGTATCATTCGGATGATTCTGATGAGGCGGTACAAGGGAAGTCAAGCGAAATTCCCACGCCTCCCGGGCGCATTCCCCGGCCCTTTTTTCGACCTTGACACGCGGTTCGCGTTTAAGATACAATCACACCATTAATCCCAACTCGCCAAGGTTCCCTAACCTTAAATCATGGAGGTTGGAATGAGCCACCGATCCCGAATCAGTTCGTGGTCCGGCGCATGCCTTCTCGTGCTCTCCCTCGTAGCTCTCGCATTTTCGGGTTGCTCCACCGATACCAACCCGATATCGGGCGAAGGGACAGCGCTTGACGACGCGGCTCCGATGCACGCGAACAACCCCGCCGTAAAGATGGTAATGGCGGTCCAGGACCGTCACACACCGGCTCTTATGGCAGACCCCAACGTCATCGGCACCGCCACGACGCTCGGTGACGACGGGAAACCGGCTATCATGGTCCTCGTACTCGACGACGCCACCGCGGGCAAGATACCCAGAGAGATCGAAGGCGTGAAGGTGAAGACCTTCCTCACCGACCGTATCTACGCGATGGGCAAGCCGCCCAGCAGCACCGTAAGCCACACGGCGATACAGACCCCTCCGATCCAGCTCGGCACGTCCGGCGGCTGGCGGTATGACCTTGCCAACGGCTATTGCTGCGGCGGAACGCTCGGCTCCCTCATCCAGGTGGGCAGCCAGAAGCGCATCCTCAGCAACTACCACGTCTTCGAGGCCGACATCGTGGCCGGCGGGAACAACCTCGTCGCGACGACCGGCGATTACATCATTCAGCCGGGCCTGATCGATGTCAACTGCGCCGCCACCAGCGCGCAGAACGTCGCCACCCTGGTCAAGACGAGCAGCCTCCCGAACAACAACGTCGACTGTTCGAGCGCGACGATCATCACCGGCATGGTGGATCCTTACGGCTCGATTCTGGAGATCGGAACGATTTCCTCTTCGACGGTTGCGGCCTATGTCGGCCAGCTCGTCAAGAAGAGCGGCCGCACGACAGGCCTCACGAGAAGCTATGTCAACGGCCTGAACGGCACCGTCAGCATCGCGTATGAGAACGAATGCGCGGGCGGCGACGCCTTCACGAAGACCTTCACGGGCCAGATATTCGTCTATCAGAAGCGCAGCTCCTTCCTCGCCGGCGGCGACTCCGGGTCGCTCATGGTCGAGGACGTTGCGACGAACGCCCGCGCGGTCGGCCTTCTGTTCGCCGGCAGCACCTCGCTTGCCATAGCGAACCCGATCAACTCCGTTCTTTCATTCTTCGGCGCCACGATGGTGGGGAACTAGACCACAGGCGACGGGTGATCGATACGTGAATGCCTGTCCCCGGATCCAAAGTCCGGGGACAGGTTTTTTTATGCTTGCGCGATGGGAGGATCCGATCACCAGCCGACGCCGCTCTTGCCGAAATACCGGTGGAGGGCCTTTCTCATCTCGAGATTGATCCCTTCCGCCCAGATATCGACGGGATTTCGATCGTCGGTCAGGACCCGGACGCCGGCGGGGTCGACCTCGAAACGGTTGGCCCAGGCATGGGCCCTGTTGTACTCGGGGGAGAATCGGTCCATCGGGACGGGCGGTTCCTCGACGGGCTCCAGTTCGCGGTTCGACGCGAAGAGGATCAGGTTGCCGAGCTGACCGGGGGGCTCGGCTATGGGGAGCACCGTCACCCGTTCGAAGACGCGGTTCATCGTCGCGGCGAGGGAATGCACGATCTGGCTGTGCCAGCCGACGGCGATGAGGTTCACGGCAACCACGCCGTGCGGCGCGAGGCGCGAGGCGACGAGGGCGAAGGCCTCCTCCGTGACGAGGTGGAACGGGATGGAGCTGCTCCCGAACGCGTCGAGGACGATCAGCTCATACTCGTTTTCGGTTTCCATCAGGAACTCGCGCCCGTCCATGTGAAAGACCTTCGCGTCCGAGGGTTCCAGGCCGAAATGGCTTTTCGCGATCCCCGTGACTGCGGGATCGATCTCCACCGCGTCGACGATCCACCCCATGTCGGCGAACTCTTTCGCTATCGAGCCCCCGCCGAGCCCCACGAGCAGCATGCTGCCCGGCGCGTAATAGAACCCGTTCGCCAGAGCGATCACGTCGACGTACGCCGAATGCGATTCCATCGTCTCTGCGTCCACCTCGGTGTGCACGGCGCCGTCGATGAGCATCATCCTGAAACCGTCGAAGTCGACGACGCGGATCTCGGCGTAGGGGCTGTTCTCGACGGCGAGGAGCCCGGCTTCAGGGTCGGCCTTCTCTCCCGGGTCGAGCGATGCCCCGGCGGCGACGGCCGCGATTATCAGGATGGCTGCCGGGATCGCCCTCCCCTTTATGAAGGAGGCTCCGGCCAGGGCTGTGACGACGAGGGAAACCCCCGTAAGAAAGGCGAGCCGCGCGGCACCCAGGGCGGGAATGAGAAAGAAGCCCGCCGCGACCGCGGCCGCGACGCTCGCGACCGTGGAGAGCGCGTATATCTCGCCGGCCCTCCGGCCGACCACCTCCATCCCGGCAGTCCTGAGCCGCACGGCGAAGGGGGTGACCATCCCGAGAAGGGCGAGGGGCGGGAAGAACAGGATGAACGACGAGACGAGCACGGCCCCGCGAAGCCCCATCCATTCGGTGGCCGAGAGGGCCGGATGAAGGAGCCAGGGTATCAGGGCGATCCATATTCCCGCCGCGCCCGGCAGGGCGCAGAAGGTCGCCGTCGACGGGTTTCTGTCGACCGCGCGCCCGCCTAGCCAGTACCCCAGGCTGAGCGCCGAGAGCGCCACGACGATCAGGGCCGACCAGAGGTAAAGGCCTGCTCCATAGAAGGGTCCGATGAGGCGCGTTCCGAGCATCTCTGCCGCGAGAACCCCCGCGCCGCTCACGACGACGGCAAGATGAATGTACCAGCGAGGCGGCATGTCAAGGCTCCCTGACGCCGCGGACCTCGAATCCGCGGCACGTTCTATTGTGATTGCGGCTCTCCGGCGGCCCGGGGGCGCCGGCCGGCTGAAAATACGCGTCCGATAAAAAAGCCCGCCGCCCCGGTCGCCGCGAGGATGATCCCTATGGCGGAGGCGAGGCTTTTCACCCCGAAGTTCGGAACGAGAACGAATCCGACGAGAAGGGCCGCCCCGACGCTCGCGAGCGTCGATACGGCGTAGAGATTCCCGGCCGACCGTCCGACCTCACCCACCGATCTGACGCGAAGCTTGAGGGCGTACGGGCTCACCATCCCCAGCACCGCCAGGGGCGGGAAAAATAGCATTGCGGCGGCAGAAAGAAGCTCGGCGCGGTGAGGGAGGGGCCGCGCGATTTCCATCGCCGTCCCGCGCAGAGCGGGCAGAAGTACGAGCCACAGGCCTGCCGCGACGAAGAGGGAGGAGAATCGCCCCATCGCGGGGCCGCGGTCGGCCCACCTTCCGCCCAGCCAGTAGCCGGCGGCAAGGGCCGCGAGGGTGACCGATATCAGGGCCGACCAGAGGAAGAGGTCGACGCCGTAGAACGGGCCGATGATTCTCGTCCCGAGTATCTCTACGGCGAGAACAGAGGCGCCGCTCACGGATATCGAGACATAAAGGTAAGTTTTATTCATGGGCGGCAGTATACGACAGCATGCCCCGGCGGGGCAACAGCATATTGCGGCTTCCCCGCGCGGCGGGAGGCCGCGCATCGGAATCCGCCCGCGCCCGGATGAGATCGATCGGAGGCCTGGATATCGCGGCGGCGCCCGCCGCCCCCCGCTGATTCTCCCCGTGCATGATCGTCCCGCCTGGGCTATAATTTCCGGCAGGGGCCATTTAATACCGGAAGGAGAATCGGCGATGGGAATCGATCTTAAGAAGGAGCAACTGGCGGCCCTCGCAAGGCCGAGGTACCGTTATTCGGCCGCGGCAAGGCTGTTTTTCCGGATGATGGATCTTGTGACCGGGAGCCGGACGACCCTGCCGAAGGCGAAGCTGCTCGAGACGCTCGCCGTCGTCCCGTACAGGTCGTGGGAAAGGCGCCAATACGCCCGCATGAGCCGCCTTTACAGGGACGGCGCCGCCGTCGCCGGTGCCCGCGCCGTCATGGAGTGGGGGAGGGAGGCGCAGGACAACGAGTACATGCACCTTCTCGTCATAAACGAGAAGATGAAGGAGGACGGGGTGAAGGATCCCTGGTACCTCTTCCCCGCGATCCCCTGGTGCATGGCGGCCGGATACGCCGTTCTTTCGAACATCATGGCTTTTGTCAACATCCGCCGGGCCTTCCTTTTCAACGCCGAGTTCGAGGACCACGCCGAGCATGTCTACGCCGATTTCGTCGCCCGGCACCCCGAATGGGAGGCGCAGCGCGTCGGCAGCCCGGTCGTGTCGGAGTACTCCGGCGAGGGGACCTGGGCCGGCGTCTTCAGGAGGATAGGCCTCGACGAACGCGACCACATGAACAACAGCTTCGTCTTCTGCGGAAGGCCGGATGGCGTCGTGAGGTACGACGGGATGCCTCCCCTGCCCGAAGCCGGGCGGCGGGCGTAGGGACTCTTTTCGACGCGCGAAGGGGGCCCGTTCCCCGGGCGCCGGCTCCCGCGGCAGATCCCCGGCGACGGGGATCCTCAAGGCCGCCCGGGCCGAACTATTCTGTACTCTGGGCGCCGTAAATGCTATATTTCGCCCTGCCGGCAGGCCGTTTCATGGCGAAGGGAACGTCCGGCGCGGTGAATCCGCGCGACATGCCGGCGAAAGGTCCCTATGACATATCGCGCAAACATACTGGTCATTGACGGAGACGAGACCGCCGGGGAGGCGCTCGTCCGCGCCCTCGTCCGGGCCGGATACCGGGCGAAGTCCGTCAATGAAGGGATGCGGGCCCTCTCGGAGATCGACAGGGTTTCGTACGACGTGATCGTTCTCGACCTCGACGCGCCCGGCATGCCGGGGATGGAGGTCCTGAAAAGGATAAGGGAATCAGACCCCGCCTCGATCGTCATCGCCATGACGGCCGGGGGAACGATAGACGCGGCGGTCGCGGCGATGCGCGCCGGCGCGCGCGATTTCATGACCAGGCCGTTCGCACCCGAAGCGTTCCTCGAAGCGGTGGCCGGTGCGATCGAGAGCAGAAGGTGCGATCTCGAACGCGCCGTGACGGATGCCGGAGAGGCGGAGGGGGCCTCCGAATACCGGATCATCGGCTGCTCGCCGGCCGTCCTCAGGGTCGCCGACCTTATCAGGCAGGTTGCGCCGACAGACTCGACGGTCCTCGTGCACGGGAGCACCGGCGTGGGGAAGGAACTGGTCGCCTGGAACATCCACCGCCTCAGCCTTCGCCGGGACAAGCCGTTCGTGGTCGTGGACTGCGGCGCCCTCGTGGAATCCCTCTTCGAGAGCGAGATGTTCGGGCACGCGAAGGGCTCGTTCACCGGCGCGATCGACACAACGCGGGGAAAATTCGAGCTCGCCTCCGGCGGGACGATCTTCCTCGACGAGATATCGAACATATCGACAGGGATGCAGTCGCGCCTGCTTCGCGTGATAGAGGAAAGGGAGATATCGAAGGTCGGGAGCCTCGAAAAGATCAGGGTCGACGTGCGGATCGTCGCGGCGACCAACCGGGACCTTTCCCGGGAGATACGGGAGGGCCGGTTCAGGGAGGACCTTTACTACAGGCTCAACGTCGTTCCCATATACCTGCCCCCGCTGCGGGAGCGCAGGGAGGACATTCCGATACTCGTCGAACATTTTCTTTCGAGGGCGGCCATAGGCGGCAGGGCCTGCAGGCCGGGGATATCGGAAGAGGCGATGCGCCGGCTGATGGAATACGACTGGCCGGGAAACATCAGGGAGCTGAAGAATACGATAGAATACGCCGTCGTCACATGCTGCGGCGAGGTCATCGGGCCGGGCGAGCTGCCGATCGCGGAGCCGCCGGCCTGCGGCGGCGGGGAGGGGTTGAACGGATCGCTCGCTCAATCGGAGAAAAAAGAGATATTGAGGGCGCTCGAACGGTCCGGAGGGCGGAAGGCGAGGGCGGCCGAATTCCTCGGCATCAACAGGAAGACCCTCCGCGAGAAGATGCGAAGGTACGGGATCGGCTGACGGCCGGCCGCGACCAAATTACCCGGCGCCCGATACGCAGGGCACAAAATGTACCGCGCCGGCGCCGCGGAGCCGGCCGGTCGCGAATGTGCCGGACGGTGAAATTGCCGGTTACATCAAGTGATTGCAAGCGGTTGGGCGGCGCGCCTGTCGGGCCGCGGCCGCGCGGCACGCCACATGCTTTCCATCGCAGCGCCCGGCGCGCGTTCGGAGGGTTTTTCCGCCGTTCAAGGGGAGTCTCCGGCGCCGCGGGATTGGAAAGGAGCATCGATAATGTCTCTCAACGGGAAAGAGCTTGAAATGAATACAATGGACGTCCTCCTCTTGATGGGTGACGCCGATTCGACGCGCGAGGATTGCCGCCGCGAGCTGGAAAAGGGCGGTTACCGCGCGGGCGTCGCCGGCGACGGCCGGAAGGGGCTCGCCCTGATCGCGAAAGAGCGCCCCCGCGTTGCCGTCATCGACCTCGATATTCCGGGCATGAAGGGCATGGAGGCCCTGAAGGAGATCGCGGGGATCGACCCGGCGATCGTGCCGATAGTGTTGACCGGCTCCGGCTCGGTCGATTCGGCGGTCGAGTCGATGAAGAACGGAGCCTCCGACTACATCACCAGGCCCTTCGATCCGCACGCCCTGCTCGAGTCGGTGAGGCGCGCCGCCGCTCTCAGCGAGAGCAGGAAGCAGTCGGCCGGGCAGGCCCCCGCCGCCGACCGGCAGACGATGGCTCTCAAAGGGCTCGAGCTTCTCGGGCAATACTACTCGCTCGGCCTCGACAAGCGGGATTTCCTCGGCGAGCTGACCCGTCTCGAAAACGAGGCGAAGCGGCACGCCGAGACGGTCGGGAATATCGGGGAAAAGGAAAAGCTGCTGCGGGACATGCTCGAACAGCTCAACCTGGTCGACGAGATCATAGCGAAATACGATTACGACAAGAGCACCGTCCTGCAGATAATGCTCGAAGTCCAGACGCGCCTCAACTGGCTCCCGGGGCACGTTCTCAGATGGATCTCGAGGAGGCTGAAGGTATCCCTTTCGCATCTCTACACGATCGCCAATTTTTACGAGGCGCTGAGCCTCGAGCCGGTGGGAACATACAAGATCGAGGTTTGCACTGGGACCGCGTGCCACGTGCGCGGTGCGAACGGGCTCAACACCTCGGTATCCGCGCTTCTCGGCCTCGAGCCCGGGCAGACCGACGCCGACATGACATTCACACTGACGAATGTCCATTGCCTCGGCTGCTGCGCCCTCGCGCCGGTGATGAAGATAAACGACCAGTACTACAGCAACCCTTCGACCAGGGATCTGGAGAAAATATTCGAATCGCTAAGACGGGAGAAGAAAAATGATATCGCGGTTGAAAACGCCTGAGGACCTTGACGCCTTGAAAAAGAAACTCGATTCGGAACGCAGGGCCGATCGCATGTGCGTGACGATCTGTTCCGGGACCGGCTGCCTCGCCACCCGTTCGCAGGACGTGGTGGCGGAGTTCGAGCGGCAGATCGCGGCGAAGGGCCTGGAAGGAAAGGTGGAGATCCGCCGGACCGGATGCTGGGGGCTTTGCGAGCGCGGGCCGATAGTCGTCATACTTCCCGAGAGGACCTGCTATCTCGGAACGAAGGCCAAGGACGTTCCCGAGATCGTCTCCGAGACCCTGGTGGCCGGGCGTAACGTCGAGAGGCTCCTCTACAAGGACCTCGAGACCGGAGAGCGCATCGCCCGCATAGACGACATACCGTTCTACAAATTTCAGCAGCGCCTTCTTCTCGAGGCCAACACGCTGATAGATCCCAAGCGGATAGAGGACTACATCGCGGCGGGCGGGTATTCGGCGCTTGCGAAGGCCCTCTTCAAGATGAAACCCGAGGGAATCATAAAGGAGATCGAGGAGTCCGGGCTTCGCGGGAGGGGCGGCGGCGGGTTCCCAACGGGGTGGAAATGGAGATCCTCGGCCGAATGCGACGACGACCCGAAATACGTGATCGTCAACGCGGACGAGGGGGACCCCGGGGCCTACATGGACAGGAGCATTCTCGAGGGGAATCCCCTCAGCGTGCTGGAGGGATTGATCATCGGAGGCTTCGCGATAGGCGCGAACGAGGGATTCATATACGTCCGCCAGGAGTACCCGCTCGCAGTCGAGAACACCGAGCTCGCCATCGCGAGGGCCCGTGAGTACGGACTCATCGGCGAGAACATCCTCGGATCTGGGTTCTCGTTCAGGATCACGATCAAGCGCGGCGCCGGAGCCTTCGTCTCGGGAGAATCGAGCGCGCTGATGTCGGTGATCGAGGGGAAGGTCGGCGAGCCGAGGCCCAAGTACGTGCACACCGCCCACAAGGGGCTGTGGGACAAGCCGACCGTCCTGAACAACGTCGAGACCTGGGCCAACGTCCCGCTGATCATCAACCACGGGGCGGGCTGGTTCAACAAAATAGGCACGGAGAAGAGCACCGGCACGAAGATATTCTCGCTCGTCGGGAAGATCAACAACACCGGCCTGGTTGAAGTGCCGATGGGCATACCGATGAAGAGGATCATCTTCGACATCGGCGCCGGCGTCCCGCACGGAAAGAAATTCAAGGCTGTTCAGACGGGAGGGCCGTCCGGCGGCGTTCTGCCTGAAAGTATGATCGACACGCCGGTCGACTTCGACCGCCTGCTCGAGGCCGGATCGATGATGGGCTCGGGCGGAATGATCGTCATGGACGAGGACACCTGCATGGTCGACACGGCCCGCTACTACACAGATTTCCTCGGCCACGAATCGTGCGGGAAATGCGTCCCGTGCCGCGAGGGCCTGAGGCAGAGTCTCGTCGTACTCAACAACATCACCTCCGGGAAGGGGAAGGATGGGGACATCGAGCTGCTCGAGGAACTGGCCGAAGTGATGCGCGTCGCCTCCCTCTGCGCCCTCGGCCAGACGGCGGCCAACCCGGTCCTCAGCACGATAGCCCATTTCAGGGACGAATACGAGGCGCACATCAGGGAAGGGCGCTGCCCGGCCAGGGTCTGCAAGGACATGATCGCCTTCGTCATCGACGAGGAAAAGTGCATAGCCTGCGGGCTCTGCGCGAAGAGCTGCCCCGTCG
>JALOPX010000085.1 GCA_025453655.1 Candidatus Krumholzibacteriia bacterium
TCCCTCAATATCGGGAGATCCGGGCGGGGCATTTTTTTACATCCAGCCAGGAGCGCGGTCCTCTCACCCCGCCGGTATTATATCCTTAATCAAGCCACACGGAAGTATCTCGGCCTGCCGCCGCCGATCATGCCGCGCACCCGCCGGCCGGGACACGGGGCACCGGGGCGGGGGCTCAGAAGCCGCTCCCGTTAAAAGGGTTGCGCCGCACCCTGCCCTTCGGCCAGGTAATTCTTGTTGACAGTCGGGAAAAAGCGGGCTTATCTTAATGCCGGTGAAAGTGAGAGGGAGGCAGAAAGATGGATAACAATCTCATGGCCGCCATCTCGGCCGCCATCGAAGCTTATATTGAAACCGAAAACAATGAGTCGGACAAGCGGTTCGGACAGAAGGTCAGCCCCTGGAAGATGGGTTCCCGGCGCGAGACCATGACCAAAAGGACTCTCGCAGTGAGAGGAAATCCCTCAAGGGTCCGCCTGAGAAGATTTTCACTTATATAAGGTTCGCCTGTACAGGATGATTATGGCTGGTAAAACCACAGCGGCGGGACAGGGACCGGTCAGGATAACGGACACCACACTGAGGGACGGGCACCAGTCCACACTCGCGACGCGCATGCGCACGGAGGACATGCTGCCGATATGCGAGAAGATGGACGAGGCGGGATTCCACTCCCTCGAGGTCTGGGGCGGCGCCACCTTCGACGTGGCCACCAGGTTTCTCAATGAAGATCCCTGGGACAGGCTAATAGAGATCAAGAAAAGGGTCCGGAAGACCCCTCTTCAGATGCTCCTGAGGGGCCAGAATCTGGTCGGATACAGAAATTACGCAGATGACGTCGTTGACGCCTTCGTATCGCACGCCGCCGAATCCGGGATAGACATTTTCAGGGTATTCGACGCCCTAAACGACGAGAGAAATTTCGAGGCTTCCTTCAAAGCAATCCGTAAAACAGGCAAAAAGATTCAGGGAACGATCTCCTATTCGCTCACCGAGCCCCGCCTCGGGGGCGACGTTTTCAACCTCGAATACTTCGTGGGCAAGGCCCGCACCCTCGAGGAGATGGGCGCCGATTCCATCTGTATAAAGGATATGGCGGGGCTGATGAACCCCTACGACGCCTATGATGTCGTGAGCGCGATCAAGTCGAATGTGAAGATCCCGCTGCAGCTCCACTGCCATTACACCAGCGGGATGGCTTCGATGACCTACCTCAAGGCCGTCGAGGCCGGGGTGGACGTCCTCGATTGCGCGCTCGCGCCGTTCGGCCTTCGCTCTTCCGAGCCGGCGGTCGAACCGATCATCGCGGCGCTCAAGGCCACGAAAAGGGAAACGGGCCTCGATCTGGAAACCCTTTTCGAGCTCGGGCAATATCTGGAGAAGATCGCGCCGAAATACCGGCGTTTCCTCAACAACACCAGCATGTCCGTGATAGATACGGGCGTGCTGGAGCACCAGATACCCGGCGGGATGCTCACGAACCTGGTCAGCCAGCTCAAGGAGGCGGATGCCCTCGACAGGCTGCAGGAAGTTTATGAGGAACTGCCAAGGACTAGAAAAGACATGGGGTATCCCCCTCTAGTGACCCCCACGAGCCAGATCGTAGGGATCCAGGCCGTCCAGAACGTCCTTTTCGGCAGATACAAGATGATAAGCGCGCAGATAAAGGATTACGCGTACGGCCTGTACGGGAAACCTCCCGTGCCGATGGACCCGAAGATCCAGAAAATGATCCTGAAGGGGTATCCGAGGGGGGAGAATCCTATCGAGTGCCGCGCCGCGGACATGCTCGAGCCGGAGATGGAGAAGGCGCGCGAAGCCGTCTCGGGGATCGCGAGAAGCGAGAGGGATGTCCTTATCTACGCGATGTATCCGCAGACCGGCCTGAGGTTTCTCAAGTGGAAATACGGCCTGGAGGAGCCGCCTCCGGATGTAAAGCCGATAACCCTCGAGGATGTGGCGAAGGAAGACGAATTGATCGAACAGGTTCGCAGCGGCAAGGCCGCGGTGAACCTTAAGACGCCGAAACCCGAGAGGGGGCCGGGCGCGAGGACATTCAACGTCTTCGTCGGGGGAGAATACTATAATATCGATGTGGAGGAGGTGGGCGGCAGGCCGAAGGTAAGGTCGACCGGCGACACCGCTCCGATCGTGACCAGGGACAAAGATAAGAGACATTCCGGCGAGAAGGCCGAGGAATCGGCGCGCGACAACAGGAACGGGTCGGAATTCACCCTGACCGCACCGATGCCCGGGATGGTTGTGAGTTACGAAGTCAAGGAGGGGGACACGGTCGGGGAGGGGGATGTCCTCGTCATTCTCGAGGCCATGAAGATGCAGAACAGCCTGACCTCAAGCGTCAATGGAGTTATAAGGTCGCTGAAGGTGGCTCCCGGAACATCGGTGGAGAAGAATCAGGTTCTGCTGACTATCTCCCAGTAGAACGAGGTGTTTGGATATAGATTCCCCGAAGAAAATCGATCACAGGCTGAAGACACACCCGATCATACCCATTGAGGAAAGAAACAGGGTCGATTTCACCTTCAACGGCGAAAAGATGTCCGGCGTCGACGGAGAGCCGGTCACTTCCGCTCTCTACGCCAACGGCGTCAGGGTATTCGGGCATCACCAGAGAGACGGCGCTCCGCAGGGGATATTCTGCGTCAACGGCCAGTGCAGCCAGTGCATGGTCGTTGTGGGCGGCTTCCCGGTGAAGGGATGCATGACGGCCCTGCGGGAGGGTATGGAGATCAGGAGCTGCGACGGGTACCCTTCCCTGCCGGCGGACGACGAGAGACCGGATTATTCGGGCTGTCTGGAAATTAAAACCGATGTACTCGTCATTGGGGGCGGACCGGCCGGGATCAACGCCGCCATCGAACTCGGCAGGCTGGGGATCGACACTCTTCTGGTGGACGACAAGAAGGATCTCGGCGGCAAACTTACCCTTCAGACTCACCCTTTTTTCGGTTCCAGGGACGACTGCTACGCCGGGACGCGCGGAATCCGCATCGCGGAGATCCTCACGGGCGAACTCGAGAAACTGGATTCCGTCAGGGTCCTTGCCGGCACCACGGCGGTCGGCGTCTTTTTCGACAGGAAGATCGGCATATACGACGGGAAGGAATACATTCTCGTCGATCCGGGCGTCGTGCTGATAGCCTGCGGAGCCAGGGAAAAAACCCTGGCCTTCCCGGGATGCGACCTGCCCGGCGTCTACGGGGCGGGCGCCTTCCAGACCCTTCTCAACAGGGACCTCGTCAGGCCGACGGAAAGGCTCTTCATCGTCGGCGGAGGAAACGTGGGGCTTATCGCAGGATATCACGCCATCCAGGCCGGGATAAAGGTCGTCGGGCTGGTGGAGGCGCTCGACAAATGCGGCGGGTATAAGGTCCACCTCGACAAGCTGAGGCGCCTTGGAGTTCCCGTATATACATCCCATACGGTCTTGAAGGCGGAGGGGGACGGGAAACTCGAAAGAATAACGATCTGCCGCCTCGACGCGGCCTTCAACCACGTCAGCGGCACCGAAACGCGCTTTGAAGTCGATACCCTGCTTCTGGCGGTGGGGCTTTCCCCTGTTGACGAGTTGTATACGCAACTGGAGAAATTCGGAGTCAAATGTTTCAATTGCGGGGATTCCGAGGAGATCGCCGAGGCTTCGGCGGCCATATTCAGCGGCAGGATCACGGGACGAAGGATAGCGCGGTACCTCGGAAAGGACGTCGATATCCCCGAGGAATGGGAGGCGACGCAGCAGATTCTGCGAAGCAAACCGGGGGCCGTGATCCCGTTCGAGCCGGAGATCAAGAACAGCCGCGCATTCCCCGTTATAAGATGCGTCGAGGAGATACCCTGCAATCCGTGCGTGGATGCATGCCAGAAATGTTCCATAACGATCCCCGGCGGATCGATAATGGGACAACCCGTTTTCAGCGGGGAATGCACCGGATGCCTGAAATGCGTGGATGCCTGTCCCGCTCTCGCCATAACCCTGGTAAGGCCCGGGCACGACGCGGAAAAAGGCACTTCGCTGGTGGTGGTTCCCTTCGAACTGCCCCCGGGGGAGCTCAAAGCGGGAAGCTTCGTGAATACGGTCGACATGGAAGGCCGCCCTATCGGAAAGGGCAGGGTCGTATCCATAAAGAATTCGCCCTTCGATAAAAAAAGGCTCCTCGTTTCCCTCGAGGTGCCCGAAGCCGAGGCCTGCCTGGCGGCGGGATTCACCGTTCTCGAGAGGGAGAAGGGTACTGAGACGGACGGCATGGGGAAGCCGTTGCCGGACGAAACCGTGATCTGCCGATGCGAAAGGGTGACTGCGGGCGAGGTTCGCGCCCAGATCAGGGCGGGCGTAAGGGACATGAACATCCTGAAGGCCACGGTAAGGACGGGCATGGGGGCGTGCGGGGGAAAAACCTGCACGGACCTGATACTGCGCCTTTTCAGGAGCGAGGGCGTGGATCCTTCGGAAGTGACCCTTCCGACGGGCAGGCCCTTCGTCTCCGAGGTTCCCCTGTCCTTTTTCGCCAATGTAAAAAAAGGCGTGGAAGAATGATCAGTAAGTACGACGCGATAATCATCGGAGCGGGAAGCGTCGGGTGCCCGACCGCGTACTTTCTCGCGCTCGAGGGATGGCGCGTCCTCGTGCTCGACACGGCTCATTCGGCGGGTCAGGGGCAGAACAAGGCCGCGATCGGCGGCGTGAGGGCGACCCATTCGGATCCGGCGAAGATCACCCTCTGCCTTCAGAGCCTCGAAATATTCTCGACCTGGAAGGAAAAACACGGCACGGATATAGGCTGGATAAAGGGGGGCTACTGCTATCCCGTATACAGGGAGGAAGACGAAAAGACGCTGAGGAGCCTGTTGCCGCGGCAGAAAAAATTCGGGCTCGACATAGATTTTGTGGGGCCCGAGGAGATCGCTCGTCTCGTCCCCGGAATCAACATGGACGGATTGAGGGGGGGCACCTATTCCCCGGGAGACGGGCAGGTTTCCCCGCTGAAGATGTCCGCGGCCTTCTGGCAGGAATCGAAGGACAGGGGGGCGGAGTACAGGTTCAACGAGCCGGTGAAGGGGCTGCTGATAAAAAGCGGCAGGATCGAGGGAGTAAGAACGGTGAAGGGGGAATATTATTCGGATGTCGTCGTCAACGCCGCCGGCTCCTTCGGCATGGAAGTGGGGATGATGGCCGGGATCGATATTCCCGTGGTTCCGGAGAGCCATGAGGCCGGGATATCGGCCCCGATGGAGAGGTTCTTCGATCCCCTGATCGTGGATATGAGGCCGGGGCCCGAAGGGAGGACGACCAATTTCTATTTCGGGCAGAACGACCGCGGGCAGGTCATATTCTGCTATACGCCGATCGACCCGATCATCGGCAGGAACAGATCCTGCACCTCGGAATTCATGCCTGTGATATCGCGGAGGCTCATCGATCTCATCCCCAGGCTCAGGAACATGCTCGTTCGCCGCGTATGGCGGGGGCTTTACCCGATGACTCCAGACGGGATAATCATCCTCGACCAGGTCCGTGAGGTCAGGGGGCATTACCTTTGCGTCGGCATGTGCGGCCAGGGATTCATGCTCGGGCCCGGCGTCGGATTGAACATGGCGAATTTCATCGTGAGGGGAAAGCCGCTGATCGACGCCGAAATCTTCAAATCGGTGGGTTTCTACAGGGATTTCAACGCGAAAAGATCAGAAGCGCTGAAATGAAAGCCGCGACCGCCCCGTCTTCATTCATGCAATGTCATTCGCAGGATCGATCGGGCAGAAGACAGGGCCGGCGAATACCGATTCGTGCGGCCGGTCGAAGAAAATTCTTGATAAGTGACCTTCGATTGATATATTGATTGCTGTCGGGAGCTGGCGTAGCTCAGCAGGTAGAGCAGCGCATTCGTAATGCGCAGGCCGTCGGTTCGATTCCGTCCGCCAGCTCCAGATTTTTTCACCAGTCATGACGATGACCTTTCCCTCCCCCGCAGAGCCCCGCATTGTCCGTTATGGTTAAAATTGTCGGTTATAGGCAAATAAGTCTTGATTAAAAACTCGACCTCATATATATTGAACCGGTCTTTGCAGTATGTCTGGTTGTAATCGCTAACAGTTTAAAATACAGTGTGTTAGCTGGAACTGGAGATATGGTGATGGCTGAGGAACAGTCGGCTTCGAAGAAGCCGGCAGTCATCAGGATCAAGCTGGAGTGGTGCAAGGGTTGTGAGATCTGCGTCGCCTTCTGCCCCAAGAAGGTTCTCGTGATGGAGGGTGGAAAAGCGAAGGTGGAGAATCCTGGCGACTGTATAAAATGCATGTTGTGTGAATTGCGCTGCCCGGACTTCGCGATCACGGTGGAATGAGGGACCCTTCAAGGGGGTTCCTTTTTTTTCGTGCGCGGCCGGGGCGTGGATTTAACCGGGGTACGTTTCTACCCCAAATCAAGGAGAAGGTCATTTTGAGTAATGATCATTCCGGCAGAATCCGCATGATGCAGGGAAACGAGGCCTGCGCGGAGGGTGCCCTGGTGGCGGGGTGCCGTTTCTTCGCCGGGTATCCGATAACCCCGTCGACGGAGGTGGCCGAGCATCTGTCGGTGAAATTTCCGAAAATCGGGGGAAGGTTCATCCAGATGGAGGATGAAATCGCCGCCATGGGAGCGATCATCGGGGCTTCGCTGACGGGGATGAAATCGCTGACGGCCACTTCGGGGCCCGGTTTCAGCCTCAAGCAGGAAAACATCGGATACGCCTGCATGGCGGAGGTCCCCTGCGTGATCATCAACGTGATGAGGGGCGGGCCCAGCACCGGCATGCCGACCCTTCCCGCGCAGATGGACGTACAGCAGGCGCGCTGGGGAACGCACGGGGATCACGGCATAATAGTCCTGTCGGCCTCATCCGCCCAGGAATCATACGAGCAGACGATAAGGGCCTTCAATCTCGCCGAGAAATACATGACGCCGGTGATACTTCTCCTCGACGAGATCGTCGGTCATACGACGGAGAAGGTGATTATCCCGGACGAATCGAAGATAGAGATAGTCAATCGCAGGAAGCCCGCGGAGAAACCGAAGGACTACCTGCCGTACAGGGAGACGGAAGACTGCATCCCCACCCTGGCGCCCTTCGGCACCGGGTACAGGTACAACGTCACCGGGCTTTGCCACAACGAGACAGGCTTCCCGACGAACGACAACAAAATAATAGGGAAACTGGTCCACAGGCTCGTGAAGAAGATCGTCATGCACGCCGACGATATAATAGAGGTGAAGAAAACGATGCTCGACGACGCGGAGATCGGGATCTTCGCGTACGGTTCGGTGTCCCGATCCGCCCGAAGCGCCGTGCTCAAATGCAGGGAAATGGGGATCAAGGCCGGGCTTCTCGAACCGAAGGTCCTCTGGCCCTTCCCCAAGAAGGAAGTCCTCGCCATGGCCCGGAAGGTAAAGGCGATAATTGTACCGGAGTTGAACATGGGGCAGATGGCGAGAGAGGTCGAGCTGGCCTCGCGCTGCGCCGTTCCCGTGCACAAGCTGGGAAGGGTCGACGGCAACCCGATCGATCCGCGGGAGATCGTCGACATGATAAAGGGGGTGGTCTGATTGTTCAACTACCTCGAATATATCCGCGAGAAGAACTTTCCGCACATCTGGTGCGCCGGTTGCGGAGACGGCATAGTTCTCAAGGCCATACTGAGGGCCATTGAAAAGTCCGGCATATCCCTCGACGAGACGGTGATGGTCTCGGGGATAGGGTGCTCGAGCAGGACACCCGGCTACGTCGACATGAACACCCTTCACACGACGCACGGAAGGGCGATACCCTTCGCCACCGGCGTGAAGCACGGCAATCCGAAGCTCAACGTCATAGTCATCACGGGAGACGGAGACGCGACGGCCATCGGCGGCAACCACCTGATCCATGCCGCGAGAAGGAACATCGACATCACGGTCCTCCTCTACAACAATTACATCTACGGCATGACGGGTGGGCAGTGCTCGCCCACCACTCCGACCGGTTCGAGGGCGGCGACAGCCCCGTTCGGCAACATAGAGCCCCCGTTCAACACGAGCGGTCTCGCGATAGCAGCCGGGGCCTCCTTCGTCGCGCGTGCCGACGTTTACAACGTCGCCAATTGCGAGAAGATGATCGCCATGGCTCTCGCCAAGAAGGGATTCTCCCTCGTCGAGATCCTGACCCCGTGCCCGACCGCCTTCGGCCGCAGGAACAAGATGGCGAGCCCGGTGAAGCTGATGGAATGGCTAAGGGATAACGCCGTGCCTGCGGCCAAATGGAAGAAAATGACGGAGGAGGAGCGCCGCGGCAGGATGGAGACCGGCGTTCTCATGGATGTGGATAAACCTGAATACACCGCTGAATACGAAAAACTGGTAACAAGTCTCAGGACGGGGAAATGATGGAAAGATACGAAATCCGTTTGAGTGGATCCGGCGGGCAGGGCCTTATCCTGGCCGGGAAGATCCTTGCCGAAGCGGCCGCGATCTACGAGGGGCGAAACGCGGTTCAGACTCAGAGCTACGGGCCCGAGGCGCGCGGCGGGGCGAGCAAGGCCGAGGTCGTCATAAGCGACGGGGAGATCGATTATCCGAAGGCGCTCGAGCTCGATCTGCTTCTATCGCTGACGCAGGAATCATGCAGGAAATATTCCGGCGACCTCAAGAAGGGCGGCATACTCATCATAGACTCCGGGCTGGTGAAGGATCTGCCGAAAGGCGAGTTCAAGGTTTATTCCCTGCCGATAACGGAGATCGCCACGGAGAAGGTCGGCAAGGCCGTCGTCACCAACATAGTCGCCCTCGGCATCCTCACCCGGATCGCCGGGGTCATTTCCGAAGAATCGGTGAAGAAGGCGATCCTTGCCCGTGTGCCGAAGGGAACGGAAGAATTGAACATGAAGGCCTTCGACGAAGGCTTCAGGGCGGGAAATGAGCTTCTCTCCTGAATGTGGATTTTCAGGTGTAAGAAGTTCATCCGCGATCGAAATAAATCACCCGTGGACATGAGGGACCGGGCGGCCGGAAGGTCTCCCGGCAAGCGGCATGCAGGAGGATTGCGATGTCTAAGAAGATGACGAAGGAAGAGCTTCTGGCCAAGTCCCAGCAGCCTTCGATCGACGCGATGCGCCTTCACCCCTTTTACAAAGGCAAGCTCGGCGTTATGCCGAAATGCTGCATCAGGAATTTCGACGATTTCGCCATCTGGTACACGCCGGGCGTCGCGAAGCCGTGCCTCGACATCAGGGACAATCCCGAGAAGGTCTTCGAGCACACGAACAAGGGCAACATGATAGCCGTTATCTCCGACGGGACCAGGGTGCTCGGGCTCGGGGACATAGGCCCCGAGGCGGCGATCCCCGTCATGGAGGGAAAGGCCATCCTTTTCAAGTATCTCGGCGGCGTAGACTGCGTGCAGATCTGCCTCGACACGAAGGATCCCTTCGGCGGATTCAACCTCGAGGACATATCGCAGCCCAAATGTTTCAGGATCCTCGACACGCTGCGCAGGGAGTGCAGGATCCCGGTCTGGCACGACGACCAGCAGGGCACGGCCGCCGTGACGGTGGCCGGCCTGATCAACGCGGTAAAGATCGTCGGGAAGGATATGTCGAAGGTCAGGGTGGCGATGCTGGGAGCGGGCGCGGCCAACATCTGCATCGCGAGGATGATCGCCCTTGCCGGCGTCAAATACGAGAACATGATAATGTGCGACAGCAAAGGGATCCTGAACAGGGCAAGGGAGAAGGAGCTCGTCGAATCGTACAAGGAAAAATGGGAAATGGCGAAGGTTACGAACGGAGGCAACGTGTCCGGCGGACCGGCCGAGGCGATCAGGGGAGCCGACGTTCTCATAGCCCTTTCGAAACCGGGCCCGGACACCGTGAAACCGGAATGGATAAAATCGATGGCGAAGGACTCGATCGTCTTCGTATGCGCGAATCCGATCCCCGAGATATATCCCTGGGACGCGAAGGAGGCCGGGGCGAGGATCGTCGCCACGGGCCGGAGCGATTTCCCGAACCAGGTGAACAATTCCCTCGGATTCCCCGGAATATTCAGGGGGACGCTCGACGTGATGGCCAGGACGATCACCGACGAGATGTGCCTTGCCGCCGCGGAGGCGATGGCGAAATGCGCCGAGGATATCGGTATGCGCGAGGATTATCTCCTGCCCACGATGGACGAGTGGCAGATCTATCCGCGCGAGGCGGCCGCCGTCGGCAGAAAGGCCATCGAGCAGGGAGTGGCGCGCCTGAACCTGACTTACGAGGAGTTGCTGGCCAAGGCCGAAAAGACGATAAAGCACTCGCGGGAATCGTTCCACGCTCTTCAGGATAATGGATTCATAGAGATGCCGTAGGGCGGCAGTACGGGGAATCCCGGGCTTCGCGCCCCGGCATCACCAAAACCTCGGTTTCGGGGGCCTGCATGCGAAAAGCATGGCGGCCCCCGCTTCTTTTTTCTCACGGCGGCAGGCCGGGTGGCCCCGAGGGCACGGAAGGGCGATGCAATCATAAAGATTTTGCTCGACTTTCGCGGGAAAATCAGTATCATTTATACGTTTGACATCCTCAGCCGGTCAACGGCGGCCCCGAAGACGGGCCGTTGATTTAAGATGTTTTCCGATTTGCGGTTAAAAGTATCAGAGGAGTTCATTGTCCCGAATGTTGGAAGGTGGAACCTTGAGCAGAGATAAAGTTACGATCGACGGAACAGAGGCGACGACACATATAGCGCACAAGGTCAGCGAGGTAATCGCGATTTACCCGATTACGCCGTCGTCTCCGATGGGGGAGTTTTCGGATCAGTGGTCCAGCGAGGGAAGATTGAACATATGGGGTTCCGTTCCCCAGGTGACCGAACTTCAGAGCGAGGGGGGGGCGGCGGGAGCCGTTCACGGGTCCCTGCAGAGAGGCGCGCTCACGACCACCTTCACCGCCTCGCAGGGCCTTCTTCTCATGATTCCGAACATGTACAAGATAGCGGGGGAACTTACGTCCACAGTGTTCCATGTTTCCGCGAGGACACTTGCCGCGCACGCGTTGTCGATCTTCGGCGACCACAGCGACGTAATGGCCGCCAGGCAGACTGGATTCGCCATGCTCGCGTCGAACACCGTCCAGGAGACTATGGACATGGCGCTGATTGCCCACGCTTCGACCCTCGAAGCGCGAGTGCCCTTCCTTCATTTCTTCGACGGCTTCCGCACCTCTCATGAGGTTCAGAAGGTGGAGCTGATCGAAGACGACGACATAAGGAAGCTGATCGACGACGAGCTGGTGAGGGCGCATCGCGCGAGGGCGCTTTCGCCGGACAACCCCTTCATCCGCGGAACCGCGCAGAATCCGGATACCTTCTTCCAGGCGAGGGAGGCCATCAATCCCTACTATGCCGCGTGCCCCGGTATCGTTGAAGAGGTGATGAGGAAATTCGAGAAGGTCATCGGGCGGAGGTACGAGCTGTTCCAGTACTACGGCGCCCCGGACGCGGAGAGAGTAATCGTGATGATGGGATCGGGAGCGGACACTGCCTACGAGACGATCACGCATCTCGCGGGCGAAGGCGAAAAGGTCGGCGTACTGGCGGTAAGGCTCTACAGGCCCTTCTCCCTGAGGCATTTCATAAAGGCCCTGCCGCAGAGCGTCAGGACGATATGCGTTCTCGACAGGACCAAGGAGCCGGGGAGCCTCGGCGAGCCTCTTTACGAGGACGTGGTGACCGCCCTCCACGAGGATGCCGGGCTCAGCGCCGGGCATTTCGGGCGGATGCCGCGCGTGATCGGCGGCAGATACGGCCTTTCCTCCAAGGAATTCACCCCCGGGATGGTTCTCGGAGTCCTCGATAACATGGCAAAGACCGAGCCGAAGAACCATTTCACGGTGGGCATAAACGACGACGTGACCCACGGCAGCATCGATTACGACAAAAAGTTCACGATAAAGCATCCGGGGCAGACGAAGGCCGTTTTCTTCGGCCTCGGCGCGGACGGGACGGTCGGCGCGAACAAGAACTCGATCAAGATCATCGGGGAGGAGACGGCCAACTACGCGCAGGGGTATTTCGTCTACGACTCGAAGAAGGCCGGATCGGTGACCGTGTCCCATCTCAGGTTCGGCCCCGAGCCGATTCACTCGCCGTACCTGATATTCAGCGCCGATTTCGTGGCCTGCCACCAGTTCCCCTTCATGGAGAGGATAGACGTGCTGAAGTCGGCCCGCGAAGGGGCGACATTCCTTCTCAACACGCCGTTCCCGCCGGAGCAGGCCTGGGACAACCTGCCGGCGAAGGTGCAGCAGCGGATCATCGACCGCAAGCTGAAGTTCTACGTGATAAATGCCGTCGAGATCGCGAGGGGCCTCGGCCTCGGCGCCAGGATAAACTCGATCATGCAGACGGCCTTCTTCGTCCTCAGCAACGTCATCCAGAAGGAGCAGGCGATAGGGTCGATCAAGACGCACATCGAAAAGACCTACGGGAAGAAGGGCGAGAGGATAGTGAAGATGAATTTCGCGTCGATCGACAAGGCCCTGGAGAATATTCACGAGGTGAAGGTCCCCTCGAAGGCGACGAGCGATATCCCCATGATCCCGCCCGTTCCCGACGATTCGCCCGACTACGTGAAGAAGATGGTGGGCAGGATGATAGCGATGGAGGGGGACGAGATACCGACCAGCTCCTTCACGCCCGACGGGACCTTCCCCAGCGGCACGACAAAGTACGAAAAGAGGAATATAGCGCTCGAGATCCCTGTTTGGGAGCCCGATATCTGTTTCCAGTGCGGCAGGTGCGTCATGGTCTGCCCCCACGCCGTCATAAGGTCCAAGATCTACGATCCATCGGCCCTGTGCGGAGCGCCGCCCTCCTTCAAGCACGCCGATACGAGGGCGAACGAGTTCCCCGGAATGAAGTTCACGATTCAGATAGCCCCGGAGGATTGCACGGGATGCGGCAACTGCATAGAGAACTGCCCGGCGAAGAGCAAGGAGGGACCGGACAGGAAGGCGATCAACATGGCCAAGCAGCCGCCGATAAGGGCGCAGGAGAAAAAGAACTGGGAATTCTTCCTCGGCATCCCTTATATCGACAGGTCGCATCTGAAGCTCGATTCCCTCAGGACGGTCCAGTTTCTCGAGCCGCTGTTCGAATTCTCAGGAGCCTGCGCGGGATGCGGCGAGACGCCCTACATCAAGCTCGTCACGCAGCTCTTCGGCGACAGGATGATCGTAGGGAACGCCACGGGATGCAGCTCCATCTACGGTGGGAACCTTCCCGCCACCCCATATACCTCGAACAAGGATGGGAGGGGGGTCGCCTGGAGCAACTCCCTCTTCGAGGACAACGCAGAATTCGGGCTCGGGATGAGGCTGGCCCTGGACAAGCAGAGGGAATACGCCCTCGAACTGCTCGTCAGGCTGTCGTCGAGGATAGGGGACAAGCTCGCGGGCGACTTGATCAACGCCGACATGTCGACGGAGGCCGGCATGAAGCAGCAGCGCGAAAGGGTCAGGATTCTCCTCGAGAAGCTCGGGGGGATCGACTCGGAGGACGCGAAAAACCTCGCCGGCCTCGCCAACACGCTGGTCCGGAAGAGCGTCTGGATCTTCGGAGGAGACGGCTGGGCATATGACATAGGGTACGGCGGGCTCGACCACGTTCTCGCCCAGAAGCGCAACGTTAACGTGCTGGTCCTCGATACGGAAACATATTCCAACACGGGCGGCCAGATGTCCAAATCTACGCCGATGGGCGCGATCGCCAAGTTCGCCGCGGGCGGCAAGAGAACCCCGAAGAAGGACCTTGCCCTCATGGCGATGACATACGGATACATCTACGTGGCTCGAATCGCGATGGGAGCGAACGAGAGCCAGGCCGTCAGGGCGATCATCGAGGCCGAGGCGTACGACGGGCCGTCCCTCGTGCTGGCATATTCGCACTGCATCGGGCAGGGCGTGAACATGAAAAAAGGCCTCGAACAGCAGAAAAAAGCGGTGCAG